>SXPB01000120.1 GCA_005776475.1 Planctomycetia bacterium
CTGCCCAAGTCGCCCCAGGTTTCGGAACCTGGAACACGCTTCGGCAACTCTGCGCCCGGGCTACCTGGACCCGCTACGGCACCTTGCGGATCAGCCACCGCTCCACCGCCACCACCGGCCGCGGGTTTGGTCTTGTCCGCCGCAGCCGGGCCGTCGGCGAACGTGCCGACCGGCTTGTCCCCGGTGCCTGACGCAGCGCCGCGCGTGAACGGTGCCCGTGGATCGCCCTCGTTCGTGCGTTGGTCCGCTTGCCCCGGCTCCGCCGGCGGGTTGGCGATCGGAGTCTGGACCGCCGCGCCCACCCGCGCCTGCGCAGCCGGTTCCGCACCGAGGCTCTGTTCCGTAGCGGGCTGCGATTCCGAACCGAATCGCCGCTCCTTGCCGAGGGCCTCGCGTTGCACAGCGGTCGAGGGCGCGGCAGCGGTCTTGGCATCCGCGCGATCCTGCGACGCCGCGCCGTCGGGCTCGCTGCGCGTCACCTCGCCTTCGCGATTTCGCCTGGCACCTTCCGGCTTGTCGGACACCCCCGGCGTGGGATCGCTGCCCGGCCCCGCATCGGTCGCGAGTGACTTCTTCATTTCGCCCGGCTTGGCGCCGGACTGCTTGCTGGCCAGCTCCGGGTTCTCGGCATCGGCCGGTTGCCCAGCGGGAACCGTTGCCGCGGTGACCGGCTGCGGTCTCGATGCATCGTGGGAAACGAGATCCGACGTGGTCGCCGGCGGCGACGGCAGTTCGTTCACCAGGAGTGCGACCAGCAGCAGCGCCGCCGCACTGAGCAAGCTCCACCACAACGGCCGCGAACGGAACGAAAGCGGCGCCGACCGCACGGGCTCGGGCTTCGCCTTTTCGGCGGCGATCGCCGCCATCACCCGATCGGCGATCGGGGCAGGCTGCATCGGCGCCCGCAGCGCCGCCCGCACCACGCCGACCGTGCGTTCGTAGTTTTCGAGGTCCTTCTTCAACTGCGCATTCACGCGCATCTCGGCGAGGAAGCGCTCGCGGTCGCGGTCGCTCATGCGCCCGTCGACCCAGTCGGCGAGTCGCTCGTCGCCGCCGCGAAGTTCTGGTTCGCGATCGTTCATGCGTCGAATCCTCGCAGCATTTCCTGCAGCAGCAGCCGGCCGCGGTGGATGCGCGACCGCACCGTGCCGATCGGCAGATCGAGCGCCGCCGCGATCTCCTCGTACGCCAACGACTCCATGTCGCGCAACACGACCGCCGCGCGGAACTCGTCGGGCAATTGCTGCACGCACTGTCGCACCTTGGCCAGGAACTCGTGCTGGTGCGCGCGTTCGCCGGGATCCACTTCACGCCCGGCCGGCGTCACGAACAAATCGTCGGTGCCAGCCACCGGCGCATCGATCGACACCGTGCGGCGATCGCGCTTCTGGGTGCGGCGGCGGCGGTACTCGCTGATGGCCACGTTCATCGCGATCGTGTGCAACCACGCCACGAAGCGCCCCTGCCCATCGAACTCCGGCAGGCCTTTGAACACGCGCAAGAACACCTCCTGGGCGAGGTCCTCGGCGAGGCTTCGATCGCAGTGCAGAACGGACACCATCACACGCATCACCCGGTCCTGGAACATCTCGACGAGCACGCGGAAGGCCTCCGCGTCACCCTGTTTGGCCCGCAGCATGGGTTCGCGGGCCGGGTCCGCCTCGTCGTCAGCGGGTTCGCCTGCCGGGCGGCCACCTTCACGGCGACCCACTGGCAGGGAACTCAGCACCAGACGCTGACCCTGTCGCGGGGTTCCTTCGGCGATCGGCTTTTTCTCGGCAGTCACGGGCGTCGGGTCCTGGATCGCGAACGGGCCATGCCAACGCGCGCGACCCGCCGAACGATAGCGGCGCGCAGGCTTGCTGGCGAAGGCCTCGTCCACGTCGCGGCGCCCTGGAAACTCCGAGCCCCCCGGGCTGCCAGGGCCGACCTGGGCCACAGCCGCGTTGTCGGCGACCGGCGGCCGCACCACAATGCTGCGCGAACCACCATGGCCGACACCGTCTTCACGTTCTCCTGCCCCTGCTGCAACAAGATGCTCGAGGTGGACACGCGGTCGGGGAAAGCCCGGGCCATGCGGCCGGAGGAAGCCAAGGGCGGCCAGGATCTCGACGGCCTGCTGCGGGCGCAGAAGAAGGAACAGCAGCGACTCGCCGACCTGTTCTCGTCGGCCAAGGACAATGAGGCAAAGAAGGGCGACCAGCTCGACGCCCAGCTCAAGCGCGCCAAGGAAGAGGCGCAGAAGGACAAGGACACGAGGCCGCGCAACATCTTCGATCTCGACTGACGGCCGCCGCGGTCGCTGCGACGGGCGGCGTTCACCGCCAGAAGTAGTGCCAGCTTGCGTCCAGTTTCGTCGTGGCCCCGGGGGCCAGTTCGAGCTGCCAACGGAACTCGCCGAAGCCGTTGTGCACGAACCACCAGTGCGGCCAGCTCCACCAGCCCCACCAGCCCGGTTGCGGGCCGCCATGCCACGCTTGCAGCAGGTCGAGCTGCTTCTGGCTGCCGCCTTGCCCGACCTTGTCGGCGAGGCCCAGCACCTTGCGCGTCACTTCCAGCACGGCGGGCTGCGTCTTGCCGTTCCACAGCGTGATCGCGCCGGCGACCTCGACGCGGCCGTAGTTGTCGCTGCCGAGCCGGATCGGGCCGGGATCGCGCTGCACCTCGTGTTCCGCGGTCTCGACGCGGATGTCGATCGCCGCGTTGATCTCGAGATCGATCTCGCGGCCCTTCGACGTGTAGAAGAGCCGCGACTGCGCCAGCACGCGGCCGTTCGCCAGCACCAGGGCCGGCGCCGTCGTCAGCGGCATCTCGTTGCCGTTCTTCAGGCGCAGCACGTGGCGGGCCTTGGGCGCCGCCATCTGCCTCGCCAGTTCGATCACGCGTTCGCTCTGCAGGCCCTGGCGCACTTCCATCGGCGGTGCGAACGGCACGTCGAGGCGGTAGACGTCCTTGTAGGTCAGTTCGAACGACGCGATCGGCAGCACCAACCGCTCCCCTTTGCGCAACGTCACGTCGCGCACCGAAAACACGAACAGGTCCTCGGTGGCTTCGCCCTCGGCGACGGCGGGGCCTGGCTCCTGTTCCTGCTGCTGGAACGCGGCGCTCTGCGTGCGCAACGAGTTGGACAACGCGTTGCGGAAGTCGTGCCGGTCGCGCGACGCGTGGGCGACCTGCGCCATCTCGTTCTGCAGCGAGATCGGGTCGACCAGGCCTTCGAATTCGAACTTCGGCACGCCGACGACCAGGTTGACGGCGGCCCGGTCGAGATCGACCAGGTCGTTCACCAACGTCGCCTCGAACTGCACGCGCGCCTTGCCGGCGCCGTCGATGTCGATGCGGTAAGCCGGGATCCAGCGCATGCCCTGCTGCACGTACATCACGCCGACCTTGGCGCCCGCACCGCCGCCGGCGACCGTCAGCACCAGCCGTTCCTTCTGCTCCTCGTGCGCGATCGTGCCGGTGTAGTCGCCGCGCACTTCCAGTTCGCGCACGTGGCCGAGCACCAGCGCGCGGGTGCCGGACGAAGTCTGCAGCAGCAGCAGTTCGCCTTCGCTGGCACCGGGCGACGGCTGGCGCGACGGCACGCCGAGCAGCTTGCCTTCGAGTCGTTCCTTGTCATGCGTGACGACGAGCACGTTCTTGCCGACGTTGGCACGGGCGATCTGGCGCATGTCCATCGCCGCGACTTCACTGGTGACCTGCTCGCGCCCCGCTTTCGCCGAAACGAGCCGCGCGCCGTCGCTGGCGAACGGCCAGAACGTGCCGAGCAACGGGGCGGGCAGGTCGTCGAGCACGAACGTGCCGCCGGCGTCGGCCGGCAACGGTGCCTCGCGCACGAGGTAGGCGTGGCCGTCCTTGAACACCGTGACCTCGCGCACCGGCAGCTTGCCCGCGGGCAGCGCGACAGGGGCGGCCGGCGCCTGGGCCCAGGTCGCCGATGCGAACAGGAACGGAACGAACGTCGTCCAGGCTTTCATGCCAGAACGGTAGCCCCCTTCGCCGGCCCGGACCGCAAGCGATCTGTAAGCACCGGGGTCAGCAGCGGACGCGCCGAGCCGCGGCGAGCGGCGCGCTCGGGACCATCCCTAGCCGTCGCCGCCAACCCGCTTCGTGCTCGGCGGCTCTTCCTTCAGCTTCGCTTTCACGAACTCGCGGTTCATCTCGGCGATCACGCGCACCGGGATGTCCTTCGGGCATGCGGCTTCGCACTCGTACTGGTTGGTGCAGTTGCCGAAACCCTCGGCGTCCATCACCTTGACCAGGTTGCGGGCCCGCTGCTCGCGCTCGACCTGGCCCTGCGGCAGGTGCATGAAGTGCGAGATCTTGGCGCCGACGAACAGCATCGCCGAGGCGTTCTTGCAGGCGGCCACGCAAGCGCCGCAACCGATGCAGGTCGCGGCGTCGAACGCCTTGTCGGCGTCCGCCTTCGGCACCGGGATCGCGTTGGCGTCCTGCGGCGCACCGGTGTTGACCGAGATGAAGGCGCCGGCCTGGACCACGCGGTCGAACGCGCTGCGGTCGACCATCAGGTCCTTGATCACCGGGAACGCCGAGGCGCGCCACGGCTCGATCCAGATCTCGGCCCCGTCGCGGAAGCTGCGCATGTGCAGCTGGCAGGTCGTGGTGCCGCTCTGGGGCCCGTGGGCTTCGCCGTCGATCATCAGGCTGCACGCGCCGCAGATGCCCTCGCGACAGTCGTGGTCGAACACGACCGGCTCCTCGCCCTTCTTGGTCAGTTGCTCGTTGAGCACGTCGAGCATTTCGAGGAACGACATGTCGGGCGACACGTGGTCCAGCTCGTAGCGGACCATCTTGCCGTCCTGCTTGAAGTCGCTCTTGGTGCTGCGCTTGCTCTGGCGCCAGATGTGCAGGGTGAGCTTCATCACTTGTAACTCCGGACAGCCAGGTGCACGTTCTCGAAGGCCAGCGGCTCCTTGTGCCGCACCGCCTGTTTCACCTCGCCTTTGTGTTCCCACACCGCGGCGTGGCAGAAGTTCTCGTCGTCGCGCATCGCTTCGCCGGCGTCCTGCCATTCCTCGCGGAAGTGGCCGCCGCACGACTCGCGGCGCTCGAGCGCGTCGCGGCAGGTCAGCTCGCCGAACTCGAGGAAGTCGGCGACGCGGCCGGCCTTCTCGAGCGACTGGTTCACGGTGGCGTCGCCACCGAGCACCTTGACGTCGCGCCAGAACTCGGCCCGCAGCGCCTGGATCTCGGCGATCCCCTGCTGCAGGCCCTTCTCGTTGCGGGCCATGCCGCACCTGCTCCACATGATCTTGCCGAGCGACTTGTGGAAGTCGTCGACGGTGCGCTTGCCCTGGATGCCGAGCAGACGCTTCTGCATCTCCAGCACACTGGCCGCGGCCTTGCCGAACTCGGCATGGCTGCCCGGCACCGCACCCGGCTTCTGGCCGGCGAGGTAGCCACCGATCGTGTACGGGATCACGAAGTAGCCATCCGCCAGGCCCTGCATCAGCGCCGAGGCGCCGAGACGGTTGGCGCCGTGGTCGCTGAAGTTCGCCTCGCCCAGCACGAACAGGCCAGGGATCGACGACTGCAGGTCGTAGTC
>SXPB01000121.1 GCA_005776475.1 Planctomycetia bacterium
CGGGGCGCACCACGCAGCGGGCGACGCCCTTGCCGTAGCGCCAGCCGGTCTCGAAGCGCGCGCGGTCCTCGGGGCTCGTGAGCACGCCGCGTTCGCCGAGCGCGCGCACGAGGGCCTGGACGACATGGTCGGACATGGCTGCGTTCTATCCGTTCGCGGCGGCCGGTTCGACCGCGGTGGCCGGCACCGCTCTGCCCGCGGATGGTCGGATTCGGGCATTTTTTGGCGTCTGATTCGGGATCAGAATGGCGGCTTGTGGCGCACCTCGCCGCACTTCAGCAGCTGCGTATCGCCAGTGGTTGGCGGCTTCGGCGGTCGAATGCGGACCCACTCAGCTCTTCGAGGTCATCTTGAAGATCGCCGTCGCGTTGCCCGAATCGAAGCGGAGGTCGAGCACGCCCGGCGCCTCCTCGGCGCGCGTGATGAACTCGTGGAAGCTGCCGGGCACCTGCTCGGCGCGCAGCGCCCCGTCGTCGCCGAGGAACAACCGCTCCACCATCACCGCGCGGAACGCCGTCTGCCGCACGCGCCCGCTGGTGCTCACCTCGACCGCTTCCTTGATCGGCCGCCCCAGCTGCCGCTGCCGGTCGGCGACCGCGACCACGTCGGCGACCCGATCGGTGGCGTGGTTGAAGGCGTTGCCCTCGGTGGCGATCCACGCCATCTCCTTCGATTCGGCAAGCAGCGTCTGGTAGTCGCTCCAACGCGGTTCCTGGTGCTGCCGATCGAAGCAGCAGACCAGGTTCGGCAGCAGCTGCGTCGCGTCTTCGAAACCGAGCGAGCCCTTCTGGGCCAGCTCGCCGAGCATGTCCTTGCTGGCCAGCGGCAGCGGGTCGCGCGAGTTACCGACCACGCGCTGCACCGCCGCCTGGAACGTCGGGCTGAAGCGCTCCGGGTGCAGTTCGCTGACGAAGAACTGCGCGATGCTCTCGGGCAGGTCCTTGTGCGTGAACGCGCGGCCGGTCATGCCGATGCGATCGAGCGGGTAGATGTCGCGGCACTCGAAGCCGAGCGGTTCGAGGATGCGGCGGAAGGCGAGTTCGCCGTTCGGCAGCGCCCCATTGTCGGTCGCGACCGTGCGCAAGGCGCCGTGGTCGAACGTCAGCTTCTGCCCGGCGCGGATCGCGTCCCCGACGTAGGCGCCCGCGTTGGGAACGCGCCGCGTCACGTCTTCGAACAACAGCATCGTCAGCGCCTGCGCCAGTTCGGCCCGCGTCACGCGATCGCGTTCGCCGCGCGGCTGCAGCATGCTCGGGTGCACGGTCAGCGCTTCGAACAAGCGCACCGTGCGCACGGTCCCAACTACCCGATCCAACAGGGCCCACACGGTCGTCTCATGAAGATTCGGCATGGTCAGCATCGCGGTTCTCGGTTTCAGGAACAGGCGAAGGAGATCGCTGGATTCGCCTTCTGCACTGCTCCAGTGCTCAAAAGATAGCACTTGCATCGGCAGGATCGCCTACCGCCTCGACCGACTTCTCTGCATGACTTCATGCGCTACGCTCATGAAGTGAGCCGTTCCCTCCCTGCCACCGTTGCCCTGGAAGCATTCGAGTCTGCCGCCTTCCACGGTTCGTTCACCACCGCCGCCCGCGAGTTGCACGTGACGCAGGGCGCGATCAGCCGGCAGATCCAGACCCTCGAAGACCACCTCGGCGTCGAGCTGTTCGTGCGCGAACGGCAACGCATCCGCCTGTCGGCGGCGGGCGAACACTACCTGACCCACGTGCGGTCGGCCTTCGACCGGCTGGAAGCGGCGGCGCTCGAACTGCGCACACTGCGGCGCGGCGGTGGCGTGCTGCAGCTGGCGATCCTGCCGACCTACGGCACCCGCTGGCTGATCCCGCGGTTCCCTTCGTTTGCCGAAGCCCATCCGGACATCCAGGTGCACTTCACCACCAGGGTGGCACCGTTCGACTTCGCCGGTGAGGACCTCGACGCCGCGATCCACCATGGCGACGCGCACTGGCCCGGGGCGCGCCTCGATGCGCTGATGGACGAAGACGTCGTGGTCGTCTGCAGCGTTGCCTACCAGAAGAAGAACGGATTGAAGGCGCCCGCCGACCTGCGCAAGGCGACGCTGCTGCAGATGGCGACGCGGCCGGCCGCGTTCGACGACTGGCTGAAGGCGAAGGGCATCGGCGGCGTCGATGGCCGCCGCGGACCGCGCTTCGAACACCACCAGATGGTGCTGCAGGCGGCGATCGCGGGACTCGGCGTGGCGGTGCTGCCGACGTTCGTGTGCGCCGACGAACTGGCGGACGGTCGCGTCGTCGAAGCGTTCGCCGACACGCACCTTCGCACCGGCAAGGGCTACTGGCTCGTCTACCCCGAGCGGCGGGCGCAGCTGCCGGCGCTGGTGGCATTCCGCGCCTGGCTGCTTTTGCAGCATGCTCGACCGGCGACCGCCCAACCGCTCTGATGGCGCGCCGGCCATGAAGCACGAAGTGCGCGCCATTCCGCCAGCGCCACGGCGCATCCGGCTGCGGCCGCTGTTCGCGCACCGCTGGCCGCTGCTCGCCGCCGGGGCGCTCTTCACGGTCACCGGCCTGCTGCTCGCGTGGCTGATGTTCCTGCAGTCGGGCGGCAAGATGTCGCAAGGTCCACGCCTGGACACCGAGCCCCGCAAGATGGTCACCGGGAAGGTGACGAAGGTGAGCGAACCGCGCTCGATCAACGGAGCCTTGCGCGAGGAAGTCTCCTTCGCCTTTGCGTACCACACGCCGAATCAGATGGGCATCTCGTTCCATCCGGCGGGCACCTGGCACGTCGGCGACATCGTCGATGTCGAAGTGCTGATCTCGGACCCCAACGTCGCGCGCATTCCCGGCGGCATGATGCACCTCGACTACGCCTGGCTGCGCGCCCGCTTCTGGATCCTGGCCCTCGCCACGCCAGGGATCCTGCTGCTCACCGCCTGGGCCGCCGGCGCCTTCCAACTGCGACTCGTGCTGGCGCACGGCGACGTCGCCGTCGGCACGATCCATCGCATCCGATCCGTTCCCCTGCTGCTGCCGGAGATGCTCGCCGTCGACTACACGTTCCGCGACCACCACGCGACGCGGCGCCACAACTGCCATTGGGTGCGGGTGCACGGCGCGCTCGGCGCCCGCCTGCGCGAGCAACTTGAGACCGGCACCTTCGAAGAGATGCCGGTGCTGCACCATCGCCGACTGCCGCAATGGAATCGCATGGTGCTGCCCGAGGACTTCCTGGCGTCGCCGCCGCCGATCGTGCTGCTGGAGAACGACGCCACGTGAGCGAAGGCCACGACGTCGACACCCTGCTCGGCCCGACCGGGCCGATCGCCCGCCGCTTGCCGGACTTCGAAGCCCGGCCGCAGCAGTTGGCGATGGCGCGCGCCGTCGAGCAGGCGGTCCGCCAGCACAAACACCTGATCGCCGAAGCCGGCACCGGCACCGGCAAGTCGTTCGCCTATCTGCTGCCGGCCGCGGTGCACGCCGAGTCGCACCTCGGCGACGGGCCGGTCATCGTGTCGACGCGCACGATCGCGCTGCAAGAGCAGCTCGAGCACAAGGACCTGCCGTTCCTGCACGCAGTGCTGCCGTTCGAATGGTCGTCGGTGACGGCGATGGGCCGCAACAACTACCTCTGCCTGCGGCGCATGCACCTGGCCGAACGCGAGCAGACGCTGTTCACCGAACCGGAACGGCTCGAGCAGCTGCGTTCGATCGTGCAGTGGTCACTGCGCACCAAGGACGGAACCCGCCAGGACCTGCCGTCGCCGCCCGCGGCCGAGGTGTGGGAGGAGGTGCAGGCCGAGCACGGCAACTGCATGCAGCGCGCCTGCCCGCACTACGACCACTGCCACTGGCAACGCGCGCGTCGCCGCATGCAGTCGGCGCAGGTGCTGGTCGTCAACCACGCGCTGTACTTCGCCGACCTGGCGCTGCGCATCGCCGGCGCGTCGTACCTGCCGCCCCACCGCGTGGTGATCTTCGACGAAGCGCACCATCTCGAACGCACGGCCACCGAGAGTCTCGGCTTCCGCATCGCGCGCACGACGCTCGGCTGGCACCTGCGCCGCCTGCACGGTCGGCGCAACGAACGCAGCCTGCTGTCGCGGCACGGCAGCCCGGTGGC
This sequence comes from Planctomycetia bacterium, assembly GCA_005776475.1. GTDB lineage: Bacteria > Planctomycetota > UBA1135 > UBA1135 > UBA2386 > UBA2386. Next base: position 4,105 of record SXPB01000121.1, read on the forward strand.
GCGCATCCTGTGGGAGGAACTGCACCAGATCGGCGAAGCGTTCTTCGCCGAACTCGAGGACCGGCTGCGCAAGAGCAGCAAGTCCGAAGGGCTCGCGCTGCACGATCTGGTGCTCGACGAACCGCTGACGCCGTCGCTGCGCGCGCTCAGCCAGGAACTGGCGACCGCGTCGATCCGCACCGACCAGCAGGACGCGCAGATGGAACTCACCGCCCGCGCCAACGGCCTCGACGCGCTGTGCGCGACGCTGCGGGCCCTGTGCGTGCCCAACCCCGAGGCACCGACGCCGCTGGTGCGCTGGCTCGAACCGTCGCGGCACGGCCCGGTGCTGTGCGGTGCCCCGCTCGATGTCAGCCAGGCGCTGCGACAGCACCTGTTCACCAACGGCCCCACGGCGATCCTCACTTCGGCCACGCTCGGCACCGGCGACGACGCCAGCTTCGGCTGGCTGCGGCGGCAGCTCGGCCTCGACACCGCCGACACTTTGCGCGTCGGCTCCCCGTTCGACTACGACCGCGCGGTGGCGATGGAGTTGCCGGAGGCGATCCCCGATCCGACGACGGAGACCGCGGCGTGGAAACAGGAAGTAGTCGAGCAGACGCAGCGCCACGTGCTGCAGAACGGCGGGCGCGCGCTGGTGCTGTGCACGTCGTGGGATTCGGTGCGTTCGCTGGCCGCGGCGTTGCGCGCCCCGCTCGCCGCCGAAGGCATCGAACTGCTGGTGCAGGGCGAGGCGCCGCTGTCGCGCTTGCTCGAGCAGAAGCGGGCGACGCCGAGTTCGGTGCTGATCGGCACCGACAGTTTGTGGGAAGGCATCGACCTGCGCGGCGACGTGTTGACGCTGCTGGTGATCACGCGGCTGCCCTTCCAGAGCCCGGGGCATCCGCTGACGCAGGCGCGCATGGCGCTGCTGAAGTCGCAAGGGCGCGATCCGTTCGCCGACCACTCGTTGCCCGAGGCGATCCTGAAGTTCCGCCAGGGCTTTGGCCGGCTGATCCGCGGCAGTGCCGACCGCGGCAAGGTCGTCGTGCTCGACCCGCGCGTGCGCACCAAGGCCTACGGCCGGCGCTTCCTCGGCGCCTTGCCGTTCTCCGAAGGCTTCGACCCGACGGCCTGAGGCGCACGCGCACGCGCGCGCACGGCAACCGCTATCATGCAGCGCATGCTGCGTTTTCCGCTGGTCGTCGCCACCACCCTGTCGAGCCTCACGCTCCCTGCCCAGACGGTGCGCGTCGTTGGCCCCGGCGGCTTTGCGCAGATCACCACCGCGATCGCCGCCGCCGCGAACGGCGACGTGCTCCTCGTGCACAGCGGCAACTACGAACCGTTCACGCTGGCCAAGGACCTGACGATCACGGCTGCGCCGGGCGCCAGCGTCACCGTCGTGCCACCATTCGTCGGCGCCACGCTCCTGCAACCGCCGACCCGCGCCGCCATCGTCGGCCTGCGCTTCCGCCCAAACCAGTTCCTGTTCCACCCGGTGCAGGTGTTGTCGGGACACGTCACGCTGAACGACTGCTCGTTCGAAGGCGTGCCGAGCCCAGCGACGTCACTCACCGTGCAGAACGCCGCCGTGGCGATGCAGCGCTGTCGCATCTTTGGCGGCGCGATACCGGCCGTTCCGACGGCGGCGTTCACCGGCGGCGACGCCATCGCCGTCCTGCACGGCAGTCTCGCCGCGGTCGACTGCGAGTTCCGCGGCGGCGATCTCGGCTGGGACTTCACCAGTCGCGGGGGGCACGCGCTTCGCCTCGACGATGCCGTCGTGCATCTGGTGCGCTGCACCGCGATCGCCGGCGGCAACTCGTCCCTGATCTCCATCTACCCCGCCGGCAACGGCGTGCATGTGGCAACGACGTCGTCGGTGTGGATCGCCGACAGCGTCGTGCGCGGCGGCGACGGCCACGCCACTGCCGGCAACGACGCGATCGAGAATCTCGGCACCACGCCGGTGGTCACCGCGCGCACCACGCTGCAGGCAGGCCCCGGCACGCCGACGGGCCCTGTCAGCACCGGCCCGCTCGCGAGCGGGCCCCTGCTCGGCCATGGCAGCACGACCGCACCGCTCGTGCTCGGCCAGGCGTGGACCCTCGACTACCTGGCGGCGCCGGGAACGTCCGTGCTCGTCATGTTCAGCGACCGCCTCGCGGTCGCCGCCCCCACACCGCTGCTCGCCGAACGAGCCTGGCTCGCGCCTACGAACCTCGCGGTCGCCGGCCTCGGCATCACCCATGCCAGCGGCTCGCTGCAGCTCACGTTGCCGCTGCCCGCCACGCCGGCCCTGCTGCACACGACCTGGTTCGTGCAGGGCGTCGCCGGGCTCTCGGTGCCGCTCGCAGTGTCGCCGCCGGTGGGCGGCGTCGCCCGCTGATCCGGCCCCGAGCCGGGGCCAGCCCCGGCTCGCCGCGCAATAAACGGCCCGTCGCGACAGTTTCCCGGCGGACCTCGGCCACCTGGGTATCGTTCTGATATCATTCCGATACTTCGCCTACCGACCATGAACGCTCCCTCCCGCGAACGCTCCTACCCGTCACCTGGCAACGGCCTCGGCATGCTCTTGCTCGGCATCCTGCTCACGCTGGGCAGCATCGCACTGATTCCGCTCGGCGCCTGGGCGTGCAACGAGCGCGAACTCGGAATCGGACTCGGCATTCCGATGCTGGTCGTGTCACCGCTCGGCCTCCTGCTGGCGACCCTGTTGTTCAAGGGACTCGTGATCGTGCAGCCGAACCAGAGCAAGCTCGTCGTGCTGTTCGGCAACTACAAGGGCACCCTGCGCGAAGACGGCTTCTTCTTCGTCAACCCGTTCGCAAGCCGCAGCGAAATCACCCTGCGCGCCCACAACTTCAACAGCGACAAGCTGAAGGTGAACGACCTGCGCGGCAATCCGAACGAGATCGGGGCCGTCGTGGTCTGGCGCGTGCGCGACACCGCGCAGGCGGCGTTCGACGTCGAGAACCACGGCTCCTACGTGCAGCTGCAGACCGAGTCGGCGCTGCGCCACCTCGCCAGCCAGCACCCCTACGACAGCCCGCACGACTCCGAAGTGTCGCTGCGCGGCAGCAGCGACGCGGTCAACGCCGAGCTGCAGAAGGAACTGACCACGCGCCTGCAGATGGCCGGCATCGAAGTGCTCGAGGTGCGGCTCAGCCACCTCGCCTACGCGCCGGAGATCGCCGGCGCCATGCTCCAGCGGCAGCAGGCCGAAGCGATCATCGACGCACGGAAGCGCATCGTCGATGGCGCCGTCGGCATGGTGCAGATGGCGCTCGAACAACTGAAGGCCAACGGCGTCGTCGATCTCGACGAGGAACGCAAGGCGCAGATGGTCAGCAACCTCCTCGTCGTGCTGTGCAGCGAGCGTGGCACGCAGCCGGTCGTCAACGCGGGCACCCTCTACGGCTAGGCGATGGCCGACGAAGCGAAGAAGTTCCTGTTGCGCCTGGGCCCGCACGTGTTCGACGAACTGCGCCGCTGGGCCGAGCAGGACATGCGCAGCATCAACGGGCAGATCGAATGGCTGCTGCGGCAGGCGTTGCGCGAGCGGCTCGGCCGCGATCCGGACGACGCCCCGGCGAAGAAGAAGAAGGCCTGACCCGGCGACTTGCCCGCCGCCGCCAGCGCGCCGACGATCCGGCGATGCAAACCGTCGTCGTCCTGAACCAGGACCAGATGGGCCACGGCGACCGCGCGCTGGGCCAGAAGATCCTCGCCACGTTCCTCAAGAAGTCGATCGCGCTGCCCGGCTTCGACACGATCGTCCTGTGGAACGCCGGCGTGAAACTGGTCGCGCCCGATTCGCCGGTGCTCGCCGAACTGCGCCTGCTCGAGGAACGCGGCATCGACCTCGTGCCGTGCGGCACCTGCCTGCAACACTTCGGGATCACGCCCGCGGTCGGCAAGGTCGGCGACATGGACGCGATCGTGCGCGAACTCGGTCAAGCCGGGAAAGTCATCACGCTGTAGGCGCTGCGGGGCGGCGTTCCGCGCCGCTCGGGAAATGGCGCTTCCACGCGAGGATCCGCTTCTCGAACAGGTGCCAGCTGGCGTAGCCGATCGCCCACGCCACCCACAGGCACACTCCGCTGAACAGCACCATCAACGCGGTGCTGCTCCCATGCGCGGCAAGCCAGACCTGCAGCCCGTCGGGCAGCGAGAATCTGCAGCGATGCGCCAGCCAATCGATCACCAGGAAGTGCACCAGGTAGATGCAGTAGCTGTAGCGACCGATCGAGCGGAGCCAGCGATGTTCGCACGCGCGTTGCAGCAGCCCGCGGTGGCGCACCGCGATGAGCACGCCGAACGCCAGCAGCGTGGCCGAAGGCAACGCGTAGCGCTGCATCATCGGCAGCTCCGGGAACGGCACGACACTGAGCAGGCCACAGGCGAGCAGGCCCGCACCACCGAGCAACACGCAGACGTTGCCCAACGCGCGGGACGGCAACGGCGACAGCGCCAGCCACGCCCCGGCCGCCAACGCATCGAGCCGGCACGGAGTGAGGTAGTGCGTTCCCGGCACTTCGAGACCGACCAGGAGCCAGCGCAGCGCGATCGAACCGACGACGAGCGCCACGCAGAGGCGCCGCAGCGTCGTGTTCGACAGCCACCAAACGACTGCCGGCCAGACCAGATAGAACTGCTCCTCGATCGCCAGGCTCCACGTCACCACGCGCGCCGGGTCGGCATGCGGGCCGGCGATGGCGTGATGGAAGTTCTGCCAGTAGGTGAAGTACGACAGCGTCTCGACGCCGCCTGCTGGGGCGCGATCGAGCCCGAACAGCAGCAGCGCCAACACCACGTAGTAGAGCGGGAAGATGCGCAGGGCCCGCCGCACGTAGAAGTTGCGGAAGTAGTGCGCGGCACCGCGCGACTGCACCAGGATGCCGGTGATCAGGAAGCCGCTCAGCACGAAGAAGAGGTCGACGCCGGCGAACCCGAGCAGCGCGACGCGCGGGTAGATCGCGTCCGGCGACGGCGGCGGGTAGTTCGGCAACGGCACGCCGACCATCACCCCGTGCATCATCACCACCGCGACGATCGCAAGCCCGCGCACACCGTCGAGGGCGTCGATGCGCCCTGGTTCGGGCGGAGTGGCGGAGCGTGACGTCATGCAGTGGCGGCTGGCGAGGCGCGCGGAGCCTACGGGCTCGCCGCGGCGTCGCAACCACCGCGGTCACACCGGCAGCGGATCGGGCGTGAGCTGGCGCCGTTCGCAGGTGCGCGAGGCGACGTCGAAGGCGAGGCAACTGTCGTGCGGCAACGAGTACACGTGCAGCGTGACCGTGAAGTCGCGGGCGTCGCTGGGATTGCCGAGGCGATGGATCGCGCGCACGCGATCCGCCGTCGCCACCGCCCCGATCGTGCTGATGACGCCCGAGCCGGTCGCCTGCAGGCCGACGTTGCCGACGCGGCCGTTGACGTTCCCGGCCGTGGCGGCGTCGGGCAGGGCACTGCCCGGCACCAGCTGGAACGTCTCCTCGGCGATCTGGCCGCGCACCAGCCGCACCCACCCGCAGTTGCCGGCGTGGTTGTGCACCGGGGTGAACTGGCCGGGCGCCCAGGTCAGCACCAGCACGTCGAACCACTTGCTGCGATGCACCGTCCGGCGCGCGTACTTGTTCGGCAAGACCCCGACGTAACGACGCAGCTCGGCGTCGTCGAGGTCGCCGTCACCGACCAGCTGCTGCACGTGCGGCACCGCGATCTTGCCCGGCGCCAGCGCCTCGAGGCGGTCGATGAGGGTTTGCAGGCGGAGGGTGCTCATCGGCGCATGGTCGTTGGGAGCAGGAACCGCGGCGAGGTGGCCATGGTGCGCAGCGCTGGCTACGCGCCGTACTTCTTGATCGCGGTGTCGAGCTTCGGCAGCACGACGAAGATCAGCACGGACACCGCGAACGCAGCTCCGGCCGGAACCAGCCAGAACGCGGCCGGCGACATGTGGCCCTGCAACACCCCGAGGAACCCGGAGAACTTGTTGCCCACGGCGGTGGCGAAGAACCAGCCGCCCATGGTCAGGCCGACGAATCGCTTCGGGCTCAGCTTCGTGACCAACGACAGCGCCATCGGCGACAGGCACAGCTCGCCGAACGTGACGATCGCGTAGAAGCCCATCAGCCACAGGCCGCTGACCTTCACCGCCCCGTTGTCGCTGAGCACACCAGCCACCGCCATGAACACCGCGGCGAAACCGGTGATGAGCATGCCGACGAGGATCTTGCGGGCCGTGCTGAAGTCCGAACCACGCCGCAGCAGCCGGGCGAAGAACAGCATCACCACGGGTGTCAGCACCACGACGAAGAACGCGTTCCAGGACTGGTAGAGCTCGGGGTTCGCGGTGCGCAAGTAGGTGCCGGGGGCGAGTTCCGTCGGGTTGCCGGCATACAGCGTGTCGAACCTGGCCTGCGTGATGAGGGACGTCGGGTAGCGCTGCCCGCCTTCGCCGGTGCGCACGAAGGCAACGCGCTGCGTTGCCTTGGTCCCTGGCTCGGCCTTCACCGTAGTGACCGGCATGCCATGCGAATCGGTCGACTCCTCGACCGTGACCCGGGGAAACACCTCAAACGAGAATGCCTTCCAGGACTTCTGTTCGTCAGTCAGCTTCTCGCTCGACAGCGTTTCCGCCGTGACGCCGGCTGGCAACTTGCCGCGCAACTCGACGAAACTCGCCTCGTCCATCCGCTTCTGGCCGAACATCTTCGTCTGCACATCCGTCGCGATGGGCAGCAGGTTGCTGCGGTGCGGGCGCGGCACGTCCGCCGAGGCGTTGCCGTAGTAGCCCGCATACGCCGAGCCAGCGAACACTGGCACCGCGTCGGCAAAGGCGACGATCGGATCCGCCTGCCCGCGGTGACGCGCCGTGTTCTCTTCGGCCCAGGTCGTCATCGCGCTGCCGTTCAGGTGCAACACCATGAAGAAGGTGCCGCCGGCCAGATAGAGCGGCAGCAACGCGCGCAGACCGGGCTTCTCTTCCTCGGTTGCCTTGCGCGACAACCGCACGAAGAACAGGAGGATCGGAATCGACCCGATCAGGAATCCGATGTCGGTCGCCTTCACGATCTTCGTGACCGATCCGGGCAATACGTAGGCGGCGAACCACCAACCCAGGAAGCCGAACAGGAACGCCGGCGCGAGGATCGTCTTCATGATCTCCGAGAACGGCGTGTCCTCGGGGTTGGTGCCGGGCACGCGGTCGGCGCGCTCGAGGACCTTCCAGCTCACCAACAGGATCACGCACGAGAGCAGCAGCCCCACACCCGCGGCAATGAACGCTGCTTCCCACACCCACTGGTTGCGCGTGAAGGCGACGAGGAAACTCGCCGCGAACGCGCCGATGTTGATCCCCATGTAGAAGATGTTGAACCCCGAGTCGCGCTTGGGGTCACCCTTCACATAGAGGTTGCCGACCATCGCCGAGATGTTCGGTTTGAAGAAGCCGTTGCCGATGCAGAGCAGTGCGAGCCCGACCGGAAACGTCCACGCGAGGCCGGTGCCGAGCAGGAAGAAGCCGGTCGCGAACACGAGTCCGCCGATCAGCACCGACCGGCGATAGCCGAGGAACCGGTCCGCGATCAGGCCACCGAGGTAGGGCGTGAAGTACACGAACGCGAGGTAGATGCCGTAGACCTCGTTGCCGAGGTCCTTGGGCCAGCCGAGTCCGCCGCGTTCCGTGTCGGTCGCGTAGAGCAGCAGGATGTTGACGATCGTGTAGAAGCCGAGGCGCTCCCACATCTCGATGAAGAACAGGCGGTAGAGACCTTGCGGGTGGCCCGTGAACATCGAGCCCTGGTTCGGCGTCGTCGGAATCATCGAAACCTCGTGCGGGGACAAAGCCGGCCGTCGAAGCAGCCGGGGGGGAGAGAGGCGAAAAGCTACCCACGTGCTGGCGACTACACTCTCGGGAAGCGGCGACGAAGTTGTCCTGCTTGCAGGTCGTTCCAGGTCGGCGACAGCCGTGGGGCGCCGCCCTCCGCAACCGGCGTGCCTCTTGCCAGCAGCCCGCGCCGCCGCCATCCTGCGCGCCCCTTCCGGAGCAAAGAACGCACATGGGTCGCCAGTGGCTGCACGCCAAAAAAGAGGTCACGGCCAACCGCCGGGCCAAACTCAACAGCAAGTTGATCCGCGAGATCATGGTCGCCGCCAAGATGGGCGTGCCCGACCCGGCGATGAACCCGCGGCTGGCCCTCGCGGTCGACGCGGCGCGCAAGCAGTCGGTCGCCAACGACACCATCCATCGCGCCATCAAGAAGGGCAGCGGCACCGGTGACGAGCAGATCAACTACGAGCTGGTCACCTACGAAGGCATGGGTCCGTGCAACGTTCCCGTCGTGGTCGAGTGCCTGACCGAGAACCGGAACCGCACCGCGCCCGACATCCGCACCCTGTTCAAGGACGCGCAGTTCGGCAGCAAGGTGATGTTCCTGTTCGACTACGTCGGCATCGTCGAAGCGACGCACCCGACCGCCGGCCAGGACCTCGAGTCGGCGGCGATCGAAGCCGGCGCCCAGGATGTCGAGAAGCTCGAGAGCACCAAGGAAGACGAGAGTGGCGGCCGCTTCTTCACCGAGCGCACCGACATGTATCCCGTCGCCGAGGCGCTGAAGAAGGCCGGCTGGAGCGTCGCCACCGCCGAACTGGGCTACCGCGGCAAGGACCCGGTGCAGCTCGGCGAGGACGATCGCCAGAGGGTCGCCTTGTTCCTCGAGCGCCTCGACGAGAACGACGACGTGCATCGCGTCTACGCCTCGCTGAAGTAAGCGAGATGCGGCGAGCAGCCGGCGGGCGCTGCCGGCAATTGCGAGTCACATGATCTGCACGGTGATCGTGTCGGTCAGGCCGAAGTCGAAGCCGACGAACGAGGCCGGGCAGCCGCCCGTCTGCAGCAGCGTCATGCCCTGGAAGGCCAGCCGGAACTGGATCAGCGACAGCGCCACCGGCACGTCGATCGTCAGCGACGGCACACCGAACGCCTGCATCTGCGTGATGTCGATGCCCGAGTGGCACACGTTGCACCCCGGCAGCAGAGTGCCGTTCTGCGGCCCGACCAGCAGGAACGGGAAGCCAGCGCCGCCGCTGACCGAGATCGTGAACGTGCGGCCCAGCGCCGGCGTGCCGGTGAGGGCGATCGACGGTTCCGTGGGCAGACCACAACCCGTCTGGTCGAGGCCGAACACCGGACCGGTCTTGCGCGCATCGATCAATGCGCCGCGCACATCGCCGGTGAAGGTCGGGCTGTGCTGCTCGAACACTGCCATGTGGTGCCCTTCGGACAACTGCCGTGTGCTCGCGGCGAGGTCGAACGAACGGTGCGTGAAGCCGGGCACCGTCGACAACGGCAGGTGGCCTTCGTGCCACGTGATCGTCGGACCCGACACGAACACGGTCGCCGCGTGCGGGAACTGCAGGTCGGTGCCGTCGTCCTCGAGATAGCCGTAGACGAAGCGGATGCCGTCATAGCTCACCGCCGGCTGGAACTGGTCGCGCGTGTTGTTGACGTTGGGCTCCTGCGACGACAGGTTCTGGACCGCACCCACGGGCCCATAGAGGCCGCCGCTGATGCCGATCGGCACGCCGTGGATGTCGTTGCTGTTGGTGACGGAGTCGAACGCGCGCCACACCGCGAGCAGGTTGCCGCCGTGGCCGGCGATGCGCACGCTGTCGGCGACCGATTCCGTCGCCAGCGTAGTGACCGGTTCGCCGGTGAGCGGGCTGAAGCCGTTGTTCGAGATCACGGCCTGCATGCGCACGAGCTGGCTGCCGCAGGCGACGTTCGTGCACTCACGCCACACGACCACCCACTTGTCGGCGAGGCTCGCCGCGGTGGAGACGTCGCCAGCCACGACCGTTCCTTGCGACGGGAACTGGATCGGGCCGACGAACATGGTCCCGAAGTTGGTCCCGGTGTTGCGCCAGAGCGACGCGATGACGTCGGTGCCGGTGGTGTTCTTGCGGAAGAGCACGGCGAGGAACCGGTCACCGCTGAGTGAGCTGCCGATCGCACACCGGTTGTCGAGGTCCGCGCCGATACCGGCACTATGCGAGTTCGGGCCGACCATCGTCGTCGATGTCGCACTGCGGGCGCGCCACTGGAAGTTGCTCGCCGTCGCGTTGTGCCAGTTCACGATGAACTGCTGCGTCTGCGCCACAAACCCGACGTTGGGGTTGTTGGTGCGGTCGGTACCGTTCTCGGCGTAGATCGTGTCGAGCAACACCGGCGTCA
>SXPB01000009.1 GCA_005776475.1 Planctomycetia bacterium
GCACACGAAGCCCGCGGGCAGCGGGCCGACCAGTTTCGTCACCTGCTGCTGCATGGCCGTGGTGCCGCCCACGAGGCTGCCGTCGCCGACGAGATGGTGGCCGAGCACCCGCAGGCACTGTTCGGCGTCGAAGTTCGACGAGTCCTCGAGCATGCGTTCGAGGGTCGGGCCGAGGTTTGTCGCGTGCTCATAGACGAGTTGGTCAGCAAATCCGCAGCGTGTGCCGACCGCGATGCCGTTGTCGACGAGGGCCTTCTGCAGGGCGCCGTGGAACCAGGCGTTGGGGTCGTCGACGGCGGTCTTGATGGTGACCGGCTTGCCCTTGCGCGGGAAACGACCGCGGACCACAACCGCATCGCCCTGGTCGATGGCGCCGTAGGCGGCGTTCTTGCTGGCGTCGGTGAGGCTCAGTTGCGACCGCACCGGCAGCGCGGTGAGCGGCGCGACCAGCTCGGCGTGCGGCTGGCCTTGGCGCGCTTCGATGCGCACTTGGAAGACGCCTTGTTCGAGCACGAAAGCGCCGGTCGGCGCGCAGTAGTACGTCTGCAGTTGGTCCTGCGGCCAGGTCGCCGGGCGAGTCGGGCCGGTGAAGGTGCCGGGCCGCAGGTCGATCGCGCCGATGCTGCGCACGCCGAGTTCGCGCAGCTTGGCCGCGGTGGCGGCGAAGATCGTCACCGGATCGTGCGCGGTGCCACTGATCCAGTTCGGATCGCCGCTGGCGAGCACGACGAGATTGCCGTTCTCCAGCAGGAAGCGCGTGCGGAACACGTGCTCGGCGCCGAGCCCCGAGACGACCGCCGCGGCGGTCAGCACCTTCATGTTGCTGGCCGGCATGAACGTCTCGGTCGGCCGATGCTTGTAGAGGATGCGTCCATCGGACGCGGCCACAACAACGCCGGTGCGCGCACCGAGCGCTTCGGCGGCAGCCACCGCACGCTCGAGGGAGGGCGCCTGGGCCACGACCGAGGACCACGCGACCAGGAAGGAGAACAACGCCGGAGCCGCCCAACACCGCATGGCGCGCTCCTGTAGCGCAACGAGGCCGCCATCGCCAGCGTGAGGATGACGCGATACGGTCACGGCATGCTCGTCGCCTTCCTCTTCGCCATCCTGCCGCCGCAAGAACCACCGATCCGCGCCGCCGTGATCACCGGCGCCAACAACCATGATTGGGAATGGACTTCGCCGGAGATCGCGCGGTCGCTGACCGAGACCGGTCGTTTCGCCGTCGAGATCGTGCGCGAGCCCGAAGCCTGGCTTGCCGAGGCGCCGCAGAAGGCGCAGCGCGGCGAAGTGCAGGTCCTGGTGCTCGACTACAACCGCAAGCAACGGTGGGCCGAAGCGGCGGAGCAGGGCTTCCTGCGCGCGGTCGAAGGCGGCGTCGGCGTCGTCGCCCTGCACGCGGCGAACAACGCGTTCGAAGGCTGGTCCGAATACGAACGCATGGTCGGCCTGATGTGGCGCGCCGGCACCGGCCACGGTTCCTACCACCCGTTCGACATCGCGGTCACCGACCACAACCATCCGATCACGGCCGGCATGGCCGACATCAAGCAACATCCCGACGAGCTCTACCACCGGCTGGTCTACACGCCCGGAGCCGAGTTCAAGGTGGTGCTCAGCGCCTTCAGCGACCCCAAGACCGGCGGCACGGGACGGCACGAACCGATGGGCACGGTGGCGCAATGGGGCAAGGGCCGCGTGTTCCACACGCCGCTCGGCCATGTCTGGCGCAACGTGCCGCAGAGCCGCGCCACCTGGGCCAGCGCGCCGCTGCGGCGGCTGGTCGCGCGCGGCACCGAATGGGCGGCGACCGGCGTGGTGACGCTGGCGCCCGAGCCGCTCAACACCCTGAGCGAGAAGGAACAGAAGGACGGCTTCGTGTCGTTGTTCGACGGCCGTACGCCGACCGCGTGGCGCGGCTTCAAACTGGCCGAGCTGCCCGAGCAGGGCTGGACCGTGCGCGACGCGGCGATCGTGCACGAAGCGGGCGGCGGCGGCGGCGATCTCGTCAGTCGCGACGAGTACGGCGACTTCGACTTCCGCTTCTCGTTCCGCGTCGCCGCGAAGGCCAACAGCGGCGTGATGTGGCACGTCACCGAGACCAACGAGACGTCGTACATGTCGGGGCCGGAGTTCCAGGTGCTCGACGACCTCGGTGCCAGGCCGTCGGCGAAGCACGCGGTCGGCGCGCTCTACGACCTGGTCGCGCCGCAGCCGTCCAAGCCGCTGCCGGCCGGGGCCTGGAACGACGCGCGCATTCTCGTGCACGGCGGCCGCATCAAGTTCTGGTTGAACGGTGCGCAGGTCGTCGACGCGCCCGGCACCGGGCCGGAGTGGGACGCGATGATCGCCGCGAGCAAGTTCAAGGACTGGCCGTTCGGCAAGGCCGGGCGCGGCCGCCTGTGCCTGCAGGATCACGGCGACGAGGTCGCCTACCGCAACCTGCGCGTGAAGGCGCTGTGATCAGGGACCGATCACCGCGCCGACCCGGTTGCTGAACGACAGGCCCAGGGCATTCAGCAGATCGAACACGGCGATCTGGCTCTCCAGGCTGGCGCCGAGCAACGCGAGCGATTCCGGGATCGGCACCACGAACGTCGTGCGTCCGGCGCCATCGGCGAGCTGCAGCGGCGTGTCGACGTAGTTCACTTCGAGCGTGCAGCCAGGCGCGCCGAACGGCGTCAGGTCGACGAACGTCGCCGCGAACCCGATCACGTGGAAGGCGAAACCGCCGGCCCCGAGGTTGCTGCCGCGCACCGCGTAGGTGCTGCCGAGCACGGGCCGTTCGACGACCAAGGGCGCGCCGGGGCCCGAGTCGGTCGTGGCCACGCTGGCGACGCGACCGCCGCAGCCACCCGCGTGCACCGTGACGCGCGCTGCATTGCTGCGGTGCAGGTCCAGGTAGTAGCTGCCGGCGATGCTGCCGGTCCAACCGCGGATCGCGACCTGGTAGGCACCGGGGACGAGGCGCACGTCGAAGGCGGTGTCCCAGACGCCGAAGTTGCTGGCGTAGAACGGGCCGGCCAGAACGTTCGGCGGCGAACTGGAGTCGTAGAGATAGAGGATCGGGTCGTCCATGCGCGGCGTCGTCGGGTGCGTCGCGGTCGCCGCGACCCGCACCTGCACGAAGCTCTCGGTGACGAGCAGGAAGCGCCAGAAGTCCCAGTCGCCAGCGGGACCCGTGGTAGTGATGGAACCGTTGCCGCGCGCCGGCAGCGACACGACGGTGGCGGTGCCGCCGAGGCGCGGATCGTTGTTCTCCGGTCCTTCGCCGACGATGCCCGGCGTGGCCAGCGTGGTCGGCGCCGCGGCGCGCACATCGAGCGTGTAGCTGCCGCCAGCCACCGCGAAGGTGCCCGCTTCGATGGCTGCGTAGTAGGTGCCGGCCGCCAACCCGGACACGTAGAGGCGCGAATAGTAGCCGCAGCCGACGCCGTGGTCGTTGCTGCGCAGCGCGGCACCGGTGGCGTCGAGCAGCGTCACCACCGTGTCGCCGACCTGGCTGCCGATCCCTGGTCCGGTCTCCAGGCGCAGGTCGCTCGGCGCGGCGAGCACGATGCGGTACCAGTCACCATCGGCGAGGCTGGCCAGGGTGCCGAACGCTTCGCGGCCGGTTGCCAGGATCGTCGCCGTCGCGGTCGACTCGTTCGGCTCGGCGCCTTCGGCGACCTGCTGCGCCCCGGCCGGGACAGCGACGAGCAACAACAACAGGGCGGAGCGCATGGAGCGACGACGATAGCCGGCTTCCGCCGGCATGCCCACGGGCTCAGCGCCCGTCGACCAGCTTGCCCATCAACAACCGTTGTGACGGGTCGATCATGAACTCGGCGTCGCCCACGGGGAGTTCGCCGCGACCGCCCGGCATCGGCACCCGGATTTCCTTGCCGCCGACGACGACCGGCACCGACAGCGTGAACGGGAGTTCGGCGGGCACCAGCCAGCGCAGCGACAGCGTGCCGCCCTTCTTGTCCCACTGCAGGCGCGGCAGCGACGGTTGCCGCACATAGACGTCGAAGAACCAGGTCATGTCCTCGCGCGCGAGCTCGCTGGCGAGCTTGATGAAGTCGTCGGTGTCGACGAAGCGCACCTGGCTGCCGTCGGTCGCCTTCGCCGCTTGCTCGGTCGGGTAGCAGAACTGGCGCAACGCGGTGAAGAAGGCGCCGTCGCCCATCTGCCAGCGCAGCGTGTGCAGGATGGCGCTGCCCTTGTAGTAGATGTCGTTGCCGTTGGCGCCGAAGTAGATCTCGTGGCTGTTCTTGCTCTCGCGCGGCGCGATCGCGGTGCGGTGCAGCATCCGGTACTTGCGCACCTCGTCCTGGTAGGCCTTCGCCCCGAAGCGCTTCTCGCGGTAGAGCGGCTGCATGTAGGTGCCAAAGCCCTCGTGCAACCACATGTCCTTCCAGTCGCGGCAGGTCACCAGGTTGCCCCACCATTCGTGCGCCAGTTCGTGGTTGTGCAGCCAGTCGTACTGCTCGTCCTGGAAGCCGTTGCCGTAGGCGATGATCGTCTGGTGCTCCATGCCGAGGTGCGGCGTCTCGGCGACGCCGTACTTCTCGTGGCGGAACGGATACGGGCCGAGCAGCTCCTCGAACACGCGCACGTGGTCCTGGAACTGCGGCATGCAGCGTCTGGCGCGTTCCTGGCTTTCCGGCAGCACCCACATCTGGAACGGCATCTTGGTGCCGTCGATGCAGGTGTAGGTCTCCTTCAGCTCGACGTACGGGGCGATGTTCAGCGCGATGTTGTAGTTCGCGATCGGCGAGGTCGTCCGCCAGTGGAACGTGGTCCAGTCGCCGGTGGTCACGGGTTCGCCGACGAGCACGCCGTTGCTGGCGAGCACGAGGCCCTTCGGGATCGTGCACAGCAGGTCGAAGCCGGCCGGCTTGTCGCTCGGGTGGTCCTTGCACGGCCACCACAGGTCCGCGCCTTCGCCCTGGCAGCTGGTCGCGATCCACGGCTTGCCATCCTTCGTGGCGTTCCAGGTGAAGCCACCGTCCCACGGCGGCCGTTTGGCTTCGACGGGCGTGCCGTGGTAGGCGACCGCGACCACGAACTCGGTGGAGCCTGGCGCCATCTTCGCTTCGGGCTTGATCACGATGCGGCCACCGTCGCGTTCGTTCGCCACCGGTTTGCCGTCCAACGTCACCGTGTCCACGAGCAGCGCGGCATCGAGATCGAGCACGAACTGCGGCGAATCGGCCATCCACTTCGCGCGCATCGTCAACGTGCCGGCGATCGCCTTCTGGGCCGGATCGACCTTCAGTTCGAGCCGGTAGTGCAGCACGTCGAAGCAGCCCTGGTCGGGCCGCAGGGGGCCGCCCGAGGCATTGCGTTTCGAGTCCTGGGCCGGCAAGGCCGCGAGCAGGCAGAGCAGGGACGACAGCGTGGTGCGTGGACTCACGCTGGCACTCTACGTGCCCCACCGCGCGCCGCTAGCGGACGAGGAAGTTCCGGCCGGTGCGCACGCGATCGCGCCAGTACTCGAGCAGGTCGGCCATCGTGCGTTCGAAGGGGATCTCCGGCACCCAGCCGGTGTGCGCCGCGAACTTGCGGGTGTCGGGAACCTGCAGGTCCGCATCGATCGGCCGCAGCCGCTCGGGATCGGTGACGACCTGGATGTCGTCGCGCACCGACAGCGACAGCAGGTGCTTGAGCATGTCGCCGACCGTGCACGAGAACGACCCGCCGATGTTGTAGTAGGCGCCGGGCGTCGGGTTCACCGTGACCAGCAGGTGGTAGGCACGCACCGCGTCGCGCACGTCGGACCACGTGCGCATCGAATCGAGGTTGCC
>SXPB01000122.1 GCA_005776475.1 Planctomycetia bacterium
GGGTGATCCGGCTGCCGCGGCACGGCGCGTCCTGTCCGGTCGGCATCGGCGTGTCGTGCAGCGCCGACCGCCAGGCCAAGGGCAAGATCACCGCCAACGGCGTGTTCCTCGAACAACTCGAGACGAACCCGGCGCGGTTCCTGCCGGACGTCGACAACGGCCAGATCGCCGCCGACGTGGTGCGCATCGACCTGAACCAGCCGATGGCGGCGATCCGGGCGCAGTTGACCAAGCATCCGATCCGCACGCGCTTCTCGCTGACGGGCTCCATGGTGGTGGCGCGCGACATCGCGCATGCCCGCATGCAGGAACGGCTCGCCGCGGGCCAGGGCCTGCCGCAGTACATGAAGGACCACGTCGTCTACTACGCCGGGCCGGCGAAGACGCCGCAGGGCATGGCGTCGGGTTCGTTCGGGCCGACCACCGCCGGACGCATGGATGCCTACGTCGATTCGTTCCAGGCGATGGGTGGTTCGCTGGTGATGCTGGCCAAGGGCAACCGCAGCCGCGCCGTCACCGAAGCGTGCAAGAAGCACGGCGGCGTCGACCTCGGTTCGATCGGTGGCCCCGCAGCGATCCTGGCGCAGGACTCGATCACCAAGGTCGAGGTGCTCGACTACGCCGATCTCGGCATGGAATCGGTGTGGAAGATCGAAGTGCGCGACTTCCCCGCGTTCCTCGTCGTCGATGACAAGGGCAACGACTTCTTCGCGTAGGTGCCGGCGGTCGCCGCCGCGGCAGCGGAAACTGAGTTCGTGGAGTGGGGTGGGGTGGCGGGGTTGGGGGACCTGATGGCTGATGGGGACCGGCGGCGCGCACGCGATTTGCTAGAGTGGTCACTGTCCCCGAGTCGCTCGTCACACAGCCATCATGCATCCAACCTCTTTGGCCGCTGCGTTCGGGTTGTTGTCGGTCGCGTTGAGCGCGCCGAGTCTGGCCGCGCAATGCAGCACCCAGTGGTTGCCAGGGCAGGGGGCTCCTGGCGTCGCGGCGGTGGCACCATGGGTGCCCGGGGGAGAGCCGGTGGTTCGTGCCTTCGCACCCTGGGATCCGGACGGCGCGGGTCCCGCCCCGAGTGTCGTCGTGGTGGGCGGGCGTTTCAGTCTGGCTGGCTCGGCCGCGGCCAACAACATCGTGGTGCACAACCCGGTGAGCGGCGCCTGGTCGCCGCTCGGTTCGGGCACCAGTGGTCTCGTCAACGCCGTGACGAGTCGGCCGAACGGCGACATCGTGGCCGGCGGCATGTTCACGACTGCCGGTGGCATCACCGTGAACCACATTGCGCGCTGGAATGGTGTCGGGTGGTCGGCGCTCGGCGCCGGCATCTTCGGTGCCGGCGTCAACGCCCTGACAACGCTGCCGAACGGGGACGTCGTGGCGGGCGGCTCGATGTTCTCGGCCGGTGGCATCCCCGTGAGCAACATCGCGCGCTGGAACGGTACGGCGTGGTCGTCGCTCGGCGCGGGCACGAACGGGGTTGTCCGCACGTTGACGACGATGTCGAACGGCGACGTCGTGGCGGGAGGTGACTTCACGGTGGCTGGCGGCGTCGTCGTGAACCGCATCGCGCGCTGGAACGGTACGGTGTGGTCGCCGCTCGGTCCGGGCACCGACGGGCGCGTCAACGCCCTCACGACATTGCCGAACGGGGACGTGGTGGCGACCGGCTTCTTCACGACTGCTGGCGGCATCGCCGCGAACAACATCGCACGGTGGGACGGCGCCTCGTGGTCGCCACTCGGTGGAGGCACCGGCGTGTTCGGCAACATCACCAGTGCCGTGACGGCACTGCCGAATGGTGACATCGTGGTGGGCGGCAACTTCACTCTGGCTGGCGGTGGCGCCGCCAACCGCATCGCACGCTGGAACGGTGCGGCGTGGTCACCGCTCGGCGCCGGCATGAGCGAGATCGACAGCCACGTCTACGCGCTTATCACCTTGCCGAATGGCGACGTGATGGCGGGCGGTAGCTTCACGAATGCAGGCGGCGTCGCCGCGAACCACGTCGCCAGTTGGAATGGCACTGCGTGGTCGCCGCTCGGCACGGGCATGAACGGCTTCATCTACGCACTGACGACCCTGCCGAACGGCGACGTCGTGGCCGGTGGCCTCTTCACGGTGGCGGGCGGCGTCGTCGCGAACCGGATCGCGCGATGGGATGGCACGGCGTGGTCGCCGCTCGGCACGGGCATGAACGGTCCTCTGGGTGCCTTCGTGAGCGCCTTGACCACGCTGCCCAATGGCGACGTCGTGGCCGGCGGTCAGTTCACGGCGGCTGGCGGCGTTGCTGCGAGCAACATTGCGCGGTGGAACGGTGCGGTGTGGTCGCCGCTCGGCGCGGGCCTTGGTTTCAGCGGCAGCAGCGTCGACGCACTCACGCAGCTCCCCAACGGCGACATCGTGGCGGCTGGCAACTTCGTGTCAGGCAGCGTGGCGCGCTGGAACGGTGCCGTGTGGTCGCCGCTCGGCGCGGGCGTCAGCGGCAATGGCGGGACCATCGACGCCCTCGTCACGCTGCCGAACGGCGACGTCGTGGTGGGCGGCGCCTTCTTGATGGCGGGCACGGTGGCCGCGAACCGCATCGCGCGCTGGAACGGCACGTCGTGGTCGCCGCTCGGCGCCGGTGTGGATGGTCCCGTCTACTCCTTGGCGACGCTGCCGAACGGCGACGTCGTGGCGGGCGGCAGCTTCTTCTCGGCTGGCGGCGTCGTGGCGAACAACATTGCGCGGTGGAACGGTACGGCGTGGTCGCCACTGGGGACGGGGACGGGCCTGGTGTTCGCCATGACGACATTGCCGAACGGGGACCTGGTGGCGGGCGGCAGCTTCACGTGGGCCGGCGGCGTCGCTGCGAACAACCTCGCGCGCTGGAATGGCACGTCGTGGTCCGCGTTCGGCACGGGAGTGAACGGCACCGTCTTCGCCCACGCGAAGCTGCCGAATGGCGATCTCGCGGAGGGTGGCGCCTTCCTTGCCGCGGGCGGCAGTGTCTCCGCGTACTTCGCACGCCTCACGACGACCTGCCCCGCGACCGTCACGAGCCAGGGCGCCGGCTGCTCGGGCTCCGGCGGCCCCAATGTGCTCGTCTCGACCGCACTGCCGTGGCTCGGGTCGACGTTCCGCGCGCGCGCAACGGGCATGCCGGCGCTCGGACTCGTCGTCGCGGCTACGGGCTTCTCGACGTCGTCGTTGCCACTGTCGGCCGTGCTGCCCCAGGGCCAACCCGGCTGCACTCTGCTCGTCACGCCGGACCTGCTCGAAGTGCTACTGCCCGCAGCGGGCACAGCGGATTCGCAGCTTGCACTGCCGAACACGGCGGCGATCGTCGGCCTCTCGTTCCACCATCAGCTGGTGCCGCTCGAACTCGACGTGTCGTCCGCGCTCACGGCGGTCACGAGCACGAACGCACTCGCAGCCACGATCGGCGCTTTTTGACGGACCCGGCGCGGTTCAGCGCTTGTCGGTGCGCAACGCAGCGAGCCGATCGCGCAGGCGCGCCAGGGTCGGTTCGTGGTAGTCCTTCTGCTGCTCGCGTTCGCTGAGGAACGCTGCCGCGGCCGCGTCTTCGCCAAAGCACAGCAGCCCGAACGCAGCGCCGACGCGCACATCCATCGCCTCGCCCGCGTCGGCGAGTCGCGTTCGCAATGGCTCACGGCTCGGTTCGTCGCGCAGCACGCCGAGCGCCTGCGTGGCGGCGGCGCGCAATTCGATGTCGCGATCGTGCAGCAGGGGGCGCAGGAACGGGATCGCGGTGGTGGCGCCGATTTCGCCGAGCGTGCGCACGGCGTACGAACCGGTGAGCGGATCGCCGAGCAGCGGCAGCACCGCGGCGCTGGCGTCGTGCGCGGCGTGACCAAGGTCGGCGAGAACCTGCAGCGCCATCGTGCGCAGGTAGGGCTCGCTCGCCACCAGCGTGCGAATGAGGATCGGCACCGCCAGTTTGCCGCTGCGGACCATCACGAAGCGGGCATCGTCGACCGGGCGCAGCAACGTGCTTTCCGTGGTGACGAGGTGCGTGGCGAAGCGCGCCGCCAGCGCCTTCGGGTCTGGCGCGGCAACCGCGGGCAGCGACGGCATGCCGGTGGCAAGGAAGCGGCGGTGGGCCTGCTGCAACGCCTGCCGCAGTTCGTCCCACGTCGGTTGCTCCGACAACGCGACGCCGCGCGCCTGCAGCGCTTGCACGGCGATGCCGCCGGCCTGTTCTTGCGTCGCGGCCGTGGCGATGGCCGCATCGAGCCAGCCGAGACCGTGGTCGTTGCCCAGGCGCTGCAGGGCGTCGGCGATCCACACGAGCGTCTCCGCGTCCTTCTCGTACTTGAGGCACAGCAGCAGCGGCAGCTGCAGCACGGTCTGGTTCGATTGGCCGCACAGCCATGCGGCCCGGCGACGGACCTCGACGCGTTCGTGCGTCAGCGCGGGCTCCAACACCCACCACGCGTCCGGGTGCTCACGCAACGAACGCTCGGCGCGTCCCTTGGTGCGGGCGTCGGCCTCGACGAGTTGCAACGCCAGGTCCAGAAGGTCACGCAGTTCGCGTTGCATCGCCTCGGGCGGTGGCGGCAGGGTTCCTGCGAGAGCCTTGAGGTCGGCCAGTAACGGCCGCATCGGCGCGGTCGGCAGGGCGGGGCCGGCGGTGGTCGCCGGCGTCGACGGCTGGCCGCCGCAGGCTACTGCCAGCAATGCGATGCCGATCGTCGCGCCGAGTCCTGCGCTGCGGGAGCGGCAAGCAGTGCGGTTCATGGCAGCTCCACGCGCCGTTCGTACAACAGCGTGCTGCGCGGATCGGCGTCGTCGCAGAACGGGGTCAGGCGATACCACAGGCGGGCCTCGACGGCGGTGGCACCGGCAGGAATGGGAACGCGTATGGCCTTCGATTGACCAGCCGGCAGCTGCGTGTTCTCGGCGGTGGCGTTGCCTGGATTGATCGGCTCGGCTTCGTCGCGGTACGGCTGCCGGAAGCGCCAGGCGCGTTGCCACGGTCCCGGTCCCTCGGCGGCGACGATGCGATAGACGATGTCGACGGCACGGTGCCGTTCTTCGGTCGGCAGGTTGTGGCCGGCGCCGACGTTCGTCACCGTCAGCACGATGTCGTTGCCGTCGCGGCTGGCGGCGAACTCCGCCGCCTTGCGCAGCATCGCCGCGTCGTGTGCACCGGGAAACACGTGACCGCGGCCCTGGCGCTTGCTGCCGTCCTTCCGCACCCGTTCGACGGCGGGCATGTGGCAGGTCGAACAGTCGGTGCCCTGGGCCGGGTAGTGGCTCGCACGCCACTGGTCGGTGGTCCAGTGCTGGTTGTGGCACGACGCACAGGCTTCGACGGCGAAGAAGTCCGGGCTCGCCTTCGGCGCGCAGGGCACGTCGGGGCGATCGTTGCGGGCGAGGATGCCGCCATCGGCCGCGAGATGGCAGGTGATGCACGACACGCCTTCGTCGAAGTGCGTGCGGCGCGGCAGCGTGCGTTTGCCGAATCCCGTCACCGCCAGCGGCCGCGGCAGGTGGCAGTCCATGCACTCTTCCTTGCGGAAGTCGTCGCTGAGCGCGCGCACTTCGGGGTTGGTGAACGCGATCTGGTGGTGGCTGCCGTGCCACTCTTCGTAGACGTCTTGGTGGCAGTCGCGGCATTGCTGCGACGACTCCCAGCGCCGGGCCTGCTGCGTGCCTTGCCCGGCACCGGTGCCGCCGGACGACAAGAATGCGATGACGCCGCCGAACGTGCCGAGCACAGCGGTGAGGATCGCGATACGCACGTTCGTTTTCATGGCTGCACCGTGGCCGGGGTGGCGCGCCGTTGCCACGGCAACAGACGGGGAGCTGTCGTCAACGCCACGTGGGCCGTGCTGCCGATCGGCAGCGCGGTGTCGCAGTGGGCGCTGACGAGGTGGTCGCCGAGGGCGAGGCGCAGCGTGAAGCCGGCTTTGCCCGGAGCCACGGTCAAGACGCGGGCGGTGGGCCCCGAGCCGGGCGCGGCCTCGGCGCGCAGTTCGCCGGGCAGGATCACGAGGCGCAGGTCGCCGAGTTCGCCGGACGGTCGCGCGAACGTGCCGAACGGAGTTGCCACGCCGGCGGCCGAGGTCGTGGTGGGCAAGCACGACGCGCCGAGCAGGAAGGCGGCGGTGAACGCGCACGCCGGTTGTTGCAGCAGGCGCAGCGCGGGGCCTTGTTCGACCAGTTGGCCTTCGTGCAGCACGACGAGGTCGGTGGCCAGCGCCAACGCTTCGTCGCGGTCGTGGGTGACGAGGATCGTCGTCAGCTTGCGTTCGTCGGCGAGCGTGCGCAGCAGCAGCACCATGGCGTCGCGTTGGTGCACATCGACGGAGCGCAGCGGTTCGTCGAGCAACAGCACGCTGGGATCGGGCGCCAGGGCGCGCAGCAGTCCGAGTCGCTGCGCTTCGCCGCCGGACAGTTGCGCCGGCTTCTTGTCGGCATGCGCTTGCAGGCCACCGCGCGCGAGCAGCGCCACCGCCGCGTCGCGCGACAGACCAGGCGCTGCGAAGGTGAGGTGCGCTGCCGCCGTCATGTGCGGCCACAGGGCGCCATCCTGGAACACCAACTGCAGGCCGCGGCGGTCCGGGGCGGCGTGCGTGTGCGCATCGGCGACGATGCGGTCGCCGACGCGGATCGTGCCGGCACTGGCCCGGTCGAGCCCGGCGAGGCAACGCAGCAGCGTGGTCGTGCCGCATCCCGATGGACCGACGATCGCCAACCGACCGCCCGCGGGAACGGCGAACGACAGCGGGCCGAGCGTGAACCCGGGGCGCTGCACACGAAGGTCGGCGACGGTGACGGAGAGGGACACGTTCAGGAGAGGGAAGAGAGCCTACGGCCGAAGAGGAGAGCGGGCACCAACGGGACGAGCACGGCGACCGACAGCAGCAGCAGTGCGATCACACCGCTCCAGTCTTCGTGCTGGAAGTGCACGGCGTTGGCGAGGCGTCGCACCGCGGTTGCGTTCGCGGCCGGCAGCACCACGGCGAGGTCGAGTTCGCGCAGCGCCAGCACGAAGGTCAGCACCCATGCACTCCACACCGCGGGCAGGAGCGGCAGCACGTGCAGGCGCAGCGCGCGCGACGCGGGTGGGCGCAACACGAAGCGGCCGGCTTCTTCGGCGGCCAGCGGCAGGCGCCGGACCTGCGATGCCAACGTCAACGCCGCGAACGGCAGGAACCGCGCCGCGTAGGCGCAGGCCGCGAACGCCCACGACTGGTCGAAGCGATCGCCGAAGCGCTGCAGCACCGGCCCGTCGTGGAACGAACGGATCAGCGCGATGCCGAGCAGGATCGCCGGCACCGCGGCCGGCAAGGCGGCGACGAGGTCGAGCAGCGGCCAGCGGCGGCCGGACTGGCGCGCCAGCGGCACCGCCAGCAGCACGACCAGCAATGCGACCGCGATCGCCAGCCACACCGAATGCAGCAGATCGGGCAAGCCCTGGTCGATCGCCTTCTGGAAGCTCTGCCGCGCGTAGTCGAGCGACATCGGCTCGAGTCGCTGCGCCGAGCCGAGCACCCAGCGCAACAGCACGAACACCGGCAGGCCGACGCCCGCGAGCAGGTAACCGAGCGGCAGCAGCAGCGCTGGCCAACGCCACGGACCGAGGCGCCGCACTGGCAGCGCCGTGACGACCCCGCGATCGGGTGCCGCGGCGCGCAACCGCAAGGCGGCCCACAACAGGCAGCCAAGGCAGGCGAGGAACGGCAGGGCAGCGACGATCGGACTCTGCAGCTCTTCGAACGTGGTGCCGACCGCACGTCGCGTCCAGCGCCCGAAGATGCCCTCGGCGTAGGTGTGCCAGGTCTTGCCTTTCACGGTCAGGAACTCGGGCACGCCGTGGTCCGCGACCGTGAACAGGAAGGCGAGCAGGCAGCCGGCGAGCAGTTCGGGGGCGATCGCCCGCAGCAGCCAGCGTTCGGCGCGAGCGCGGCCGCGCAGCAGCAGCGCCGCCTCGTAGGCGCGGCCATCGACGGCGCGCAGGCCGCGGGCGGCGAGCACCGCCACGAACGGCGCGTGCGCAACGCCGAGCAGGATCGCGCACGGCCAGAAGCCCTCGGCCGGGAACAGGTCGGCAAACCCCATCGCCACGAAGATCGGCGGCACCACCAGCGGCGCGATGCCGAGCGGGCCGAGCCAGCCGCCGCCGGGCAAGTCGGTGCGGGTCGTCAACCAGGCGTGGCCGCCGCCGAGCAGCAGCGACAGCGCGGTCGCGGCGCCACCGAGTTGCAGCGTCGCCGCCACCTGCGTGGCGATCGCCTCGTCGTCGAACAGGGCGCTCCACGCGCGCAACGTGAACCCGTCCGGGCCAAAGCACGTCTGCCCGGCGAGCTGCAGCATCGGCAACAGGACGAAGATGGCGAGGAACAGCAGCGCCAGCCAGAGCGGCGCTTTGCTCAGCAGGTCGGTGCGGGCACGGTTTTGCACACCGTCACTTCGGCCAACGTTGGTGGAAGTCAGCGCTGCAGCGCGCCAGGTTCTCGGCGGTCTTGCTGACGTCCCACGCCATCGCGCGGAACTCGCCGAGCTGCTTCACCGCCGGGTCCTTGGGCCCGGCCACACCCGTGCGCAGCGGGATCTGCGCGCCATCGGCGGCGGCGAGCAGCGCTTCGGTTTCGCGGCTGACGATGCGGTCGATGAGTTGCTTCGCGACATCGGGCGCTGGGCCGCCGCGGATCAGGGCGACGGCATTCGGGATCAGCAAGGTGCCGAGTCCACCGGGTTCCTGGTCGGGGAACACGCATGCGACCTGGTGGCCCTTCATCTTCGCTATGTGGTAGTCGTCGGTGTCGGTGAACGCCCACGGCAGGCGGCCGTCGCGCACCGCCTTCATGGTGGCGCCGTTGCCTTGCAGGAACTGCACGTCGTTCTCGAACATGCCGTCGACGAACGTGCCGAACGCAGCGTCGCCGAGTTGGACGCGCAACGCGGCGAAGTGCGTCAGCGTCGTGCCGGTCAGCGGCTTGGCCACGGCGCACTTGCCCTTCCACTTCGGATCGACGAGGTCGCGGTAGCTCGTCGGCCAGGTCGCCGGATCGGGCAGCAGTTCGGTGTTGACGATGAGAATGCGCGCGCGGGCGGCGAACCCGGTCCAGAGTCCGTCCGGATCGCGCCATGTCGCCGGCATGTCCGCCGCGGCGGGCGACGCGTACGGCAGCAGCAGCCCTTGCTGGCCGAGGTGCACCACCTGCGCCAGCTCGTTGCACCAGAAGATCGATGCGCGCGGGTTGTTCCTCTCTTCGAGCAATGAACTGACGAGGCCGACCGTCTTGCTCGCTTCGGTGTCGTGCCGCTGCACGAGGTCGACGCCGAGTTCTTGCGCGAAGCGGTCGAGCAGCGGCCGGCTGAACTGCTCGTCGAGGGCGACGTAGATCGTCGGGGCCGCCTCGCCGGTGCAGGCGGCGGTGGCGAACAACAAGCCGAGGGCGAGGAGGGATCTCATGGCGGGGGGGCGGCGTCCAGGCGCCTCGATCAGACCATGCGTGCGTTCACTTGTCGCGGTACGACACGTGGCATTGCTTGCAGCCCTTGGTGAGCGAAGCGAGGTGCTGTTCGGCGGTGGCGAGGTCGTTCTGCCGCAGCGCGGCGTCGATCGCCGCGGAATCGGCGATCGAGCGTTGCAGCATCGTCTGGTAGTCGGCGGCGAAGGCCTGGCTCTCGATGTCGTGCTGCAGGTTCGCAAACAGCGTGGCCAGCCGCCGCGTCTCCTTGCTCGCCACCAGATCCGGGTGGTCAGACGGAGCTTGCCAGCCCGCATCCTTCGCCTGCTTGACGAGGTCAATCACGGCATCGATCTCCGCCATCGTCGCCACCAGGCCGGTGACCTGGGTGATCGCAGGGAACGTGGCGGGGTCGGCGCGCAGCGCCTCGGCGGTGAGTGGTTGGCAGCGTCGCACGACCTCCCACAGGCCCGTGTATTCCTTGGCGGTACCCGAAACGCGCATGCGAGCTTCGGCTTCGGCCACCGTCATCTTGCCCGTGAGCACCATGGCGCTCGCCAGCGCCGCGGCGCTGCGATGCTTGCCGTGGTGGCAGTGCATGTAGATCGGCCCCTCGACGTTGGCGATCACCTGCGCGAGCTGCTGCTGCCGATTCGGGGTCACCGTGTCGTAGCTGATCGGCAAGTGGATGTAGCGCAGGCCCAGTGCGTTGGCGGTGGCGACGTCGGGTGTCTGCCCATCGACCGACACGACGGTCCGGATGCCGAGGTGCTGCAGGCTCTGCAGCCCTTCCCGGCCTTCCGGAACGCCGCCACTGACGATGCCATCTGCGTAGGCCACCACGTTGTGCAGTCCTGGCAGATCGACGGCAGCCGTCGCCGTGCGCGGCGGCAGCGTGGCCGCGATCGGTCCACCCAGACCGACCTGCAACGAACTGCATGCGTTGGCCCCGAGGATTGCGAGGGCCGCTACGGCGAGGACGGCTGGAGTGGCGCGGGATGCCATGACGGACGGCCCGTCGCAACCGGCGTGCCGAGCCGATTCCAGACGTGCACGGCGGGCTCGCGACGGACGCAC
The DNA here is from genome assembly GCA_005776475.1 of Planctomycetia bacterium. Lineage (GTDB taxonomy): Bacteria > Planctomycetota > UBA1135 > UBA1135 > UBA2386 > UBA2386. The sequence goes on from SXPB01000122.1 coordinate 10,503, forward strand.
CGCCCGTTGGCACGGCCGCGCCAGGTTCCCGTCCAGGCGTCGGAGCGGCATCGTTCCCTCGACGTAACAACTGCTGCGGCGGTGTGATTTTCACCCGCATTGGAGGAATCTGCCACCGCCGTCGGCTGATTGGCTAAGCATGGACCCGGGCCGGGGCCGATTCGAAGGACGTCCATGGCCCACCTTCGCCGTCGCATCCTGCTCCTGCTTTCGCTGGTTGCCGTGGCCTTCTTCTCGGCGATCTGGTGGATCCAGCAACACCAGTTGTTGCCGAGTTTCTTGGCACTCGAACGCCAGCACGCCCTCGCCGATCTCGACCGCGGTGTCGAGGCCTTGCGCAACGAAGTCGGTTTCGTGTCGGACTACGTCAGCGACTGGGCGGGTTGGGACGACACCTACGAGTTCGTCGTCGATCGCAACGCCGAGTTCGAGAAGTCGAACTTGGAGACCGATGTGTTCCGCGAGAGCAGCTTCGACTTCCTCGCCATCGTCGCGCTCGACGGGAACGAAATCTGGCGCGGCTGCCAGGTCGGCGAGACGAAAGTGACGATCGAAGAACTGCCGACCGGGACCTGGCCGGCGACGCACGAATTGCTGCAGGCGAAGGCCATCGAGGACGTCTGCACCGGCATCGTCGTGACTGCGCATGGTCCGTTGATGATCGCTTGCCGCCCGATCTCCGACTCGGCGCGCGAGAAGGAGCCGCGCGGCTGGATCCTGATGGGGCGGTTCCTGTCCTCGCCGCGGTTGCAGAAGCTCGGCAAGCAGACGCGGCTCGACTTGCGCCTGGCACCGATTGCGGTTGGCGGTGGTGTGGTGCGACAGGAAGCGGTGGCGTTGGCGACGGCGGGCATCACGCTGGCGGCGGACGACGACCAGCTCGTGGCGCGCACGTTGGTGCCTGGTTTGCACGGTGAACGCGACACGTTGCTGCTTGAAGTCGTGCTGCCGCGGCAGATCCTCTTGCAGGGCCAGAATACGCTGGCGTTCGCGTTGTCGACGACGACCTTTGCGGTGTTGCTGCTGTTCGCGGTGCTGGCCGGGTTGCTGCAGCATGTCGTGATCGGCCCGTTGCAACGGCTCACGCAACACGCGCTCGGCATCCGCGCCAGCGGCGACATGCTGCGCCGCAGCGGCATCGACCGCAAAGACGAGATCGGCACGTTGGCCCGCGAGTTCGACGGCATGGTCGAGCGTTTGGCCGTGCTGCAGTCGGCGCAAGTGCAGCAGGCGCGGGTCGGCGGCATGGCCGAGGTGGCGCGCACCGTGTTGCACGACGTCGGCAACGCGCTGCAGCCGGTCGCTGGCAACGTCGGCGTGCTGCAACAGCGTCTGGGCCAACCGCACGTGCAGGACCTCGAACGCGTGGTCGACATGATGGCCGCGCACGCGCAGGACCTCGGCGAGTGGTTGAGCAACGATCCGAAGGGCCAGAAGGTGCCGACGTTCCTGCGGGCCCTGGCCGATGGAATGAAGGCCGAGAAGGCCGCCGTGCAGCAGGAGATCGCGCACCTTGGCCAGGGGCTCGAGCACATCCGGAGCCTGGTCGACCGCCAGCAGACGAATGCGAACTCCGACGGCGCCCGCGAAGCGGTGCGCCTGCCCGATCTTCTCGCCGAGGCGGTGCGCATGAGCGTCATCGGCGACGCGCAAGATCGCCTGCAGCCGGTCGTCGAGGTGGCGGCGGATGCGGTGGTGACGACGGAGAAGCATCGGTTGCTGGCGGTGCTGATCAACCTGCTGCGCAACGCGCGCCACGCCGTGCAAGGGCGGACCGGCGGGTCGGTGCGGGTCGCAGTGACGCACCCCGTCGCCGGCAGCGTGCGCATTTCGGTGCGCGACGACGGTGTCGGCATCTCCAACGCGAACCTGACGAAGATCTTCCACGCGGGGTTCTCCACGCGGTCCGGCGGCCAGGGGCTTGGCCTGCACGGTTGCGCCAACAGCATCACCGAGATGGGTGGGCGCTTGTGGGCCGAGAGTGAAGGGGAAGGGCGTGGGGCCACGTTCCACGTCGAACTGCCGGCGGCGATCGAGGCGCCCGTGGCCGCACAATGACTCGCAAGCACAAGATCCTGATCGTCGACGACGATCCGGCGGTGCTCGACGCCTACCGGCGCATCCTGAGCGCACCGGCCGGCGACGACGAACTCGCCAAGGCGCGCGCGGCGTTGTTCGACGACGAGCCGGCGGCGCCGAAGCTGAACGTGTTCGCGCCGGAGGTCGTGCTGGTCGATCAGGGCCAGGCCGCGATCGACGCGGTCGCGAGTGCCACGGCCAGCGGCGGCTTTGCGATGGCGTTCGTCGACATGCGCATGCCGCCGGGACTCGACGGCTTTGCGACCATCGATCGGCTGTGGACCCTCGACAGCGACCTGCAGGTGGTCATCGCCAGTGCCTACTCCGACGTGCCGTGGGGCGAGATCTCGGAGCGCTTTGGCTTCACCGACCGGTTGTTGTTCCTGAAGAAGCCGTTCGACGCCATCGAGGCCCGGCAGATGGCGTGGGCATTGTGTCGCAAGCGCGAGTTGCTGCGCGACGCGCGGACGCGCGAGCGGCACTTGGAGCAGCGTGTCGCCGAGCGCACTCGCGAGTTGGCGCGCGCTACGCGCGTGGCCCAGGATGCGGCGACGGCGCGCATGCAGTTCCTGGCCAACATGAGCCACGAGATCCGCACGCCGTTGACGGCGATCCTCGGCTTTGCCGATCTGTTGCGCGATTCGGCGTGCTCCGAGGAGGACCGCCGCACGCACCTGCAGACCATCGATCGCAACAGCCAGCACCTGCTGCAACTGGTCAACGACGTGCTCGATCTGAGCAAGCTCGAAGCGAAGCAGTTGCTGCTCGACCACGCACCGGCGGACCCGCGCACGCTCGTCCTCGACGTCGTCGCGCTGCTGCGGCCGTTGGCGGCGCAGAAGAACATCGGTCTGACGATCGAGGCGAACGGGCCACTGCCGACGATGCTGCGCACCGACGGCACGCGCGTGCGCCAGATCCTGCTCAACCTGCTTGGCAACGCGATCAAGTTCACCGAACGCGGCAGCGTGACTGTGCGCGTCGGCGCCGCAACCGTCGACGACGCGCGCGTGCTCCACTTCGACGTCGTCGACACCGGCATCGGCATCGCCGCCGAACGACTGCCGATGCTGTTCGAACCGTTCATGCAGGCGGACTCGTCGACGTCGCGGCGCTTTGGCGGCACGGGCCTCGGTTTGTCGATTTCGCGGCGGTTGGCGGTGCTGCTGGGGGGTGTGGTCGACGTGGTCAGTGCGCCCGATGCGGGCAGCACGTTCACGCTGCGCTTGCCGGCCGGCGAGAGCGCGATCGGCGAGTGGACGCCCTGGCAGCCGGGTGCTGCGGCGGTGAATGAGGCCGAAGGCACCGCATCCGGTCGTGGGGCTGCCGCCAAGACGCGACTCGCCGGTCGCATCCTGCTTGCCGAGGACGGTGCCGACAACCAGCGCTTGCTGACGACGATCCTGCGTCGGGCCGGCGCCGAAGTGCATTCCGCGTCCGATGGGCAACAAGCGGTCGCCGCCGCGACGCAGTCGCAGGCTGCCGGCAAACCGTTCGACCTGATCCTGATGGACATCCAGATGCCCGTGCTCGACGGCTACCTGGCGACGCGGCAGTTGCGCGACCTGGGTTGGCGCGGGCCGATCGTGGCGCTGACGGCGCATGCGATGGAAGGCGACCGCGACCGCTGTCTCGCCGAAGGGTGCGACGGCTACGAAACGAAACCGGTGCGGGTCGATCACCTGTTGGCGACGTGCGCGCGGTTCCTCGGTCCGGCGACGCCGGGCCCAGCCGGTCCCACCGAGCCAAGGTGAATCGAGCCGCGGTCCCGCTCCCTGGGGTTGACCAACGCTGTATGCCCAACTACTTTGCACTACCAAGTCAAACCTGAACGGAGGCGTTGATGCAGATCCTGCGAGCCCAGGAGATGGGCATGTGTTTCGGTGTGCGCGATGCGTTGGCGGTGCTCGACCGGGTCGAGGATCCGGCCGGGGTGACGATCCACGGTGAGTTGGTGCACAACCCCGAGGTGCTCGCGTGGCTCGACCGGCGCGGCTTTGCGCGTTCGGCGGAAGCGGCTCGCGCGGTGCCGTCGACGCCGGTCGTGGCGGTGACGGCGCATGGCATCAGTGACCGCGAACGCAGCGCACTGCGGGCCGCCGGCAAGCAACTGCTCGACACCACGTGTCCGTTGGTGAAGAAGGCGCACGACGCGGCGCAGGCGTTGGCGGCCGAAGGTCGGCGTGTCGTTGTGCTCGGGCGTCGAGACCACGTCGAAGTGCGCGGCATCATCGAGGACCTGCAGCAACCCATCGTCGTCGGCAGCGTCGCCGACGTCGCCACCTGGCCGGAGCGCGCGTTGGGGGTGGTGTGCCAGACGACGACGCAGGGCGAAGTGGCGGCGGCGTTGCTCGCTGCGATCGTCGCCGCCAATCCGCACGCCGACGTGCGTTTCACGGACACCATCTGCGCGCCGACCAAGGCCCGCATCGATGCCCTGCTCGAAATCCTGCCCCGCATCGATGCGCTGGTGGTCGTCGGCGGCCACGATTCCAACAACACGCGCCAGCTGGTGCTGCGGGCCGAGCACCACGGCGTGCGCACTTGCCACGTCGACCACGTGCGTGAACTCGTGCCGGCCTGGTTCGACGGCGTGCGAGTCTGCGGTCTCACCGCCGGAACGTCGACGCTGCCGCGCACCATCGAAGCGGTGCACGGTTGGCTCGAGCGTCTCGCAGCGGGACGCCAGAAGCACTCGGCTTGACTGCCCCCTGGGCGTCGTTACCCTCGTCCGCCCCGCCGCCCGGCGAGGACCTCGCCGTGAACGCATCGCCTCCCGAACCGCAGCCCGAGAGCCAGAAGAAGCAGGAACTGCTCGCCAAGGAAGCGAAGTTCTGGGACCTGCAAGAGGACAAGATCGAGGCGCTCTACGCGCGGCCACACGATTGGCGCTTCGTGCCCCATCTCGCCGAGATCATCATCCGGCCGCGCGTGAAGACCTTCCTGCGCCTGCTCGACACGCACAAGTCGGAGATCAAGAGCCTGATCGACATTGGCTGCGGCAACGGCTGGGTCTGCCACGCCACCGCCAAACGCGGCATCCGTTCGATCGGCATCGACCTGTCCGAGAAGAAGATCGCCACCGCCAAGCGCATGGCCGAAGAGCAGGGCGTTGCGCACCTGTGCGAGTTCGTCGCCGCCGACGTGATGCAGTGGCGGCCGCGTGAGAAGGTCGACCTGTTGACGTCGCACGGCAGCATCCACCACTTCCCCGAGTTCCAGCAGGCGATGGCGCACATGCTCGAACACCACCTGCGGCCGCGCGGCTACATGCTGTTCATCGAGCCCAACCACGAAGGCATGCCGCCGGACGTGGCGAAGTTCCTGCTGCGGTGCGCGAAGAGCCGGCTCGGCCAGAAGGTGTTCGACTTCCCGTTCTACTTCGAGGTCACCGGCAAGACGTCGCTCGACGGTCCGGAGGCGCCGCCGGACGAGATGAACGTGCGGCACGAGAGTCCGGCCGGGAAGGAGTTCTTCGGCGAGCACATCCACCTCGACGAGTACTTCCGCGAGCACTACGAGGTCATCGAGCGCGAGTTCTTCCACTACTTCGCCAGCCACGCCACGAACGCGTTCCACGTGTTCATGAAGAGCCGGCTGGTGCGCGGCCTGTGGCGATTGGCGTTGCCGTTCGTGGTGTGGCGCGAGACGCAGAAGCTGCGGCAGCCGAAGTACCAGCAGTTCGCCGAAGACGGGCTCTGGTTCATGCGGCGCCGCGGCGGCGCCTGACGGTCGTCTCTCGCCCGGCGCCGAGACGGCGAAGTAGGCGGCGGCGACCGCTTCGCCTATCTTCGTCCGCATGAACTCGCCGACTCGCCACGTCACCCGTTGCCTCGTCGCTGGCATCGTCGCGCTGTTGCCGATGGGCGGCGCGGTGTTCATGGTGGTGTGGCTCGAAGGTACGATCGCCGGCTCGTGGCGGGACAAGGTCGGCTGGTATTTCCCCGGGCTCGGCCTGTTGCTGGCGTTGCTCGCGATCTACCTCGTCGGCTTCTGCGTCACCACGTTCGTTGGGCGTTGGCTGTGGCGACGCGTCGATCGCGCGTTGGAGAGCCTGCCTTTGCTCGGCACGTTCTACCAGTCGCTGAAGGAGGTGCTCGGCTACGACAGCAGCCGCGAACGCTTCTTCCAGGGCGTCGTCGCCGTCAAGGCCGACGAGGGCTACGAGATCGGCTTCATCACCGGACAGTCGGCGGGGCCGGACGGCAAGCCGCACACGCTCGTGTTCGTGCCGAGCGCACCGAATCCGACCAACGGGAAGCTGCTGCTGGTCGAGCCGGGCGAACTCAAGAAGCTCGACGTGCGCACGGCCGACGCGCTGCGGGCGCTGGTGTCGATGGGGAAGACGCCGTTGCGACCCTGACGCGACCTGCCGGTGGGAGGCCGATCGCCGATGCGGCGTCGGGCTCGCGTCCGGGCGTGCCTCGCCTCGCGGCCTGATCGCGCTGCATCCGACAGCTTGTTGCAAACGAACGAGGGAGGTCCGATCCTCTCTCGCCCACATGACCTGGCTCAGCTCCTTCTGGCGCTCGTCGATCGGCGGCAAGGTGACGATGGCGGTCACTGGCGTCCTGCTGTTCGGCTTCGTCGTCGCCCACCTGCTCGGCAACCTGCAGTTGCTGAAGGGCCCCGACGCCATCAATTCCTACGCCAAGATGCTGCACGACCTCGGCCCGCTGCTGTGGGTTATGCGCATCGGCCTGCTAGTGGTGTTCCTGTTGCACGTGGTGACCGCGATCCGGTTGTCGCGCGCCAACAAGGCGGCGCGTCCGGTGGCCTACGCGAAGGAAGCGACGATGCAGGCGAGCCTGGCGTCGCGCTCGATGGTGCTCAGCGGACTCAGCCTGCTGGCGTTCATCGTCTACCACCTGCTGCACTTCACGTTCGGCATCACGAACCCGGACCACATGGCGAGGAAGGCCGCCGGCGCCGGTGGCCACGACGTCTATTCGATGGTGACCGCCAGCTTCGCCAACCCCGCCATCGCGACGGCCTACGCGGCGTTCCAGCTGGTGCTGTTCCTGCACCTGAACCACGGCCTGCAGAGCTTTGCGCAGACGATCGGATTCCACCACGGCCGCTACACCCCGATGATCAAGCAGCTGTCGTTCCTGCTCGCCGCGCTGGTTGCTGGCGGCAACGTCTGCCTGGCCCTGTCGGTGCAACTCGGCATCGTGAAGGGGGCCGCATGAAGATCGACGCGCGCATTCCCGACGGTCCGATCGCCGAGAAGTGGTCGAACCGCAAGTTCGAGCTCAAGCTCGTCAATCCAGCCAACAAGCGGAAGTACAAGGTGCTGGTCGTCGGTTCCGGCCTCGCCGGCTCGTCGGCCGCCGCGTCGCTGGCCGAACTCGGCTACCAGGTCGAGTGCTTCTGCTTCCAGGACAGCCCGCGCCGTGCCCACAGCATTGCGGCGCAGGGCGGCATCAACGCCGCGAAGAACTACCGCAACGACGGCGACTCGGTGCATCGCCTGTTCTACGACACGGTGAAGGGCGGCGACTTCCGCGCCCGCGAAGCCAACGTGCACCGCCTCGCCGAGCTGTCGGTCAACATCATCGACCAGGCGGTCGCGCAAGGCGTGCCGTTCGCACGCGAGTACTCGGGTCTGCTCGACAACCGCAGCTTTGGCGGCGCGCAGGTCTCGCGCACGTTCTACGCGCGTGGCCAGACCGGCCAGCAACTGCTGCTCGGCGCCTACTCGGCGCTGTCGCGGCAGATCGGCCTGAAGACGGTCAAGATGTTCCCGCGCACCGAGATGCTGGACCTGGTCGTCGTCGACGGCCACGCCAAGGGCATCATCGTGCGCGATCTGGTGACCGGCGAGATCCGCTCGCATGCCGGTGACGCGGTCGTGCTGGCGACCGGTGGCTACGGCCCGGTGTTCTACCTGTCGACCAACGCGATGAACTGCAACGTGACGGCGACCTGGCGCTCGCACAAGCGCGGCGCCGGCTTCGCCAACCCGTGCTAC
>SXPB01000123.1 GCA_005776475.1 Planctomycetia bacterium
CACCCGGTCACCGAGATGCGGTACGGAGTCGACCTGGTGCGTGAACAGCTCCGCGTCGGCGCCGGCGAGAAGGTGGCACCGGTGACCGAGCCGCGCGGCCACTCGATCGAAGTGCGCGTCAACGCCGAGGACCCGAACACCTTCTTCCCGTCGCTCGGCAAGCTGTCCCGCATCACGCTGCCGGGTGGCCCGGGCGTGCGCCTCGACAGTGCGATGTATCGAGGCATGGAAGTGACGCCGTACTACGACAGCATGCTGGCCAAGCTCGTCGTGCACGGCGCCGACCGCGAGCAGGCGATCGCGCGCTGCATCCGGGCGCTGCGCGAGCTGCGCCTGGTCGGTGTGGCGACGTCGCTGCCGGTGGCGCTGGCGGCCTTGCGCAGCGACGAGTTCGCGCGCGGCGACTACGACACCGGCATCCTCGAACGCATCGACCGCAAGGCCAGCGTGGACCATCGCGAACTGGCGATGCTGGCGGCCGCCGCGGCGCGCTTCCTGGTCGCCGAACGGGCCGGGGCAAGCACCGACAACCCGGGCCAGGACCGGCAGGCGACGCCCCGTTGGGCGCAGATGGGCCGCGTCGATCGGCTGCGGAGGACGAACGCATGAAGTACCTGACGCGAATGGACGGCGAGGAGCGCGAGTTCGTCATCGAACGGCACGGCGATCGGTTGACCGCGCGCTGCGGCGACGTGGTGCGCCATCTGGACCTGGCGCTGGTCGGCGATGGGGCGGCGTTTTCGTTGCTCGTCGACGGCCGCAGCTACGACGTCGTCGCCGACATCCAGAAGGAAGACGTCACCCTGCAGATGGTGGGGCAGCGCTTCGTCGTGCACGTCGAGGACGAACGCGAACGGGCGGCGCACGCGGTCGCCGGCAACAAGCAGGGCGGCAAGCAGGAACTGCGCGCGGCGATGCCGGGCATCGTCATCGACATCAAGGTGGCGGTCGGCGACGTCGTCGAGGAGGGCAAGACCCTGGTGGTGCTCGAAGCGATGAAGATGCAGAACCCGCTCGGCGCCGAGGCGCCCGGCAAGGTCACGCGCATCCTGTGCAAGAAGGGCGAGGCGGTCGCTGCCGGTGCCCTGCTGCTCGAACTGGAGTAGCGCTCAGCCGGTCGTCGCGCGCAGCTGCAGTTCGAGCGTGTGCGACTGGCCGGGGGCGAGTTCGAGCGCGTGCTGTCTGGCGTTGCCGGTCTCGATGCAGCAGAACCGCTGCCAGTCGTCCGCGCCGAGGCCCGACAGTCGCGCGGCTTTGGTCGGCCACGGCGTCCACACGATGGCGGTGCGCGCGTTGCGACTCGCCAGGGTGACGACGCGGCGCAGTGCCGGCGCGCGCAGTTCGATCGTGTCGGGCGTGCCGTGGAACACGCGGTCGGTCTCGGCGCGAAAACGCAGCGGGGCGCCGTGGTCCCACGCGCCTTCCGGTGCCACCGCCGTCTCGGTGTGCGGTACGCCTTCCAGGCCGTGCACCGCAGCGCTGTGCACGTCGCCGACCGCGAAGTAGGTGTGCAGAGCCTCTTCGCAGCGGAACGCAGCCTGGCCGCGGTTCTCGATGCGGAGCCGCAGCGAGAACGTCGTCGCCACCGACACCGTGAATTGCAGCCGGTACGCGTGCGGCCACAAGGCGCGCGTGGTGGCGTCGTCGGTGGTCTCCAGCGTCACTTCCGGGCCGGGCGCCGTTCCGACGACGCGCCACGTCTGCGTGCGCGCGAAGCCGTGCGCCGGCAGCTTCTTGTCGGTCGGATGGTCGCCAAACCACGGGAACACGAGCGGAATGCCGCCGCGCACCGGTTTGCCGGGGGCGTGCTCGGCGGTGCTGCCGGTGAACAGCACGTCGCCCGCTTCGGTGTGGAACGACAGCACCTGGGCACCGAGCAGGGACAGCTCGACGGTTCCGGCCTTGCCGTGCAGGCGCAGGGCATCGCGGCCGCCGGAGTCTTGCACGGACGTGAGGCCGGGAGGGAATGCGAGCATCGCGGCATTGGAACAGAGCCGCGCGCGCAGGTCACGAACGGGGCGGCGTTGCCTTGGGCGATGGTGTCGCCGTGGCGCACGCCCGGCATACGCAGGCTTTGCCGATGGCGGTGGCGGGCACGCGGGCCAGCACCGCGGCGGGTATCACCACGGTGGTGCACCAACAGTTGGCGCAGGCATCGCCCGCCGCCATCGCGCAGTCGTTCGGGCGTTGGCACAGGGGGCAGCGGCTCGGGTCGGGTTCCACCACGGCCGCAGCCTACGCGGCGCGGCCGGGTGCCGTCAGCCCTTCATCTGCTTCAGCTTCGCGATCGCGCCGAGCACGTTCTTGGAGCCGGTGCTGCGGGCGCCGGTGGAGTAGCCGCCGCCGCCTTCGCCGGTCCCGGTGGCCGCGGCTGCCGGTGCCGGTGCCGGCGCGGGCGTCGCGGTCGGGGTCGAGTCGCTGGTCGCGGGTGCCGGCGTTGCGGGTGCCGCCACCGCCGCGGTGGCGACGCGCACGCCGCCCTTCACCGCGGCGTTGATCTGCGCCACCGGGGTGGCGACGCCGGAGACTTCGCGCTGGATCTCGCGCACCGCGTTCTCGAGGCCGCCGAGGTTGCCATCGCGCAGTTGCGTGAGCCCGTCGGCGAGTCCCTTGGTTGCCGTCTCGACGCGTGACTGCAGGCTGGCGGTCGCCTTCTGCACGGTCTCGCCGCGCAGCAGCTCCTGCAGCGTGTCGCGGTCCTTCTGGCCTTGTTCTTCGAGCCGCAGCAGGCTCTTGCGCACTTCGTTGTCCTCGAGTCGCTGCGCGATCGCGGCGACCGTGACTTCGAGGCGCCCGACCTGTTGCTGCAGCGGGGTCATGTCGACCGTGGTCTTCTGGCCCGCCAGCGACTCGATGCGGGCCATCAGCTTCTGCAGCGACCCGTTGAGTTCGCTGAACTCCTTCTGGTTCTGCGGCGCGCGCAGTTGTGCTTCGAGCCGGCCGAGACCCTGGCGGTTCGCTTCGATGCCACCTTCGACCAGCGCCTTGATGTTGGCCATGCCGCCCGCGAGGTCGGTGCTCTGCCCCGTGATCTCCATCAGGGGCTTGCCATACATCTTGATGGCCTTGGTCAGGTTGTTGATCTTCTCGTCCTGCCGTTGCAGCGACATCATCAGGTGCTGCATCTCCTCGCCTTGCGCCGGCGCCTTGTTGCCGGAGTCGGCCACCAGTTGCTGCAGGTTCTGCTGCATCGCGTTGGTGTCGAACTGGCGGCGGCTCTCAGCCTCGTCGAGGCGCTGCTGCATGCGACCGATGTGGCGCTGCGTGGCGCCGGCCGCGAACAGCAGGGTGCCCAGCACGAACGGCAGGTTCGGCTGCACGCCGTAGTTGGCGGCCTTCTGGGCGAGGTCCGGCAGCACCGACAGGGCGAGGCCGGCCAGCAGCACGGCGCCGCCGACGATCATCGCCAGCTTGCCGCCGCCGTGGCGCGCCCGGGCCGCTTGGCGTTCGCGAGCCTTGCTGTCGACCCGCTCGCGGGCAGCAGGGGATTCGGTGGCAGCCGGATCACCCGCGGCCTCGCCGTTCGTGGCATCGGCCACGTCGGTCGTCGGTTCCGGAGTCGCGGCTGCATGGGTATCGAGGTCGCCGGCCGTGCCTTCGTCCGTGGCCGTAGCCGTGGTCGAGTCGGTCGTGGTCGGTTCTTCGAGGAAGGCGGGCAACGTCGAGGTTGCGCGCTGTGGTTCCGTCGGTCGCTTCATGGTTGCGCTCGGCCCATGAATCGGCTGCCGGCCGCCACCAGGTGAAGGGGCGTGTTGCAAACTTCGGCACTGTCGCGGAAAACGCGTTGCCAACGATGTCGCGCAAGCTGAAAGGAATCGCCGCAGCCCGCGGAGTCGCGATCGCCCCGATCGTGCACTTCCACGCGACGCTCGACCACATCCCGACGTGGCGGGTGGCTGAGGATGCCGTGGCCGGCGAGAAAGCGCGCCTGTCGGTGGCGATCGCCGGTGTCACCACGAGCCTGCTCGACCTGCAGCGCGAACTGGCCGGATCGCTCGGCAACCAGGACGTGCGCATCTACGACGCGCAGGTCGCGATCCTGCACGACCAGACGTTCCGTCGCGACGTCGAGACCGAGATCGAGCAGCGCCACGTCAACCTCGAGGTCGCCCTGCAGCGGGTCGTCGCCCGCTACGAGCAGGTGTTCGCGGCGATGGAGAACCCGGCGATGCGCGAACGCGCCGCCGACTTGCGCGACATCGGGCGCCAACTGGTCGGCGCTTTGATGGCGACCGAGCAGCAGAAGTACACCGCGAATGGTCGCGACTACCTGTTCGCCGCTGACGAGTTCCTGCCGAGCGACGCCGGCATCCTCGACCGCGCGCACATCCGTGGCATCGTCACGGCGCACGGTGGCAAGTACTCGCACGGTGCGATCCTGGCCCGTTCGCTGGGCATTCCGTCCGTGGTCGGCATCGAAGCGGTGATGCTGCAATCGACCACCGGCGCCATGGCCATCGTCGACGGCGACGCCGGCATCGTCATCCTCGATCCGTCGCCGGCCGAGCTCGCCGACTACGAACAACGTTGGCGCGAGCAGCGCGCGATCGATCGGCGCATCGCCGAAGTGCGCTTCCAGCCGTCGGTCACGCCGGACGGCGTGTCGGTGCAATTGCTGGCGAACGTCGAAGGCGTGCGCGATCTCGACTCGCTCGAAGTCGACGCGATCGCCGGCATCGGCCTGGTCCGCACCGAGTTCGCGTTCATGGAGCGGCGGCAGTTCCCGACCGAGAACGAACAGGTCGCGATGTATCGCCGCGCGATGGACGGCGCCGGCGGCAAGCCGGTGACGTTCCGCACGCTCGACGTCGGCGGCGACAAGCCACTCGGCTACTTCAAGATGCCCGAGGAGCGCAATCCGGTGCTCGGCTGGCGCGGCATCCGGTTGTGCCTCGACTGGCCCGACATCCTCTACACGCAGATGCGGGCGATCCTGCGCGCCAGCGCGCTCGGGCACGCGCGCGTCCTGCTGCCGATGATCAGCACGCGCAGCGAAGTGGTGCGGTGCCGTGAAGTGCTCGACCAGCTGTCTGCCGACCTGAAGGCCACCGGCGTGCCGTTCGATCCGCAGATCGAACTCGGCGTCATGGTCGAGGTGCCGGTGCTGGTGCCGGTGCTGTCCGACGTGCTGCCGGTCGCCGACTTCGTGTCGGTCGGCACCAACGACCTCGTCCAGTACCTGCTCGCCGTCGACCGCGACAACCAGCGCGTGGCGAAGATGTACGACCCGTTCCATCCGGGCGTGCTGCGGGTGTTGAAGCAGATCGCCGACGCGGCGGCGGTGGCCGGCAAGAGTGCTTCGATCTGCGGCGAAATCGCCGGCGACCATTGGTTCACGCCGATCCTGGTCGGGCTCGGCTACCGCGAATTGTCGATGGCGCCGGTGTTCGTGCCGCGCGTCAAGCTGATGCTGCGGTCGTTCACCGTCACCGAATGCCAGGATCTGGCCACGCGCGCCGCGGCGATGCAATCGACGTCGGCGGTGCGCAAGCTCGTGCAGGAGGAGATCCAGCCGCGCTGGGTTCGCCAACTCGCCGCTTCGGAGGATGGTCGCCGATGACAGGCCAAAGCCGGCGCGGCAACTGGTCGGTGCAGGAGCTCGAACGGCTGCGGCAGCTGCTGCCGCGGCGTGGCGTCGAAGTGACGGCGACGTTGTTGCGGCGTTCGGCGGCGAGCGTGCAGCGCAAGGCCCTGCAGATCCTGCGGGTTCCCCCTCGGCGTGGTGACTGGACCGACAGCGACGATTCGTTGTTGCGTGAGTCCTGGGGGGCTGTCGAAGCCCGGTTGTTGGCGACCATGCTCGGGCGGCCGATCGCCGATGTGCAACGCCGGGCGACCAGGCTGCGGACCCAGCTGCGGCGCGGCAGTTGGCAGCACCAGGAACGCCAACGCCTCAAAGAGCTGTTCGCCACGCGCGCCGACATCGATCTTGAGGTCTGCCTGTCGCGGCCGCGTGACGAGATCCAGGCGATGGCGCGGGCGTTGTGCCTCGCCAAGGACAAGCGCTTCCTCGTGCAGGAAGCTGTTCGCCGGCACCGCGCCGAACCCTCGCCTGGCCGGCAGGGGGCGACGATGCCGCGCTGGACCGCCGATGAGGTCGAGCGTTTGCGTGCGATCTACGCCGATCGCGACAACCTCGAAGTGGCGCGGGCGCTCGGCCGCAGCGTGACCAGTGTCGCCAACAAGGCGAACCAACTCGGGCTGCACAAGGAGCGCGAAGTGCTGGCCAGCATCGGGCGACTCAACGTCGGCATCCGTCACGGAAGTGTCGATGGCGCCGGCGCCTGATTCCGCACCGTGAGCAGTGGTCGGGCGCAGGTGCGCGATTTTTCGCCGGGGTAGCTCAACTCGCGGTGTCGCCTGAGCCGATGCCTAGCCCAACATCCGCTCGTCCTTTCGAGCGGTGTTCACCGAGGTACGTCATGGAAATCGTGGGGAAGAAGAGCCAGGGGCTGTCGGTCACGGCCCTCAAGGACGACAAGACGGTCATCATTTCGTTCAACGACCGTTCTCTGAACTTCTACGTCACGGACTCCCTGAAGGAGTCGTTGAAGGAGACGATCAACGGCAAGATCGAGGATGGGTACCAGCACTTCGTGCTGAACCTCGACAATGTCAAGATCATCGACTCATGCGGTGTGGGCCTCATCATCGTGGCCAACAACGTGACGTCGTCGCGCAACTGCAAGCTCTACCTGAGCAACATCAAGCCGTTCATCGTCAAGATCTTCGAGATCATGCGGATCTCGAAGCACTTGGCGATCTACGACAAGGAAGACGACGCGTTGGCGGCGATCAAGGGCGGCAAGTAGCCGTCCGCTGTTCGTCGGTGGGATCGCGCCCTGGGTGCGGTCCGTACCCGCAGGGCCGCACTCAGCCATGTCCACGAGCGCCTGCATCCTGATCGTCGACGCGGATGGCGGAGCACGCCTTCGCGACGTCGTGACGGCGGCGGGCGCCACGCTGAGGAGCGCTGCCACAGCCGAAGCTGCGACGACCCACCTCGGGGTCGTCGATGCCCTGGTCGTCGGACCGGACGACCTCACGGCGGCCTTGCGGCATGCAGCGGAGACGAATGGCGTCGAAGTGCTGCTGGCGCCGTCGCACGCGCCCGACGTGCCCGTGCTCGAGCGCGCCCTGGCAGAGGGCTGCGCTGCCGTAGTGGCGCCCGGAGCCGACGTGGCGACCTGGCGTCGCCACCTGGCCACCGTTGCCGAACGCCGGCAGCGCTCGACGACGCTGCGGGAAGACGTGCGCCGCCTGCGGTTCCAGACCGAGGAACTGCGGCAACGCTGTGCGCAGCAGGCCGAGCGCATGCAGCAAAACCAAGAGACCTACTTCCTCGACCTGTCCCGGATCATGACCATCATCTCGAACATCATGGACGGCATCGTGTTCGTCGATCGGACCGGCAGCGTCACGCTGCTGAACCCGGCGGCGGAAGATCTGCTCGGTGCCAAGTCGTTCGTGGCGATCGGCAAGCCGATCGCCGCCCTGCAAGGACGTCGCGAACTGCTGCAGTCGCTCGCCACCGACCACGCGAAGATGGCGACGCAGAAGGAAGTGTCGCAGACGATCGAAGTGCACCACAACGAGCAGGACCTGCTCTACATCAAGTGCATCACGTCGCGCGTGCTCGACTACCGCGGCCAGGCGGCCGGCGTGTTGACCGTGCTGCGCGACGTCACCGCCGAGTTCAAGGCCGACCAGCTGAAGAACCAGTACCTGTCGATCGTGGCGCACGAACTGCGCACGCCGCTCACCGGCATCAAGACGTTCGCGACAATGATGACGAAGGGGGCGCTCGGCGGCCTCACCGAACGCCAGCAGCGCGTCTGCGAGTCGATCCGCGAGCAGTCGATCCGCCTTGAGCACCAGATCGACAAGCTGATCAACCTCGGCAACCTGGAGTCGGCCGACTACGGGCAGGACCGCGAAGTGTTCCCACTGTCGGAATTCGCAGCAGGTCTGCTGGCGCCGTTCGAGCAGCCGGCGCGCGACCGTCGCATCAATCTCCACTTCGAGGTCGATCCCAACGACGAGAGCCTGTTCGCCGACCGCAGCGACCTGCGCCGGGCCTGCCAGGCGCTGGTCGAAAACGCCCTCAAATTCGTGGCCGACGACGGCCAGGTCGCGGTGCGCATCGAGCGGCGCGATGGGGGGTTGCGGTTCCGGGTCACCGACGACGGCATCGGCATCGATCCACGCTACCACCGGCGCATCTTCGAGAAGTTCTTCCAGGTCGAAGACCCGTTGACCCGCCACCACGGCGGGGCCGGTCTGGGCCTGTTCGTGACCAAGGGAATCGTCGAAGCGCACGGAAGTAGCATCGAAGTCTCCAGCCAACTGGGCCGGGGAGCCGATTTCTCCTTTGCACTGCCGTTGCACCGGCAGCCAGCGCCTGCGGCCGTAGCACCTTTGGCCAAGTAGTACCGAGCACTCCAATGCAACGAACCGTCCTGATCATCGAAGACGAGAAGCTGATCATCGTCTCCACCCAGATGGTGCTCGAAGCTGCCGGCTTCCGCGTCGAGTCTGCCACCAACGGCGAAGATGGCATTGCCAAGGCCCGGTCGCAGACACCGGATCTGATCCTGCTCGACATCATGATGCCCGGCATCGACGGCTGGGAGACGCTGACGCGACTGAAGCGCGACACCGCGACCGCGAACATCCCGGTGGTGATCTTCACCGCGCGCGAGCATTCGCGTGGGCACCAGAAGAGCTCCGAGATGGGAGCCGTCGACTACTTCCGCAAGCCGTTCGAACCCGACGAGCTGATCGAACTGGTCGAGAAGCACGTCGGCCAGCGCGCCTGAGCCGGGTCGTGCGCGAAGGCGAACCCATCGCGTCGCTGTTGCCCACCGAACGCGTCGCCGCCGACGCCGATTCGCGATTGCGCTCGGTGTTCCTGCAACATCGTCTGGTCGCCGGCATGCCGCGTTGGCCAGGACTGCCACCGACGGTGGCGCAGTTCGTGATCGAACAGATTGCCGAGCATCTGCTCGCGGTGCCGGGGGGCCTCGAGCCCTTGATGATGCTGGAGCGGGAACAGCCGCTGCTGGTGCGCAGCACTTCGATCGCGGTGCTGGCGGTGTCGTTGGCCCGCGCGGGGGGCTGGCCGGCGGGCCAGCTCGCCGAACTCGGCGCTTCGGCGCTGCTGCACGACGTCGGCAGCGTGCTCGGCGACGGCGCCTCGGGCCGCGCCGGCTTCCAATGGCTGTCGTCGCGCGGCAGTTCGGAGTTCTGGCTGCGTTGTGCTTTGGTCGCGCGCCACGCGCGGGCAGGTGCTGGCGAGGCCGGCGAGCCGCCGTCGTTCAGCGTCGCGGTAGTGCAGCTCGCCGCCGTCCTGCACGAGCGCATGGCTGCGACCGGTTGCGTGCCCACCGCCGCTTGGTTGCGAACGGAGCCTGCGTGCGCCGGGATCCCCGACGCCGTGCTTGGGCTCGTCGATCGGCTCTGGCCGGTGTGAACGACCGGAGTCGCCGCGGACGCCGTCACTCGTGACGGAGCGCCTCGACCGGGTCCATGTTCGCCGCGCGCCACGCCGGGTAGAGCCCGAACACGACGCCGACTGCCGCCGAGATGCCGAACGCCAGCATCACGTGCGGGGCCTGGATGTCGGTCGGTTGCTTGAAGTACTTCTCGATGCCGTACGGCACCAGCATGCCGAGGCCGACTCCGACCAGGCCGCCGAGCGCCGACAGCACGCCGGCTTCGACCAGGAACTGCTGCACGATGTGCTTCTTCTTCGCGCCCAGCGCCCGGCGGATACCGATCTCGCGGGTGCGCTCGGTCACGGTCGCCAGCATCACGTTCATGATGCCGATGTCGCCGACCAGCAGGCTGATCGAGGCGATCACCGCGAGCACCAGGTTGAACATGCGCTCGGTCGCCTCGGCCTTGCGCAGCAACTCGAGCGGCACCGTGATCTCGTAGTCCTTCTTGTTCCGGTGCACCTGCTCGCCTTGCAGCATCTGGTCGAGCACCGCAGCCGCACCTTCGACCTCGGCCGTGCTCGGCAGCTTGACCTTGATCTCGTGCAGTTCGACCTGCTCCCAGCGGTTGATCAGCGGGTTGCGCACCGTGTCGCCGAAGCGACGGCGCGAACTCGTCATCGGGATGAAGCCGCACTGGTCGAGCGTGGTGCCGTTCGGCGACGCGGCGCGGCCCTGGTACTCGAGCACGCCGATGATCTCGAAGCGGTCCTCGATGCCGACCAGGATCGTCTTGCCGACCGGGTTCTCCAGCGGGAACAGCATGCGCGCCAGCCGTTCGCCGAGCACGCACACGTTGGCCTGTCGCTGCTGGTCCAGCTCGGTCAACCAGCGTCCCTCGTGCACCTTCATGTTGGTGACTTCGAGGAAGTTGACCTCGGTGCCGATGATCATCGTCTGGCCCCAGTTCTCGCCGCGCATCACCGGGCGCTGGAACTCACGCACGCGCACCACGGTGGCCTGCGGCAGCAGGTTCTGGATGCGGTCGGCCTCCTGGTAGAAGAGCCCGTACGACAACGTGCTCATCATGCTCGAGGCCGACGACTGCTGCGTCTCCTCGGGCTTCTGGCTGCGGAGCAGGACGTTGGTGACGCCCATTTCGCGGTACTGCTTCAGCGTCTCGGCCGAAGCGCCTTCACCCACGGCGAGCATCGCGATCACCGACGCGACCCCGAACAGGATGCCGGCGGTGGTGAGGCAGCTGCGCAGTTTGTGCAGCATCAGGCTCTTCAGCCCGAGCTTGACCATGCGCATGGTGTCGGCGATCACGGATGGCCTCCATTCGCGGCGACGGCAGTGCGGTTGTTGACCAGTTTCTCGACCTGGCCGTCCTTCAGCCACAGCGTTTGGTCGGCGCGCTCGGCGACCTTGGGATTGTGGGTGACGATCACGATCGTGACGCCGTCCGGACGCAGGTCGTCGAACAGGTCGAGGATCTCCTTCTCGGTGTTGCTGTCGAGGTTGCCGGTCGCTTCGTCGGCGAGCAGGAACAACGGGTCGTTCATCAGGGCGCGAGCGATCGCGACTCGCTGCTGCTGGCCTCCGGACAGTTCGAGCGGACGGTGTTCGAGCCGTTTGCCGAGGCCGACGCGCTCGGCGAGGTACTCCGCTTTCGCGCGCGATTCGCGGCCGACGCGGCCCTGGTAGAACAGCGGCACTTCCAGGTTCTCGAGCACGGTCAACTGCGGGATCAGGTTGAAGCTCTGGAAGATGAAGCCGATCTCGCGGCCACGCACGTCGGACAGGTCGTCGTCGTTCAGCTTGCTGACGTCGCGACCGCCGACGCGGTACTCGCCGGTGGTAGGGCGGTCGAGCCCGCCGAGGATGTTGAGCATCGTGCTCTTGCCGGAGCCCGAGCGGCCCATGATGGCGAGGTAGTCGCCTTTGCGGACCTGCATCGAGATGCCGTTGAGCGCCTTCACGACGTTCTTGCCCATCACGTAGTGACGGTGCACGTCGACGAATTCGGCGATGATCGTACGTTCGGCGGACTGGGTCACGCGCGCGTCCTCGTCAGTTGCCACGGCGCCGGCCGCCGCCGTCGCCGCCACCGTTGTTGCCGCCGGGGGGGTCGCCACCTGCGCCCGCGCCGCCGCCGCTGTTGTTGCCCCCAGGCCCGCGGCCGCCGTTCATCGACGAACGCATTGCCGCGCGCAGCGCGTTCTGGTGCGTCTGCGCCGTGGTCAGGTCGTTGGCATCTAGCGCCTTGCGCAGGTCGGCCAGCGTCTTCTCCGCTTGCTTGGCCTTCTCTTCGCCAAGGAGCTCGCGATTCCCGTCGATCATGCCCGAGTAGCGGTCGAGGCCTGCCTTGGCCTCGGTCAGTTCCTCCGGAGTCATTTCGGCGAAGTTCTTCCGCGTGCCGCCACCCGTGCCGCGGCCGGTGCGGTTGCCGGCGCCGGGAGCATCGGTGCCGCCATCGCTCGGCGTCGGCTTGTCCACTTCCTTCAGCGGTGCCGGTTCCGGGGCAACGGGCTGCTCGAACGTCGGTGCCGCCACGCCCGTTGGCGGGGTCAGGCGCAGCACATCGCCGGCGACCACGCCGTCGAGCACCTGCACCCGTTCCGTGTTCTGCCGGCCGACCTTGACCCGGACCGGCGTCGCGCCGCCGCTCGTCTCCTTCCACACGTAGTTGACCGAGCGGTCGCGAAACACGGCCTGCAGCGGCACCGGCAGCGTGTCCTTCAGCGTGTCGACCATGATCGTCACGCTGGCTGCCATGCGCGAACGCAGTCGGCCTTCCGGGTTGTCGGAATCGAGCTCGACCACGGTGGTGTAGACCTTGCGGTCGCTCGAGCCCCAGCTGCTGTTGCTGTCGGCGACCGGCGCCACGCTGGTCACGCGGCCGCTGAAGGACTCGCCCTGGAACGCTTCGATCGTCGCGTGCGCGATCTGGCCGCGCGCCACTTTGTCGACCTGCGCCTCCTGCACCTTGATGACGCAGCGCATCTTGGTGGTGTCGGGCAGGATGATGATCTCCTGCCGTTCGCGCACCTGCACGCCTTCGCGCACCGCTTCGCCGCCGCCGCGGTTGCGGTCCATGCGGGCGTAGACGACGGTGCCGGGCGTGGGTGCGAGGATCACACCGCTCGCGATCTGGCGCTCGAGGTTGTCCAGACGTTCCTTCGCGACCTGGTACTCGCGGTCCTTGGCGTCGATGTCGGTCTTCGACTTCTGGCGTTCGGCGTCGTTGCTCGCTTCGACGCGTTCGAGCTCCAGCACCGCGTTCTCGAAGTCCTGGCGCAGCTTGATCTTGTCCTTGTTCAGCGTGTAGTTGACCAGCAGTTCGAGGTCGTTCCACGCGATCGTCACCTTCGAGGCCTGGCTCTGGTAGGCGAGTTCGTCGCGCGCGAGTTCGTTGCGGGTGATGAACTGCTTGGCGGCCAGGTTCCGGCTGTGCGAGTAGGTCTCTTCCTTGACCTTGAGGTCGGCCATGGCGAGACGGATCTGGTCGGCCTGCTGCAGGATCTTGTTCGCCATCTCGCCCATGTCGCGCTGCAACGGATCGCCGTCGCCGGGCACGTCCATGAGGCTCACGACCTTGTCGACGAGGCCGGCGTACTTGTGCGGGTTGATCGTCGCCGCGATCGCCGGCGCCGAGGGGTTGTTGGCGCCAACGTTGGCATCCACGGGAGCGGAGATGGTTTCGGCCTTCGGTTCCGACACGAGGTCGCGCAGCAGCGTCACCATGTCGGCGTTCTTGCCTTCGCTGCCTTGGCCGTTCTTGGCGCCGAGCAGTTTCTCGAGCTCCATGCGCGCGATCTCGAGCTCGGACGAAGCGGTGTTGCGCTTCGACAGCAGCTCCTTCTCCAGGATGTTGCTCTCGGTGCGGGCCTGCGCCAGCGCGCTGGTGGCCTTCTCCACCGCGATCTCCTGCGTTGCGCGCTTGTCGACGAGTTCGCTGACGTCGAGTTCGACCAGCTTCTGGCCTTGCTTCACGATCGAGCCTTCCGGCTCGATGAAGATGATGGTCGTTTGTCCTTCCACCTCGGAACGCACGATCGTCTCGCGCTGCGCCTGCAGTTCGGCGTTCTCCTTGACGGTGATCGGCAGTTCGCCGCGCGACACGATGAACAGGTTGGGATCCTGGGTCGGCGTCGCCGAGGAGTCGCCAGCGCAGCTCACGGCGACGGCAAGCGGAAGGATCAGGAACGGTCGGACTCGGAACACGGTCATTGTCTTCACTCCGCGGGCTTGCCGGACGGCATCGGCAGCGATTGGTCGAAGCGCAACCCGGTCGGCTCCAGGGCGATCGCTTCCAGGTCGTTCATGAGTTGCAGGCGCGCGATCGAGTATTCGACGATGGCGGCCGTGAGATCGAGCTGCGCTTGCAGCAGCGCATCCTGCGCGTCGAGCTTCTCCAGCGCTTCGACGCGACCGGCGGCGTAGAGCGCGGTGGTCGCCTCGACGCGTTGGCCGGCGAGTTCGACGGCGACCGACTGGATGCGGAAGCTGTCGATCGCGCTCTGGATGTCGCGCAGCGACGTGCGCACGTTGGCGCCGAGGGTGTCCTCGCTCTGTTCGCGCGAGCGCAGCGCCTGGTCGAAGCTGATCAACGAACTGCGGTAGGCGTTGCGTTCGACCAGCTTGTCGAGCGCCAGGTCGAGTTCGAAACCGGCCGACCAGTCGATGCGCGACCAGTCGAGATTGAGGCCCTTGCCGCTCTCCGCCGGCACCGACAGCGCCGCCGTGAAGTCGATCGACATGTTGAGCGCGTCCTCGCTGACGAGGATGCGGCGGCCGGCGTCTTCGACTTCGTCGATGAACGTGCGGTGGTCGAGCCGGCGCTGCCGGGCCAGGTCCATCGCGGCGTCTTCGGTCAGGGTGATCTCGGCGACACCCTGGACGCTCAGTCGTTGCAGTTCGGCGGGATCGAGATCGATGCGCGCGGTGATCGGCAGGCCGAGGGTCAACTTGAAGCGATCGAGCGTCGCCTGCAGCCGGTTCTTCGCCGCCACGCGCTGGGCGTCGGCGGAGTACTCGCTCTGTTTGGCGCGGCCGAGGTCGGTGACGGTGCGGCGGCCGGCGGCGAACAGTTCTTCGATCTGGGTCCGCGAATCGGTCAGGCTGCGGTAGTTGGCTTCGACGTTGACGAGGTCGGCGGCCTGCCGCACGACGTTCCAGTAGTCGCTGACCACCTGCACCGCGAAGTCGGCGCGGAAGCGCTCGAAGTCGCGCATCGCGTAGATCACGTTGCGTTCGGACTGCGTCAGCGGCTCGCGCACGATGCGGCGGCCGGCGCCGCGCAGCAGCGGCTGGGTCAGCGTCAGGTTCAGGATCGAACTGCCGTCGAAGCTGCCGCCGTGGATCACCGACCGCAGGAAGGTGTTGACGAAGCTCGCGACCACGCGGGTGCCGGCGGTGCTGGTCGCCGAGGCGCCCAGATTGCTGCCGAGGCTGGCGTCGGCGCTGGTGTCGGCCTCGCCGGCGACGCCGCCGTCACCGCCGAGGCCAAAGCGCCAGGCGAAGTCGTGCTGGCTGCGCGTCAGGTTGAGCGCGGCCAGGTAGAGCTGCTCCTTCTGCCGTTGGAAGTCGCGGCTGTTCTCGGCGGCGACGTCGAGCGCTTCCACCAGGGTCAGGCGGACCGGTTCGTGGGCCTTCAGCAGGCGCGTGCGCAAGGTGTCGACCGGGCGCTCGACGCGGAACGGGCGCTGGCTCCCGGTCACCTTGGCCGAGGCCTCTTCCAGGATGCCGTAGACCTGGTCGTCGGCGGAATCCTTGTTGGCGGTCGGAGACGAGCACGCTGGGAACAGCGCGCAACAGAATGCAATCGGGATCGAGCGACGGAGCGGCACGGGGCAGGGGCCGGCGAAGCGCCGGAGTGGTTGATCAGACGAAGGTCTTAGGTGGCCACCGTTGTTTTTTCTCCCCCGGCCGACCTCTGTTACTACGATAGGACGGTGGCGGTTACGGCTCTTTCGAGCCGTTGTTCGACGGGGGCATGGTCTCCATCCTGATCACGGCGGGCCCAACCCGCGAGTACCTCGACGACGTGCGGTTCCTGAGCAACGGCAGCTCGGGACGCATGGGGTGCGCCCTCGCGCAAGCCGCGCGGAATGCGGGCCACGGGGTGACGCTGGTGCTCGGTCCGGTCGAAATCATCGCGCCATCCGGTGTCGCCGTGGTGCACGTCGTCTCCGCGCTCGAGATGCAGCAGGCGGCGGAACGTGCGTTTCCGAAGTGCGACATCGTGATCGCCGCGGCGGCGGTGAGCGATTGGCGGCCAGCGACGCGCGCACCCGGCAAGCCGGCGCGGGGCCCCGACGAGCAGGTGCTGCGACTGGTACCGAATCCTGACATCGTCGCCGGGCTCGCAGCGCGCAAGGGGCCGCGCATCGTCGTCGGCTTCGCTCTCGAAGCGGCCAGCGCCGGCATGCCGGCGGCGATCGCACGCGGTCGCCAGAAGCTGGTGAAGAAGGCGCTCGACGCCGTCGTCGTCAATCTGCACGACACGATCGGCAGCACGAGTGCGCAGTTCGTCGTATGCCATCGTGAGGGTCGCGACGAAGAACTGCCGCGCATGGACAAAGAAGCTGCCGCGGCGCGCATCGTCGCCATGGCGGAGCAACTGTGGCGGGCGAGGGCAACACCGTGAGCAAGAGCGACACCAAGGATCCAGAACCCACGACCAGGAAGCGACCGAACCGCTTCGTGCCCGTCGACGACGTGCCGAGGCTCGGCTTGTCGCAGCGGGCGCGCGAAGTGGTCGCGTTGGCGATGTGCGGCCTGGCACTGTTCGGCATGTTGAGCCTGGCGACATTTCGCTACGCGTCGATCGACGACAAGATCCCGACCGGGGGCATGCAGAACCTGGGCGGTGTCGTCGGCTACCACCTGGCGCACGGCTTCACGCGGTCGCTGGGGTTCGCCGGCTGGGTGCCGTTCCTCATGCTGCTCGTGGCCGGCATCTGCATGTTCGTCGGGCGCGTGCTGGCGCGGCCGACGATCAAGGCGCTCGGCACCGTGGTGTTCGCCGCGATGGTGGCGATCCTGTTCGCCGGCGGCGACGGCCGGGCGGGCATCACCGCCGCCACGCCGTGTGGCGCGGGCGGCATGTTCGGCATGGTCGTGTCGCCGAAGCTCGAAGACTTCTTCGGTGGCACCGGCCGCCTGCTGCTGGTGGTGTTCGGCGCGCTGATCGGATTGATGATCGCGACCGAGTGGTTGTTCTCGCAGTTGGTGCTGCGCGCGGTTCGTGGGCTGGAGTCCGTGTGGCGGCGCCTGCTGCGCCGTCCCGAAGTGGCCACCGCGGGAGCCCCTGTGGGGTTGGCCGACGAGGGCGATGGCGTGGTGTCGAAGCGCAAGCCAAAGCGTGACAAGGGTGGCGCCGCGGAGGACGCGGAGGCAGCGGGTGCCGTTGCGGCCACTTCGCGCCGCGCCCCGAAGGCGAGCGGCGACGACGCCGCCGCGGAAGCAGCGGCTGCTGCTGCGGAGGCAGCGGAAGCTGCATCCGAAGGTGCCTTGGTTGGCGGCACGAAGAAGCGGCGCTCCCGCGGGCGCGGCGAGGACGACGAAGCGACTGGCGACCAGGACGATGCCGACGAGCCCGTGGTCGAGGTGCCGCGCGCCGACAATGGCAAGGACGGCAAGCGCAAGGCGACCCGGCGCGACGAGCCAGGCGACGATGAAGAAGACGACGACCTCGATGTGCGGGGTGCGGTCGAGACGAAGCCGGCTGCGAGCGGCGACGACGCCGCTGCCGCGCCCAAGGTCGAGCCGACGCCGGAACCGATGGTGGTCGTGCCGACGCCGGTCGTGATCCGGCCCAAGCCCCCAAAGCCAAAGCCGAAGCCGAAGAAGAAGTCCACGGGCCAAGCGCCACTGCCGTTCGAGGACTACCCGTTCCCGCCGATCGAGTTGTTCCAGGAGCCGGTGCTCAATGACGCGTCGACGACGTCGGACGTGTTGCAGAAGGGCGGGCAGGCCATCGTCAACAAGCTCGCGAACTTCGGCATCCAGGCCGAGGTCGTCGAAGCGTCGGTGGGTCCCGCGGTCACGCAATACGAACTGCGTCTGGCCGAGAGCATCCGCGTCAACAAGGTCGTCGGCTTCGAGTCCGACCTCGCCGCCGCGCTGAAGGCGGTGTCGGTGCGCGTCGTCGCACCCATTCCCGGCAAGGACACGATCGGCATCGAGGTGCCCAATCCCGAACGGCAGAAGGTGTTCATGCGCGACCTGCTCGACCAGTTCGGGCGGTCGGACGAACTCGCCATTCCGCTGTACCTCGGCAAGGACGTCGGCGGCAACCCGATCGTCGAGGACCTGGCGAAGATGCCGCACTTGCTGAGCGCCGGCGGCACCGGCTCGGGCAAGTCGGTGTGCATCAACTCGATCCTGCTGTCGATCCTGATGACGCGCACGCCGAGCCAGGTGAAGCTGATCCTGGTCGATCCGAAGATGGTCGAGTTGCAGGCCTACAAGCGGGTGCCGCACCTGTGCTGCGACGTCGTCACCAACATGAAGAAGGCCGCCGGCGTGCTGCAGTGGGCCGTCGACGAGATGGAGAACCGCTACGCGCTGCTGTCGGCCGTGGGCGTGAACCACATCCGCAACTACAACCGCCTCGGCCAGCAGGAACTGGCGAAGCGCATGCAGCGCGAGCCCGACCCCGAGCGCGTGCAGCTCGCCTACGTCGTCATCGTCATCGACGAGTTCGCCGATTTGATGAACGTGGCGCAGAACGAAGTCGAAGAGCTGATCCAGCGCCTGGCGCAGAAGTCGCGCGCGGTCGGCATGCACGTGATCCTGGCGACGCAGCGGCCGAGCAGCGAAGTGATCACCGGCATCATCAAGGCGAACCTGCCGTGCCAGATCGCCTTCAAGGTGAACCGCCGCATCGACTCGCGCGTGATCCTCGACGCCAACGGCGCCGAGAAGCTGCTCTGCTTTGGTGACATGCTCTACATGCCACCGGGCGGCGCGGCGCTGTTGCGGGCGCAGGGCACGTTCGTCGCCGACGACGAGATGCAGGCGGTAGTGCGCTTCCTCGAAGAGCAAGGGCAGGAGCCGCAGTTCACGCCGTCGTTGGTGCAGACGCAGAGCAGCTCGCGCGCGGCGGTTGCCGATCGCGACGAGCGGTATCGCGAAGCCGTGGAGATCGTGCTCGGCCAACAGCGCGGTTCGGCGACGTTGCTGCAGCGGGCGCTTGCCGTTGGCTACACGCGCGCCACGCGGTTGCTGGAACTGATGGAAGAGGATGGGCTCGTCGGTCCGTTCGTCGGCAGCAAGTCGCGCGACGTGTTGCTGACGATCGAGGAGTGGCGGGCGCGCGAGGAACAGCGGGAGGCGATGGAAGAGGAGGCGGGCGAGGGCGAGGCGAGTGGCGATGATGCCGAGGGTGGTGAGCCGGAGGCGGTAGGTGCTGCCGAGGCAGGCGGCGATGTGGCTCCGTTCCTGCTCGATAGTTCGGGGGCGCCACTGCCGGAGGATGGCTCGGATCCGATGTCGGAGACGGCGACGAAGGACTGAGTTTGGCAGTGCCGTCTCCGCATGCGTAGCTAGCTGGGATCGCAGGTAGGTGACCGACTTGCCGCATTCGCCGGACGCGCTACTCTGCAGCTTCGTCTCTTTTGGCCGTGTTCGGCCGGCTCATGTGATCGACGGGGGTCGAGTGGCCTTTGGCGGTTTGTGCTCCCAGGGGAGTGACCAATGAAAACCAATCTGCGCACCCTCATCGTCCTGGTTTGCGTTGCGAGTGCATCGCGCGCTCAGCAAGTGTGGAAGGTCAACACCAATGGTGAGCATGGTGCTCACTTCCTTGACTTGCCCGCCGCCGTAGCTGCAGCTGCGCCAGGGGACACAATACTCGTTTACAACACACCGACTTCAGGTGTCCTTTTCTCGGGCACGACAATCAACAAGCCGCTGCGAATTGTTGGAACAAGAGTCGGCTATCCGCCGACAGCGACGGCGAACCCATGGAATGTGGGCATCATTGGAGCGCTGTCCATCGTCGGAATTGCTGCGGGACAGTCCGTCGTGCTTTCCAACCTCTGGATAAGGCACTGGCCGCCCTCGTCGGGACTTGCGTCGCCGGTCAACATCCTCGACTGCGCAGGCTCGGTATTGCTCGATGACGTCACCTACGATGGGGGCGGCTACTACGGCCAGTGGATCTCCATCGAGCGGTGTGCCGATGTCGTCCTGCGTGGCTGCGAGTTCCGGATCGGCGGAGATCCCATACGCATCGTGGACTCCAACCTGCTTCTGTCCAACACGTGGGTCGTTCCGGAGGGCCCTTCCACGTTTGGGTATGCCTACACCATCCAGACTGAGAGCGTTCGACTGCTGCGATCGACAATGACGGTGGTCGGATCCCTAGTGAGCGGCCCCGGCCCTCTCAACTGGCAGTACCCGACTGCACGCAGCGCTGTCGCCCTCGATGCGTCCACGCTTCGCGTCGGAGCTTCGGCACGGGTGCAAGGGGGGCTTCATCCGGGGGCTCCTGGTTGGTATCCGGGCGACTACGCGGCGGCATTCACGTTCGTCTCCACAGCCCCGAGCGTCGTCGAGCGCGACCCCCGGGCCTACCCGTTCTCGCACCCGTACCTGCAACCGCCCGCCATCGTCCCGTGCGACGAGACGTACCACGACTGGGTCGTCGCCGGCTACGACTTCCACGTCTCCACGCTCGGCCCGGCCGGCGGCTTCGCGCTACTCCTGTTCGGCGACACGATTCCCCGCGTCCCCACTCCGATCGGCGTGCTCGGCATCGACCCACTGACCGCCGGAGTGCTGGACATCGTGCCGTTGAGTGTGAGCCAGGGTCTCTACCAGTGGACGCTCCACTGCCCGAGTGCGGCGCCGAGTGCCTACGCGTTCGGCCTGCAGTCGCTGACCTTGTCGCCAAGCGGCGCGATCGGCCTGACCCAGCCGTCGCCGCTGACGGTCGGCTGGCCCACCACGCGTATTCCGTAGGCGCGACGCAGTGCGCCGGCGGCCATCGCGCGCAAAAGAAGCCCCGAGGTGACGACGCGAACGCCGACACCATCGCTTGTGGCGTGCCGGTGCCACCGGTAGATTCGTAGCGTTCCCTTCGGTGGCGCCGGATGGAACGCTCGCACTGCCCGGGAGGGGCGCAACACCGTGAATACGTCGGGATCGCACCAGGTAGTTCCCTCGCGCACCATCGCCCACAGCCTGTGGCCGTGGCTTCCCATCGGCATCTCGACGGTGTCGGTGTCGGCGCTGCTGTACTACCACTTCCACCAGTTCGAGTTCACGCCGACCGCGCCGCTGCAACTCGCCTACGCGTGGATCTACCGCAGCTTCGGGCTGGCGCCGTCGTTCCTGTTCTTCCTGCTGGTCGCGGCCTGGAGCTCGGTCTGGTTGCTGACCGGCGAGTTGCAGCGGCCGGTCAGCCGGTTGCTGCGCATCACCAGCATGTCGGTGCTGGTCGGCATCTTCCTGAACCTCGGCGAAGGCGGCGTGTCGCCGGGTGTGCACAAGGGCGAACTGGGGGCGTGGCTCGCGTTTGGACTGTGGCAGTGGTTTGGCTACGTGCCGAGCCTGGTCGTCGTGTTCGCGATGACCTTTGCCTCGATGCTGCTCGCGACCGACTTCTTCTTCAGCGACGCCTTCGAGCGGTTGCGTCGCACGCGTGCGGCGGAAGCGGGTGTCGAAGACGAAGTCACCGAGCGCCTGCGCAGCATCGGCGGGGCCAGTCCCCAGCCGGTGGCGTCGGAGGCGCCGTCGTCGGCGATGACGCCGCACGTTCCCGATGCCGACGTCGAGTTGACCCGGTCGACGCCGCACGATGCGTTGCCAACGCCGTCGGCCGCCGAGCCGATGGAGATCGACGCGCCACGGCAGCGCCGTTCGTACTTCGAACGCCGGCGCGAACGCCAGGGGCATCGCACGGCGCACGACGACGAATGGACGCCGCTGGCCCCGGAGAGCCAGGAGATCGACAACGCCGAAACGCTGGCCCACGAGCCGGTGCGTGCGACCGACGAGACCGAAGCCGAGGATGAGCCTCGCTCGGAGATCCAGGACGCGTGGTCGACGGCAGAAGCGCTGGCGCGCGAAGTGCCGCCGGCCGAGGCGCCGCGGGTGCAGCGCGCTCCCGATGTCGAAGCGGAAGCTGCCCGCTGGATCTCTGACTTCGGCGAGCCGGCCGACGAGCCGCCGGTGGTGGAGCCGGAGATTCCCGCGTCGCGCTGGTCGCATGCCATCGATCTCGGCGCCAGCCCCTTGGAGACGGCGGCGGCTGGCTTCGACGCCAGGCCCGAACCGCAACCGGAACCGCAACCGGACCCGGCGGCCGCGGATGGCGATGTCGTCGCCGCGCGCGATGCGTTCGCCAGCGAGTTGGAGCGCATGATCGCGCCCACGACGGAATCCAAGTTCGTGCGCGAATTGGAACCGGAAGTGCTGGCGACGAACGAGTTCGTGGTCGTGTCGGGAACGCCGGCGGAGCTCTCGCCCGAGCCGCCACCCGGGTCGGACGAGGTGAAGGACGACGAGTTGGCGGCAGCAGCCGAGCCGTCGGAGCCCGTGGTGTCGATTCCGCGGCCCGACGTGGTGCCGCCGCCTCGGTTGTTCGAGCCGGTCGCGATCGTGCCACCGCCGCCGCCGGAGCCGGAATCGAAGCAGCAGCAGCTGTTCGGTGGCCAGCTCGACGAAAACCTCGTGCAGGAGGCGATCGAGCTGGTGACCGGGTCGCGGCGCGCCAGCGTCACCTTCCTGCAGCGCAAGCTGCGCATCGACTACGCGCTCGCGGCCGACGTGCTCGCCGAGTTGGCGGCGCGCGGCATCATCGCGGTGGAAGGCGATGCGACGCAGGGGCGCGTGCTCGGCTCGTGAGCGCGCGCGGACGCGATTTTCTTGCACAGGCAGAAGTTGGCGTCGGGCCGAGCGCGCTTGGCCGACGTCCCCAGTTTCCCCACGACTACTGACAGGTTCTCAACAGGCTGCCGCCTTGCGCGGTGGCGCTGGTTCGATAAGGGATGCGTCGGCGTACGGCATGGTCGACTTCAAACAGACCTTCGATGGGCGGGGTGTGCCGCAGAATCTCGAGGCAGAGCGTTCCGTCCTGGGAGCGCTGCTGCTGCATTCCGATGCAGTCGTCGATGTGACCTTCCTGAAACCGGAGGACTTCTACCTCCCGCGCCACCAGGTCATCTTCCAGTCGATCCTGTCGGCGTACAACGGCCGGCACGCGACCGACCCGATCGTGGTGGGCGAAGAGCTGTCGCGCAACGGCCGCCTGGAAGAGGCCGGCGGCCACGAGCAGCTGCTCGACCTGATGGAGAGCGTCGTCACTGCGGCGGGCGTCGTCTACCACGCCGAGATCGTGCGCGAGAAGTCGATTTCGCGGCGCCTGCTCGAGACCTGCCTCGACGTCGCGCGTCGGGCCTACGACAACGAACTGGAAGCGAAGGAACTGCTCGACGAAGCCGAGCGGCAGATCTTCGAGATCTCGCGTCTCGACAAGACCGGCGACGCGGTCAGCATCGCCGACGTGCTGCAGTCGACGTTCGAACGCATCGACCGGCTGCGTGAGCGCGAAGGGCGCCTGACCGGCCTCGGCACCGATTTCTACGACCTCGACGACCTGACCGGCGGCCTGCAGCCGGGCGAGCTGATCATCATTGCGGCGCGGCCGTCGATGGGTAAGACCACGTTCGCGCTCAACCTGACCGAGCGGGCGGCGTCGCTGGGGGCGGCGATCGCCTTCTTCTCGCTCGAAATGTCGAACCAGCAGGTCATCCAGAACATGCTGTGCTGCCGGTCGCAGATCGACGGCTCGGCGATGCGCAAGGGGCGGATCACCGACCAGCAATACAAGCGGCTGCAGGACGAGGCGGCGAAGCTCTACGAGACGCCGATCTATGTCGACGACACCCCGGGCATCTCGATCACGCAGCTGCGGGCGAAGTGCCGCCGGTTGAAGCAGAAGCACAACATCGGCATGGTCGTCGTCGACTACCTGCAGCTGATGTCGGGCGGCGGCCGGTTCGAGAGCCGCCAGCAAGAAATCTCGGCGATTTCGCGTGGCCTGAAGAGCATTTCCCGCGAGCTTTCCGTGCCGGTGATCGCGCTCTCGCAGCTCAACCGCGACGTCGAGAACCGCGACGACCACCGGCCTCGCATGTCCGACTTGCGCGAGTCCGGGGCGATCGAGCAGGATGCCGACGTCATCATCCTGCTGCACCGCGACGACTACTACAAACCGACCGAGCAGAATGCAGGCCTGGCGCAGATCATCATCGCCAAACAGCGCAACGGTCCGACCGGTGAAGTGGTGCTGCGTTTCTTCCGCGAGTACATGCGTTTTGAGAACTACACCCGCAGGGCCGAACCGATGCAGTGACGCGCGCCGCGGCCCCGTTCGCGGGTCGCTGGCGGCGTCGCTGTTGCTGTGGGTCGCGCACGCCGTGGCGGTCGGGTCGGCAAGTGCGCAAACAACGCCGGGTGCGTCGCCAAACCCGCCCGCCACGCAGCCTGGGGCGGCGTCGACGGGGCAGGATCCGCAGGCACAAGGACAGGGACAGGGACAGGGACAGGGCGCGGGGCAGGACCCCGGCACCCGGATCGACGGCATCGGCAGCGTGCACTTCGACCGGTTGGTGGTCGCGATGGAAGGCAAGCCGGTCGCGTCGATCTCCATCGTGCGCGCCGACAAGTCCGGCGCTTCGGCGCAGAAGGTCGATGCCGCCACCGCCGAGTCCTACGGCCGTGCGCTGCTGACGCGGGTCGGCCAGCCGTTCGAAGCGCGCAAGGTCTCCGCCGACTGCAACAGTCTCTGGAGCGACCGGCGCCTCGTCGTGAACGGGTTCGCCGCGTTGGTCGACGGCGGGGTCGCGGTGACGTATGCGATCCAGTTCGCGGTCGACGTCTACGCCGACATCGAGTTCGAAGGGTTGAACGCGCTCGATCGCTTCACCGTCGATGGGTTGCTCGGCATCGGTGTCGATCGCCAGGTGACCCGCACCGAAGCCGAGGCGATGCGCAAGGTCCTGCTCGCCCGCTATCGCCGCGACGGCTACGCGTTCGCGAGCGTGGCCATGGCGGAGAAGCCGTTGGACGACACTGCGGCCGCCACGGGCGAATCGGCAACCAGCCGGCCGCTGCGCACGTTGGTCTTCGTCGTCGATGAAGGCCCCAAGGTCACCGTCGGCACGATGACGTTCGTCGGCAACACGTCGTTCGCTGCGGACGCCGTGTTCGGCATGTTCGGCACCGGTTTCTACCTGGTGCGCGACGCGCGCATCGATAGCGACCCGGCGCACGGACTCGTGTCCGGTGGCGCCTACAGCCGCGAAGTGCTCGAAGAGGACCTCGACCGGTTGCGCGTCTTCTATCGCGGGCGCGGCTTCCTCGACGCCACCGTCGATCTCGCCGACGTTCGCTTCGCGCCCAACCGGTCGATCGTCGATCTCACGCTCGTCGTCGTCGAAGGGCCGCGCTACCGCATCCGTTCGGTGCAGATCCAGCACGTCGATGGCGTGCCCGAGAAGCCGCTGGCGAGCCCGCCCCTGTATGCGCCGGACGAAGTGCAGAAGGAACTGAAGGTCGTTCCGGGCGAGTTCTACGACCACGACCGGCTGCAGCTCGACGTGCTGAAGATCACCGACTTCTACGGCAAGCGCGGGCATCCGCCGTCGACGTTCCCGGGCATGGCCGAGGTGCCGCAGGGCTGCCAGGTGTTCACGCCGCGCGAGACGTACGTCGGCGAAACGGAGGTGGACGTCACTTACCTGGTCAGCGAGGGCGTGCCGAAGCGCTTGCGCGACGTCGCGATCCGCGGCAACCGCTTCACCAAGGACCACGTGATCCGGCGCCGCTTCAAGCAGAAGCCCGGCGAACGCATCGACATGGTCGACGTGAAGCGTTCGCTGCGCCTGATCGAGCAGACGCGCTACTTCACCGATCCGACCACCTTCTCGCAGCCGCGGCTGCAGATCGAGCCGGTGCCGGGCCAACCCGACCTCGTCAATCTCGGGCTCGACGTGCAGGACGGTTCCACCGGCCAGCTGCGCTGGGGCGTGGGCATCAGCACCGGCCAGGGCGTGCAGGGCACGGCGACGTTCAACAAGAGCAACTTCGACATCGGCAAGCCGCCGAGCAGCTGGAACCCGGTCACCGCGATCGGCGAGGTGCTCGACAACAAGGCGTTCCACGGTGCCGGCCAGAACCTCAACATGCTGCTGGCGCCGGGCACGAACGTCAGCCAGTTCAGCCTGAGCTTCGCCGATCCCGACGTGTTCATGCTGTTCGAGGACACGTGGGAATTGCGCGTGAGCGGCCGGCGCACCATCCGCCGCCTGCCGGACGGCTACACGCAAGACGTGCTCGGCGGCGATCTGGGGCTGTCGCGCAACTTCACCGACAACGTCAACGTCGGCATCGCGTTCCGCCAGGACAGTGTCGAAGTCGACGACCTGGCTCCCGACGCGACGTCGCTCGCCTTCTCCGCCGAGGGCCAGACCGAACTGCGCGGCATGCGGGTCAGCGCCCGCTACCGCGATTACGACGATCCGGGCCGCCCGACTTCGGGGCTCGAGATCGGCATCTCCGGTGACCTGATCGGCGGACCGTTCGGTGGCGAGGAGAGCCTCACCAAACTGACGCACTCGGCGCACTACTACGTGCCGCTGGCCGAGAACGAGATGGGCCACCGCACGGTGCTGCATGTCGAGCAGTTCCTCGGCTTCGCCAACGAGTTCGGCGGCAGCGACGACGTGTTCTTGACCGAGCGCTTCTACATCGGCGGTGCCAACCTGCGCGGCTTCGACTACCGGCGCGCCGGTCCGAAGCAGTTCGGGCGGCCGATCGGCGGCGAAGCGTCGTGGACGTCGACGATCGAACTGTACATGCCGTTGATCGCGACCCGGCTCGAAGGCGAAGTGCGCGACCGCGAGATCCTGCGTTGGCTCGTGTTCACCGATTTCGGCCTGCTCGGGCTCGACGACGACGACCGCACCTTCCGCGAGCTGCGCGCCAGCTCGGGCATCGGCCTGCGCATCGAGATCCCGTTCCTGGAGATTCCGATCGCGCTCGATCTCGGTTGGCCCTGGCTCTACGAAGAGAGCGACGATCGCCGGCAGCTCTACTTCTCGATCAGCCGATGAGCCGCGAGCCGTTCACCCGGTTGTCACGCGAAGTCCTCGTCGACAACGCGTGGCATCGTTACTGCCTCGATCGCTACGTGCACGCCGATGGCAGCGAAGGCGCGTACTACTACGTCGACATGGCGGGCAGCTGCACCGTGATCCCGTGGTTTCCCGACGGCACCACGATGCTGGTGCGGGTGCAGCGGTATCTGCTCGACTGCGACCTGTTCGAGTTCCCGACCGGCGGCTTGCAGCCCGGCGACGAGGTGAAGGCGATGGCGCAGACGGAGCTGCGCGAAGAGGGCGGGCTGGTGGCGTCGCGCTGGGACGCGCTCGGCCGGTTCGCGCCCTACAAGGGCGTCTCCAACGAGATCTGCCACGTGTTCCTCGCGCGTGGGCTGACCGCGGTGCCGCAGGAACCGGAGCCGAGCGAGAAGATCACGCTGCATCGCATGCCGCTCGCCGAGGCGAGGCGTCGCCTGGTCGAACAGGAGCCGGCCGATGCGATGTCGCTGGCGGCGTTGGCGTTGCTCGACCGCTGGTGCGCCGGGCCTGGGGCCGGCCAGGGCGTCGGATGAGCGACGGGCCGTCGCAGACTGCTTCGCCGCGACCGTTCCGCGTCACGGTCTATGCCTCGTCGAGTGAACGCATCGACCGCGTGTATCTCGACGCGGCCGAAGAACTCGGCGCCCGCATCGCCCGGGCCGGCTTCGACCTCGTGTGGGGCGGCGGCCGCTACGGCGCGATGGGGGCGGTGTCGCGCGGGGCCCGCGCCGCCGGTGGCCGCACGCTCGGCGTGATCCTGCAGCAGTTCATCGACAAGAACGTGCACTGCGAGGCGGCGCACGAGATGACGACCCTGCACGACATGCGTTCGCGCAAGCGCGGGCTCGACGAGCTGGGCGATGCCTTCGTCGCGGTGCCTGGCGGGCTCGGCACGTTGGAAGAACTGCTCGAAGTGCTGTCGTTCAAGCAGCTCGGCTTCCACCACAAGCCCGTCGTGGTGTTGAACACGGCGGGTTACTGGCAGCCGCTGCTCGACATGTTCGAACGCGGCATCGAGCAGGGTTTCGTGCAGCCGTGGTTCCGTTCGATATGGACGGTCGCCGCGACTCCCGAGCAGGCGCTCGCGCAGCTCGCCGCGAGCACTTCGGCACGCGGCCCGGTGGATCCGCGCGGCGGCGGCACCGGCTGACGGCGGTCACTGCGGCTGCAGGGCCCGCTTGAACACGTCGGACGTGCTCAGCACGCCGAGCACCGCGGTGCCGTCGAGCACCGGCATGCGCCGCACGCCGCAGGAGCGCATCAAGTTGATGCAGTCGCGCAGGTTCGTCTGCGCCGGCACGCAGATCGCGGGGCGCGTCATCACGTCGCCGACGCGCAGATGGTCGAGCACGGCGGGATCCTGGCTGCCGAGCAGGTTGACGATGTCCTTGCTGGTGACGATGCCCGGCAGGTCGCTCGGCTCGTCGCCCGCGACGAGCAACGCGCGAATGCCGTGCGCGGCCATGCGCTCGGCGGCGGCGCGCAGGTTCTCGGTGGCGGTCGTCCACTGCACGGTCTTGTTCATCACGTCACGAGCACGCAGGCGGTGGAGGTCGTTCACGGCAGAGGTTCCTCGCAGATGGAATCGGTTGCAGCACACCAACGGAAACGAACGTGCCGGCGCGCGGCAGTGACGGCGAGCACGCGCTCCCCGAACACCAGGTCGACGCCGGGGTGCACGATGTCGTCGATCTCGACGGTGGCCTCCGCGAGCAATTCGCGGCGGGCCTGTTGCAGGCGCAGGCGTTCGTCGAGGGCGGTGTCGGCGGCACGCAGGCCCGAACGCAGCGACTTCGTCGTCGGCCGATTGCCGTCGAGGCAGCGGGCGCTCCGGGCGACGACCTTCTGGTCGAGATTGGTGGCGCGCACCACGGCCGCTTCGCGATCGACGAGATCGGCCACCACGAAGCGTGTGGCGGCGCCGATGTCGGTGCCGGCGCACCGCACTGCGATCGAGCCGCGCACGCGGGTCTCGCCGCCGAACACCGCGCCGCGTCCGGTGCGCGCGCTGAGGGCCTGGGCGAAGATGCGGCAGTGGGTGGCCTGGTCGCCGACGACGATACGGCCACCCGACTGCAACGTCGCCGAAGTGGCGTGGCGTAGGGTGAGGTCGCTGCCGGCCGTGATGCTCGCGTCGCGGCCCAGCACACCCTGGTCGACGTGCACGTTGCCACCGGCCGTGACCGTGCCGCCGAGCACGGAGCCGGTGACGTGCACATCACCATCGGCAATCGCACGGGCGTTGGGTGCGACGTCGCCGCGCACCTCGAGCGAGCCCTTGCTGTGCAGGTTGCCGCTGCGGCCATCGACGTCGCCGGCATGCGTGAACAACGGCACGACGTCGAGCAGCCGGCCGTCGTCCAGCAGGACGCCGCCGCGGTTGGCGAGCAGACGATCGCCTTCGGTGGTGATGCCGGGGCCCAAGCGACGCGGGCTCGGTCGTCCCGGTTTCGGCGCGAGCACCTGGCCGAGCACGTTGCGTCCAGGTTCGCCCGGCGTCGCCGCCACCAGCTGGCCGATCTCCTGGCCGTTGCCGACCGGATGCAGGCAATGTCGCTCGCGCCAGTCGATGCTGCCATTGGCGCGCACTTCGCCGGGCCCGAGACTACGCGGCGGCAATCCGGCCACGTGTCCGTCGTTGCCCGCGCGCGCGGGCGTGCCGCGGGCAACGACGACCTTGCCGACGTACTGGGGATCGGCGAGGCAGCGGGCCAGGTTGGCGAGCGTGGCTTCGTCGCGTCCATGCCTCACCTGGGCCGCGTCGAGTTCGCGGTCGAGGTCGGCCCGGGCGCCGAGCGGCCCCGCCGTGACCTCCACGGTCGCGGTGAGTCCGGCGTCACCGATCAGGATGCGGATGCGAGGCACGACCGGTTCATCGGTCGGGCCGCGGTCGTGTCCACATGCCGTTCTCGCCTGGACGTCAGAACACGCGCGCGATCGCCAGCTCCGACAACCAGGGAAAACCCGTAGTCGGCAGGCAAACCGCCTGCAGCCCGAGTTCGCGCCCCAGCAGGGCCACACCCGGGGCGGGGAGCGAACTGCGCAACGAGGGTCCGGAACTGGCGCCGAGCCACAGCAGCATCGCGCTCGACGGGGTCAGCCAGGCGTCGCCCAACGCCGGCACCAGCCAGGGGGCGGGGGCGGGATCGCCGATCGCTGCGAGGCCGAACGAGCCGGTCGGCATCGCCAGCACGAACGGCATGTCGGCGCGCGCCGATTGCAGTCGGCGAAACTCCGGAAACTGCGCGAGCCAGACCGCTCCCGGCAGGGCCGAGCCGGCGTGCAGCGCAGTCGTCGTCGTCACCCGCACGCATTCACTGTTGCACGCGAGATCGAAGGTGGGACCGGGCAACGGCAGGCTGCTCCACTGTCCCGACTGGGCGCCGAACGTGAACGCGGTGGAGCCGTCGATGGCGACTGCCGCGGTGCGCCAGGCCTGAACCTGCACGGGCCCAGCGCCGCTGCGCGGTACCGACACCCAACGGTCGGTTCGCGCATCGAAGGCGTGCAGCAGCAGGGGCGCGATCGCTAGCACCGGCGCACTCGACTGGCCCGCCACGATCTGCAGCGGCGCTCCGGACAGGGGCACGAAGTGGCCGCGGCGCGGTGCGAAGGCGACGCACCCGGTCGGCGTCATCGCCACCGCACTCGTCGTCGCCAGCAGTGGATCGCCGCCCAGCACGTTCGGTGGGGCGGCGTGGAAGTCCCCGGTGAAGGCACTGAAGAAGAGCGGGCGGCCCGAACCCTGGTCGTGCACCCAGGCCACGACGCCCGCGGCGCCGCGATTGGGGCCGGCGTTGGTGACCGTCACCGGGCGCCGCAGCAGCGCCGAGTACCCGTGCGTGCCGGCAGTGTCTTCCAACAGGGCGACGGCGGCGCCGGCGACGTGGTTGGCGCCGGGCAGGGCCAGGCGTTCGCTGAAGTCGCCGGTCACCGCCGAGTAGGCGGCGACACCGGACGGCGTGTCGAGCAGCACGAAGGTGTCCTGCAGCGCGCGCAGCCCGGTGGCGCCGGGCCCCTTGCGGTTGAACTCGCCGCGGATGGCGCTGTAGCCGAGCGATCGCGTCGGCGTGAACCACAGGCCGTGGTCGTCGCCGCGGACGAAGGTCGCCCCCGCCGGCAAGGTCGCACTGCGCCAGGTGCGGTGCGGCGCCGAGAACGCATGCACGATGCCGTTGTCAATCGCGAAGCCGGCGGTGCCGTCGGCATCGAGGTTCGCGGCCGTGACCGGCGTCGGCAGGTCGGTCCACGTCCCGGTGAAGGCATCGAGTCCGGTGCAGGTGTTGCCATCGGCGAGCAACGCCGTGTGCCGCAGCACCGACACACTCGCCGTGGCGCCGACCGCGCGCGTGTGCCACGTTCCGGTGAACGCGCTGAACGCATGCAGCGCGCCGCCGTCGCCGACCAGCAGCAGCGAATCGTTGCGCGCGTTCGGCAGATTGCGCAGCACGGCCAGAGCCGACGTCGTCACCGCGGCAAAGCTGCCCGTCCACGCCGAGAATGCATGCCAGGTGGGGCCGTCCTGCACGAGCAGGCAGTCGTTGTGCAGCCAGCTGGGCGCGCCCGACGCGACCGGCAGCGCCACGAACCGGCGCGTCACCGCCGAGAACACCTGCAGCTCGGTGGGGCCGCGGTGCACGACGAGTTTGCCCTGGCTGGCGACAGCTCCACCGGCAATGCCGCCGGGCACCGCCAGCGAAGCCCATGCCGATGGGGCTTGCGCGACGACGGCAGTCGTGAGCAGCGACAGGCAAACGAGGAAGGGACGTGGCATCCGAGTGCGCCTTCGTAACGGCAAGAACCCATGCCGGCGAGCCCCTCGCCGAGCCCGCGTGCGTTCTGACCGATTCGTGACGCCGGTGCCAAGGGCCGGCTGCCACTGACTCATCCCGGTTGCCGCAGCGGCCGATGAACATCGCGATGGAGACCGCAACTTCGGACCTCTCGCGCGTCTTCGCCCGGCAGATCGCTGAGCGCAAGATCGAGCTTCCACCGCTCCCGGCGACGGCAGCGGAAGTGATGTCGTTGTGCCAGCAGGAGACGACCGATGCCGCGAAATTGTCGGCGGTCATCCATCGCGACCAGACCATCGCGTCGAACGTGCTGCGGGTCGCCAACTCCGCGGCCTACACCGGCCAGGTGCCGTGCTCATCGCTGCAGCAGGCGGTCAGTCGCCTCGGGCTGCAGTTGATCACCGAGATCGCGATGGCCGTCTCGGTGCGCGGCCGCATGTTCGCCAACCCGAAGTGCGCCGAGATGCTGGCCGGCCTGTGGAAGCACTCGGTGCTCACCGGCTTCTACACGAAGGAAATCGCGCGCTTGCGGCGTCGCAACGTCGAGATCGCGTTCCTGTGCGGCCTGCTCCACGACGTCGGCAAGGCGGTGTTGCTCAACAACGTCGACAAGGTTGTCGGCCGCGCCGAAATGGCGCTGCCGGTGGCGTTGGTGCTCGAAGCCGTCGAGCAGCAGCACGTCGCGGCGGGCTTGTTGCTCGGCAAGGAATGGAAGCTGCCGGAACAGATCGTCGAAGCGGTCCAGTTCCACCATGACACCGCCAACGCCCGTCGCTTCGCCGACATGGCGATGACGGTGTGTCTTGCCGATGCGCTCGCGCAGTGGGTCCTGCCTACCATGCTCGAAGCCGCACCGACCGAAGAGCAGTTGCGCCAGCACCCGGCGCTGGTCGGCCTCAACATCTATCCGGAGCAGCTCGACGCCCTGCTGAAGATGAAGGAACGGGCGATGACGGTGACGGAGGGCATGCAATGAGCGACACGCCAAAGGACGGTGGTGCGCCCGGCACGTGGGATGTCGTCGTGATCGGCAGTGGCCCGGCTGGCCAGAAGGCGGCGGTGCAGGCGGCGAAGGCCGGCCGCAAGGTGTGCCTGATCGAACGCGAACTCGGCGTCGGCGGCGCCTGTGTCCACCGGGGCACGATTCCGAGCAAGACGCTGCGCGAGACGGCGCTGCACCTGGCCGAGCTGCGCAATCGCCTCGGCAAGCACGTCAAGGTCGAGCTGCAGCACGACGTGCAGCTGGCGAGCCTGATGGATCGCATGCAGAGCGTGGTGACCGCGCACGTCGAGTACCAGACCAAGCAACTGCGCCGCAACGGCATCGAACAGATCCACGGCCGCGCCCGCTTCGTCGATGCGCACACGATCGCAATCGACTCGATCCATGGGCGCTCGCGCGAAGTGCGCGGCGAGACGATCGTGATCGCCACGGGTTCGCGGCCGCGCACGCCGGCGGACATCCCGGTCGACCACGAGTACGTCTACGACAGCGACTCGATCCTCAGCATGGCCTACCTGCCGAAGTCGCTGACCGTGCTCGGCAGCGGCGTCATCGCGTCGGAGTACGCGACGATCTTCGCGGCGCTCGGTGTGCCGGTGACGATGATCGACAAGTCGGACCGGCCGCTCGCGTTCCTGGATCGCGAAGTGCTGGACCGCTTCGTCGAGTCGTTCGAATCGCATCCTGGCTGTGTGTTCGTGGGCAGCGCCAAGGTCAAGAGCGTCGCGTGGAACGGGCTCGACGCGGTCGTCACCACGCTCGACAACGGGTGGGAGGTCAAGTCCGAACGGTTGCTGTGCGCGCTTGGTCGCGTTGCCAACGTCGAGGACCTGGCGATCGACCAGGCTGGGCTCAAGCTCAGCGACCGTGGCCACGTTCCCGTCGACAAGGACTGCCGCACCGCCGTCGCGAACATCTTCGCGGTGGGCGACGTGATCGGACCGCCGTCGTTGGCCTCGGCGTCGATGGAACAAGGTCGCCGCGCGATGCGCGTCGCGTTGAATCTGCCGACCAGCGAGCACCAGGATCTGATTCCGGCGGGCATCTACACGTTGCCCGAGATCTCGAGCATCGGCCTCTCGGAAGCGGAAGCGAAGAAGGCCGGCCACGACGTCGTGGTCGGGCGCGCGAAGTTCGCCGAGCTGGCGCGCGGCCAGATCAGCGGCACGCAGGACGGCATGCTGAAGTTGGTTGCCGACGTCGACAGCCAGCGCATTCTCGGCTGCCAGATCATCGGCGAGGGCGCGACCGAGCTCGTGCACCTGGCGCAGATGGCGATGATGACGAACTCCCAGGTGTCGATGTTCGTCGAGAAGATCTTCAACTTCCCGACGCTGGCCGAGGCCTACCGCGTCGCGGCGTTGGACATCGCCGGCCAGATGGCCGCGCGCGAGTTGTTCGCGACGCAGGCGAAGCAACCCTGAGCCGCGCGACAGGCGCCGCCACTCAACGTTCGCCGCGCAGCAGTTCGGCGAACCACCACAGGCCGCCGTCGCTGCGGTGCAGCATGCCGCGGTCGAGTCGGGCCGGCGCTGCGGCCAGCAGGGCCGGCGTCGGTTCGCCGCCCAGGGCCAGGTGCGGCAAACCGGTGCGCCGCAGCAGGTCGCCCATGCCGAGCAGATGGGCCTGA
Source organism: Planctomycetia bacterium (assembly GCA_005776475.1). GTDB lineage: Bacteria > Planctomycetota > UBA1135 > UBA1135 > UBA2386 > UBA2386. The sequence continues at coordinate 34,023 of SXPB01000123.1, forward strand.
CCGACGACGACCACGACCAGGCGATCGGGGTTCCCGTCGGCGATCGCCGCCACGCGCGCGGCGATGCGGGCATCCCGTTCCGCCAGCGGCAGCCGCGGCGTCGGTTCCAGGGCGTGCACCGTGGCGCCGTTCGCCTTGGCGAACGCGAGCAACGAGCGGTAGTAGCCCGGATCCAACGCCGGGTCGTCGAGCCACGAACCGGCCCAACGTGCCTTCATCAGGCGCTGCAGCTCGCGCATCTCGAGCCGGCCGGCCAGGAAGGCATCGACGGCGGCCTGGTCGAGATCGCCGATCGCCTCGAGCCCGATCGCCAACGGGCGGCGGTCGCTCTGGGTGGCCTTGGCGACCGCGGCCAGCAGTTCGCGGTGCAGGCCGTGCACCAGCGAGCTGGCGTGGTGGTCGCCGAGCCACAGCACCCGCACCGTCGGCAGCTGCCGCAGCAACGCCGCCTGGGTCGTCGCCGCCTCGAACCGCGTTCCCGCCGCGGCGGTGAACGCGGCGCGGTAGTCGGCGAGTTGCGGCGGCAGGCTTTGCCAGCCGAATGTGCCCGGCGAACACGCGCCGACCAGCAGCAGCGACAGGATGGCGCCAGCACAGTGGGCGGGCATGATCGCCGCACACTCCCCGGAGCGAACATGAAGTGCAAGGTCGGTATCGTGATGTCGGGCGGCGGTTGCCGCGACGGTTCGGAGATCCACGCAGTGGCGCTGGCGCCGGCGCCGACAGGCGGTGCCGCATGAGCCTGCGTTGCCTCGTCACCGGCGGTGGCTCCGGCATCGGAGCCGGCATCGCGCGCGTGCTCGCCACCTCGGGCCATCGGGTTGCGATCCTCGGTCGCCGGCGCGATGCGTTGGCGGAAACGCTGACCACGTTCCCCGAAGGTGGGCGCGGTTGCCTCGCGATGGTCGGTGATGTGACGAAGAAGAAGTCGCTCGCCACCGCGGTCGCGAAGGTCGCGCAGCGCTTCGGCGGGCTCGATGTCGTCGTCGCCAACGCCGGCATCGGCGGCCCGAATGGTTGTGCCGTGCCAGGCCCGGATCGCTGGGACGAGATCGTGCGCACCAATCTCGACGGCGTCTACTTCACGACGCTCGCCGCGTTGCCGCATCTGCAGGACGGCGGCCGGGTGGTCGCGATCAGTTCGGTGCTGGGGCGCTTTGGCGTGCCCGGATACACCGCGTACTGCGCCAGCAAGCACGGCGTCGTCGGGTTCGTGAAGGCGTTGGCCCTCGAGCTGGCGCCGCGCCGCATCACGGTGAACGCGATCTGCCCGGGTTGGGTCGAGACCGACATGGCGGCAGCGGGGCTGCGGCTGTTGGCCGAAGTGCAGAAGGTCGACTTCAAGAAGGCGAAGCAGGGTGCGATGGCGGCGGTGCCGATCGGGCGCATCCTGCAACCGGACGAAATCGGAGCGACGGTGGCGTGGTTGTGTTCGCCGGGAGCCGCGGGCATGACCGGCCAGGCGATCAGCCATTGTGGTGGTCAGGTGATGTGGTAGTCCCGGCGCGGGACTGCGGCGGGGCCGCTGCCACCGGCGTTTGCGTGGCGGTTCCCTGCTTGCGTCGCAGCGAGTGGTTGACGCGGGGTAGCTTCCCTAGCCGGGGCATGGACTCGGCAGCTCCCCATGCGTCGCCTCTCGTTGCTCTCCTTTGCCGTGTTCGCTGCTTGTGCGGCCAACGCCAACTCTCCGGACGACTGGTCGCGCATCCAGCGTGACCGTCTGGAGCGGTTGCACGCGGTGCGCAAGCCGGCGACGGCGCTGCAGGCGACGATCGCCCAGACACCGGGCGCTGCACCGCAGGATCCCGTGCACATCGACCAGCGTGAGCCGCAGGCGCGGGCCTTCCGCGCGCCGCTGCTCGCCTTGCACGCCGCGTTCGGCTACGGCCAGGTTGCGGCCGACGTCGCCGGCACTTCGCTCGACGACCGCACCGACGCGCACGTCGTGATGCTGGGCGTCGATGCCGGCACCGGAGCCGGCCTGCACGCCGATTTCATCACCAGCGAACCGCAGTTGTTCGCCGGGGTGCGCATCAACGACGGCGATGCGCCGGCCGCGGCGGAGGCCTCGATCACCGGCGGCAGCGTGTTCCCGCATCTGCGATGGCATGGCGCTCTCGGCGGCCTGCGGCTGCCGGTTCGCGCCGGCCTCGGCGTCGATTGGCAGAACCTCCGCCACGAACGGGCCGGCGTTGCGCGCGAGTGGCTCGCGGTCGGTCCGAAGCTCGTGGTCGAACCGACGCTGCGCCTGTTCGGCAACAGCGCGAACGCGCTCGATCTCGTCGGGCATCTCGGCGGTGACGTCGGTGCGGCGTGGTTCCGCGAAGAGTTCCACGGCGGCGACGACCGCGACAGCACGCTGCGGTGGGCGGGCGAGGCCGGTCTCGGCCTGCGCGCGTTGTCCGGCAACTGGCAACTCGATCTCGGCTACCGGCTGCAACACGCGACGTTCGGCGCCATCGACTCGGATCTCTACGGCTCGCGCGATCGCACCGAACTGCAACGGCAGCTGGTGTTCATCGGCTGCGGCGTGACCTTCTAATCCGGGTCGGCCGCGAAGCGCGCAGGCGTCCGCCGTTGCGCCGCATGCCGATGGTTTCGACCGCGAGTGCGTGGTCCCGTCGCGGTCGTTCTCGGCCGTTCCCCGAACCTGCCCGCGGGAAACGAACGCGCCCGCACTGGGCGGGCGCGTCGCGACCTGCAGCCCGCGTCGAGCGGGCCGCGATCACGCCACCATCACGGCGTCTGCGTGAACATGTTGAAGAACGGGTTCGACGTGACGAACGTCGTGAAGCCCGCATCGACTGTCAGCACCTGGCTGTAGAGGTAGACGCCGATCGCCGAAGGCACCGCCGGCGCCGTCGCCGGGAACGTCGCGTTGCCGCTGCCGTCGGTCGAGCCGCCGAGCACGGTGATCGCGCCGCCGATGAAGACGATCGGGAAGCCTGGCACCGCGGTCGGGCCGATCGTGTCGCCGAGGCCGAGCAGGAACGGCCGCGAGCCGCCTGGCGTCGTGATCGTGCCGAGCATCGACGCGCCCTGCGCCGCTTGCTCCGGCAGCAGCTTCCAATCGCAATCGACGGAAGGCGCGATCGTTTCGCCGAGTTCGACATCGTCGATGGCCCAACCGCCGAGCTGCAGGCCGGCATCCGAGTTCATGCCCCATTCGATCTGCACGCTCGGGTTGTTGTCGGCCATCGGCAGCGCGTACTCGACCGTCTGCCAGGACGTATCGACCAGGTGGCCGGTGAGTGGATTCTGCCACACCAGAACGCCGTTCACCTTGATCGTCGCCTGGTCGAAGGCTGCTTCTTCGACCGTCAACCAGCGCTTGAAGCGCAGCACCACACCGGTTCTGCCCGTGCAGTTGATCAGCGGCGAGCGCAGGTAGTTCTCGACGTTCGCGCCGTAAGCGCCGTTCCAGTTTTGCGTCCCGATCGTGTTGCCGAGATCGTTGGCATAGCAGTTGGCGCCCGAAGCTGCGGTCTGCGGGTCGGTCCACGCCACTCCCTGCGACGTGCCGAACTTGCCGGCCGGGTCGCCGACTTGCCAGTCGTTCTGCACGGCGACCTGTACACTGGTCCAGCCCGCAGCGCCGGCGTCGAAGTTCTCGGCGTAGAAGCCACCGAACGTGCCACCGGTGATCGAGTAGCTGAGTTCACCCGAAGTCGGGAAGCGCACGATCGCCGCCGTGCTGTGCACCGCTTCGATGTGGTAGCTCACGGCGCCCGTGGTCAAGCCAGGCAGCAGCGCCTGGAAGCCGTTCACGGCGCCGGTCGGGTGCATGTTGCGCACCTGGTTGCCGGTGCCGGCGTTGTAGTGCAGGCGGACCTGCGTGATCGAGCCGCTGATCGGCGCGACCGTCGCGAGCACCTGGCGCGGCGTCAGGCGCTGCGCGGTGTTGCCGAGGGCCGTGTGCGAGATCGACGCCAGCTGGATCTGCGGATACGGGATCGCCTTGTCGGTCGCCGCACCGCTGAGGAACGTGTAGTTCGGCGTGCCGTTGAGCAGGTTGCCGTCGTTGTCGTCGGCGATGAACACTTCGCGCACCGCGTCCTCACGCGTCGACGCGTCGGCGACGAGCGTGCTGATCACGATGTCGTTGGTGAGCGCGATCGCGGCCGGCGTGCCGAGTCCGGCGCGGGCGCGTTCACGCAGCTTCCACGCAAAGCCCATCCAGACCTGGCCGGCGGTGTGCGGCGAACCACCCGAAGCCGGCCACAGCAGCGTGTTGTTGCCGTTGCGCAGCGCGACGCCCGGCGACTGGAAGCCGCTGCCGAGCAGCGGCGTGTCGTTGAGGTAGCAACCGATGATGTCGCCCCAGCCTTCGCTCAGGCCTTCGGCGTTGCTGTTGGCGATGCCGCCGTAGCGGTCGTCGATGCCGTGGCCCCATTCGTGGGCGACGACGGTCGAGAACGCGGTGTTCGCGCAGCCGCCACCTTCCGAATAGAAGTTGATCGTGTTGCCCGTGTAGTAGGCGTTGCACGTGCTGGCGATGTTGACCGTCACGCCGATGTTGCTGGCGGTCGCCAGCTGGGACGTGTTGCCGAGGATCGCCCGGCAGTACTCGTTGGTGGCGTCGGTGTACCACGACGTCGTCGTGTGCGCCGCTTCGTTGGTCGTCGCCGCCGCGGTAAACAGCTGGATCGTCGTCGGGACTCCGGGGTTGACCACGACGTTGGCCGCCGGCGCATTGGCGCCGTTGATCGGGTTGTGGTGGCGGCCGTCGAGCGTGCCGACCGTGATGTTCGTCGCCGCGGCGATGTCGATCGAGAACTCGCCGTTGGCATTCGTGGTGACGTTGCCGATGCCGGGAACGTTGATCACGAGGCCGGGCATCGGCACGTTGACGAGCGCGCTGTAGGCGTCGTTGCCGGTGCGGGTCCAGCCCATGACCGTGACCGTGGTCGGTACGGGCGGCGCCGACAGCTTCTCGACGGAGGGCGCTTCCGCCTTGCCGCCGTTGCAGCCGATGACACCGCATTCGTGCTTGTCGGTGACGAACGTCAGCACCGCACCGGTGGCGGCGTCAACGTAGTAGCGACCGATCGGGCCTTCGCCTTGGGCGTTGACGTTGCTGATCGCAACTTCCCAGGCGAGGTGCACCGGCGCCAGGTCGGTGGCGTGCATGTCGCCCCAGATGACGAGGCGCGGCGCCTTCACGGGAGCGGGCTGCGGCACTCCGGTCGGCGAGCCGACCTTGGCCCAGGCGGCACCGACGGCGACTTCTTCGGCGATCGCCGGGACCGTGTTGAACCCCTTCGGGATCGTGAAGGCCTGGCTGCCCAGCATCGCGACGACGCCCCTCATGTTGATGCGCACGTCGGCGCGGCCGTCGATCACCGGCAGGCCACGGTAGTACTGCTCGAACACGAACGACCAGGTGCGGCCCATGCGGCCCGCGAGCAGTTCGCGGAAGTCGCTGTCACCGAGCCCGAGCAGCGCATTGTGCTTCTCGAGCTGGGCGAGCGCGTGGCGACGCGCTTCGGCAATCGAGTTTTCGCGCCAGTCGGCCAGGGCGAGGCCCGTGCCATAGATGGCGCTCGGCGTGCCCGTGGCCGTGTGCCATTGCGCAATCCACTGGCCACCCGACTCCGCCTTGAAGGCGGCGAAGGCGGCCTTGCAGCTCGCGACGTTGACGTAATCCTGGGGATCCTGGGCGGGGGAAAGGGCAGCGAAGCTCGCTGCGAGTACAAACATGCGCATGGGGTCGGAGTCCTCTGGGGCCGACGCGGAACGTGGGTGCGTTCCATGGCAGCCTTGGGTCGCAGGGGCGTGCGACGGTGCAACAGCGGGCAGGTGCGAAGGAGTATGGCCCTGGCTGGAAGGTGGTCAACCCGGCAAGTGCACCCAGTCCGTACCGACAGAAGCGGTCGTCCGCATGGCGAAGTGCGGCGCGTCGGTCGGATGGCGCAGCCCGAAATCAGCTCCGCCCGGTCCCAAATCGCGACTGCCCCAACGGGCGGGGCGGCGGGCGCGCCGGCTTCACGTGGTGGTCCGAACGGGCGCAGCGGTAGTAGATTGTGCGCATCGGCATCACCCCATGAGGTCGAGCAGGCGACGCGGGGACGCGGAGGCCTGCCGTTGCCCGGACACCTGCAAGCCGAGCAGAATGCGGTCGCGGACCTGTTCCGCGACTGCCTGCGCCACGTCCACGTCTTCGATCCGGGAACGGGCGGCCTCCTGGGCTTCGCGCGCAGCGCCGAGCTGCTCGCCGTGCCGTTGGAGCGTGTTGTCGGCAGCCCCGAGGGCCGCCCGCACTTCGCCGATGCGAGCGCTCGCACCGTCGAGTGCAGCCAGAGTCGCGGGAGCCGCAACCGAAAGGCCCGCAACCCCGAGCGACGCACTGCGCAGGTCCGGCACGTCGACCGTGTGGTCGCCGCCCGCACCGTCACTGACGACGACCGCCTGGCCGCCGCCCGCCGAGCCATCCAACAAGGAACGTCCGCCGAATTGGGTACCGGCCGCTGTCTGGTCGAGCTGCGCCGCGAGTTGGTCGAACTCCTGCTGGATGGTCTGCCGATCTTCGCCGGAAAGGGTGCCGTTCTGGGCCTGGACCGAGAGCTCGCGCATGCGCGAGATCGCATCCTGGCTCGACTGCAGCGACGCCTCGGCAGTGCGCACGAGGCCCTGGCCGTCGGCCAGGTTGCGTTCGCCCTGCGCCGCCGAACGGGCGCCCGCCGCGAGCCGGGCCGCGATGGCGAGCCCGGCCGGATCGTCGGCAGCGGAGGCGATGCGCTTGCCGCTGGCGAGGCGCTTCGAAGTGCGTTCGCGCCGGGTCGCCAGCTGCTCCATCTGGTGCAGCCGCGTCTGGTCGCCAGGTGATCGGATCGACGTCATTCTTCCCCTTCCCCCGCAGGGCCGAAAGGCCGCCGCGGCGTGACCAGTTCTTCGGCGCAAAGTGTCGAGTCCTTGAACACCCTGTCTCGGGTTGGGACACCAGAACCGTCAGCGCGGCCAGCCGTCGAAATCGATCGCCGAAGCCGGGATATCGACGCGCGAGCTCAGGTGGGCGACCAAGGCGTCGTGGCGAGGACTTGTCTTCCAGACGTAGACAAACGAGCGCCAGCGTTGCAGTCCGTTCGTCACTTCGCCGACCAAGGTCGCGTGGTCGCGCAGGATGCGCATGTAGACGAATGCGGTTTCGCGTCGAACGGCCAAAGCGGTCTCCGATTGGGCGGCTCGCAGCATCGCGTCGAGGTCAGGATCGTCGCCGAAGCACCAACGATTCAGATACGTCGAGGAAATCGCCCTCGAGTCTTCAAGGAAGGTCGCGGCGCCGGGCGACGCGGGGAACAAGTGCCAGTCGATGACATCGAACTGCAACGCGGCCTCGTACGCGGCTCGTTGTTCCGGCGGGTTGCGCGGTGAATAGCCGTTATCGACGAGCCCGGCGGGATCGATGTGATGGGCCCTGGCCACGTAGGGAGTCGCCCCGGCGTGCGAGCAATACAAGTGAATCTGCGAGCCGAAGCCTGCACTGCGGATCATCTCGCCGAGACGCAAGAAGGCGGCGACGTAGACATCCTTCGGCGGCGGCGCACTGAGCCCGCGGATCGCTGCCAGCACGCCAGAACTCGACCACGCGGCGCTGAGCAGCAGTGCCACCCACGCGATGGCATGTACCACGGTGCGGCCTGACCCCGGTGTCAGCCGCGACAGTCCAGCACCCGCTCCCAAACCGAGCAACGGCACCAGCGGCCAGCAGAAGCGATGCGCGAATCCGATCTCGTGCACGATCTTGCTGCCATACGCAAGCCACGGCACGGCGATGGCCAGACATAGCCAAGGCTCGACTGCGCGGCGCCTGGCCACCAGGGCACCGACGAACATCGCCGCCAGAAGCGGCCCGTAGGCACGTGCGAACGCCAGAGTCTCCGGAATCCCCGCGAATCGCCCCGCCCCGGATTTCAGATAGAAGGGATTGGGCAACAAGTGCCCGAAGTAGGCGAGCTTCCAGGCTGCGTACGCGCCGCCTGCGGCCAACCAGGCAAGCCCGGCCAATACGACTCGACGACGCGCCATGGGTTCACTGCGGCACCACCACCAAGCTGCTACCAAGCTGCATCCCGTCCACAGCACGCCATCAGGCCGCGTCAAGAACAGCAGGGTCGCGAGTCCTGCAACCGCAACGATGCGCCAACGACCCTGGCGGCCTTGGCACAGGCCCGCGAGAGCCACGATCTGGCCGAGGCCGAGTGCGGCAAACGGCACGGTCTCCAGCCCCCGTGACAAGTGATCTCCCGCGTCGCCGTTGGCGAACAGCAGCAGAGTTGGTGCCAAGGCGAGAGGGCGCCACGGACCGGCGGCCGCCGTGCATCGCCAAAGCAGCCAAACCAGCGCGGCAAAGCCTACGCACGCAAACACCAGCGCACCGGTCGCTGGGTGCACACCGAGCCAGCCAAGGGCGGCAAGGCCGGCGACGTAGGTCAGGTTGCTGTAGCCCTCGCAGCGGTCGCCCCCTTCGTTCCATACGAGGCCATACCCTTCCTGCAAGTTGCGCGCATAGCGAAAGGTTATGTAGGCATCGTCGCAGGCCATGTCCCGCGCGTGGAATGCGGCTGCCAAGGTCACTGCAACCAGCGCCACGAGAACGAACGCGAGCACGGCGTGCGTGCGCGAGGTACTGGAGCGGGCAAGAGGGCGATCAGTATCGTAGTCCAAGCGACTTCTGCGGCGAGGGTGCGATCGGTGTGCACTGTCGCCCTTGCGGCGTCGGTGCGCAATGACCGCTCGCAGGGACGCCAAGGACCACCGCCAAGTCGTGTTGGCGCGCCGATCGCCGCTTGTGGCGTTGCGCAGAACAGGTCGCTGCGAATCCTTGCACCCTCTGGCCGACTTCGTGGATTCTTGCTCACGTGCCTGAGGTGCATTCCATTCCCAGCGACGCCGTGGTGCGCCTCGTGCGCCGCCACCAAGACGAGGTATGGCGCTACGTGCGCTACCTCGGCGCGTCCGCCGAACTCGCCGACGACCTCGTGCAGGACGCCTTCCTCCAGGTGCTGCGCGCCCCATTCGTCGAACGCAGCGACAAGGAGACCGCGGGCTGGCTGCGCACCGTCGTACGCAACGCCTTCGTGCGTTCGTTCCGAAGGCCGCCGTTCGAACAGGCCGAACTCGACGCGATCGAATCGAACTGGAACACGTTCGCGACGGACGACGGCGGCGACGAGTCGCTGCGGCACCTGCGCGCGTGCGTCGACCAGCTGACCGGCCGTGTGCGCGACGTCGTGCGTTGGCACTACGAAGAGCGTTGCTCGCGCAGCACCATCGGCGAACGCCTCGGCATGGGCGACGACGGCGTCAAATCGCTGCTGCGGCGCACCCGCACCGGCTTGCGCAATTGCATCGAACGGCGACGCGCGGAGGGCGCATGAACGATTGGGACGATCGGCTGCTCGACGCTTCGCTGCAGGAACTGCACGGCAGTCGCCCGCCGGACCTGTCGTCGCGCGTGCTCAACGCGCTGCAAGAAGGATCACGTGGACCGCTGCCCGTGCTGCGTTCGCCATCGACCGTGGGACCGGTCGGCGGCGGTGGCGGCATGCGGTGGTGGTCGCTCGCTGCCCTGCTGTTGGCGGCGGTGACGCTCGGTTTCGCGGTGGCGCTCGGCGCGTTCGCGAACGACGCGTCGCCATTGCAGCCGCAGGGCGCGAGCAGTTTTCCGGTCGAAGTCACCGTGCGCAGTGGCCGGCTCGAGTGCGTCGTGCACGACCAGGTGGTCGCGCAGGCGACACCGGAGCGCCCCGCGGTGTTCCCGATCGCCACCGGCACCCGCTTGCACGGCAAGCGCGCGAGTTCGTTCCAGCTCGGCCCGTTCGGCTCGCTGGTCGTGCACGAAGACACCCTATTGGAGGTACGTTCGATGGAGTTCACGAAGCAACACGGCATGGTCGCCGCGACGTCGTTGACGCTGGCGGTGGTGGCGGGCGTGGTGACCTGGCAGGTGATGGCGCGCACCGAGGCGGCGAACGCCGGCCAGATCGTGCGCATGGAGGCGCAGAACGACGACATGGTGGCGCTGCGGGCCGAGAACCAGCGGCTCAAGGATGCACTGGCGGCGGCCACGGTGGAGAACCAGACGCTGCATGCTTCGACGGTGCAGCGCGATCCCGTCGTGCTGCAGAAGCCACCGGAGCCGGAGCCGGTCGAAGCGCCGAAACCCAACGAGCCGGCGGTTGCGGTGGCGGCGACGTTCGATGATGCGAAGTACGCCGACCTGCTCGCCAAGCTCGATTGGAAGACGATGGGGACGGTCACTGCCGAGATGGGGCCGATGCTGGCCGAACTCGTCGCCGCGATGCAGAAGGAAGGCGCCGAGCTGCCGATGGATCTGCTGCTCAAGATCCAGAAGCTCAACATGAAGCTGATCGACCAGGTGCCGGCACTGTTGGAGTCCGGGTTGCCCGGCTTTGGCCCGAACGGCAGCTACACGCACCCGTTGGTCGTCGGCAACACGCTCGCGAGCACGCTCGACGCGGCGGGCCAGCCGTTGACCGCGGCGCAGAAGCAGTCGATCGGTGGTCTGGTGCGCGCGTTCGCGGCGGAGAGCCAGGCGATCGCCGAGGCCAGCCGCGAGTACGACCTCGAGCAGTTGCTGGCCGAAACGGAGATGAAGGACCGCTTCTTCCGCGAGATGGGCGGGGTGCTGCAGCCCGAACAGAGTGGCGTGATCTTCCCTCCGGGTGCCGGCACCCACGACGGCAGTTCCCTGTTCAGTTCGGGTCTGGTGACGCAGATCCACGGGCAACCGGTGGCGGCCAAGGACGCGGCGGACTTCGCGCGCGTCGCCAGCAGCAAGCTCGCCGAACAGTTGGGCCTCGACGAAGCGGGCGCGAACCAGGTGCGTGCGGTGCTGGCGCGCGGCGTGAGCGCACCCGAATTGTGGCAGACGCGCGGCGACGGCGCCGAGAACAACCTGCACATGATGCGGTCGGGGCGCACGCATGCGGCGTTGCGCGCGCAGATCGCGTGGATGAAGCAGATCCAGCAGACGGTGGCGCTGACGCCCGAGCAGCAGCAGAAGCTGGCGAAGATGAAGAACGTGCTGGTGCCGGTGCCGCGCTGATCCGATCGCGGCGGGCGCGCCGCGTCGCCGTCAGGCCGTCGGGCTCGGCTTGCCGTCGAGCGCCATGTCGGCGGGCAACGGCGCCCTGAACTCGAGCGGCTCGCCCGTTCCTGGATGCGCGCACTGCAGCACCGCCGCGTGCAGCAGCTGCCGCGGCACTTCCGCGTGGCCAGGCCAGCGCGGATCGCCGTCCTGCTTCAGGTGCGTCTGGTAGGCGAGGAAGTGCGCGTCGGGGTGCCCGTACAGTTTGTCGCCGACCACCGGATGGCCGAGGTGTTCGAGATGCACGCGGATCTGGTGCGTGCGGCCGGTACGTGGCACCGCGCGCAGCAGCGTGTGGCGAGGAAGTCGTTGTTCGACCGTGAACTCCGTCACCGCGTGCCGCGCCCCGCGCGTCGCGGCGGCGACGACCGCGCGGCGCGCCGCGATCGCGCTGCCCTTGGCGTTGCCGATTGCCGCATCGACGCGCAGCGAATCGGCGCCGACGACGCCGTGCACCCACGCGACGTACTGCTTGCCGACCGTGCCCGCTTCGAACTGCTGCTGCACACCGCGCGCCGCCCGCTCACTGCGCGCGAGCACCAGCACGCCGCTGGTCTCGCGGTCGAGCCGATGCGCGGGTTCGAGTTGCTGGCGCGGTGGCGCTGGCGGGAACCGATCGGCGAGCCCGTGCACGAACGTGTACTGCACGAACGCGCCGGTGTGCTGCACGACCAGGAACGGCGGTTTGTCGACGACGACGAGGTCGGCGTCGGCATGCAGGATCGCCACTTCTGCCGCGGCATCGCGCGCCTCGGCCGGGAAGTAGGCAATCGAATCGCCCGTGTGCACCACGGTCGCGCTGCTTGCGGGCCGATCGCCGATCTCCACGCGGCCCGCTTCGATCTGTGTGCGCCAGCCATCCGTGTCGAAGTAACCAAACCGGCGCGTCAGCCAATCGAGCAACGCGACCCCGTCTGCTGCCAGTGGTGCTTTGCTGCGCAGCACGTGGCGGCGCGGCTGGGGGACGTGCGGGGGACTCGACATTCCAACAGACCGTCACCATATTGGCGCGTTCGCAACTCGCCATGCTCCGACTCCTGCCCCTGCTCGTTTGCGCGACCTTTGTCGCCGCGCAATCCCCCGTCCAATCGACCTTCGTCGGTGGTCTCGTCATCACCAACACGAACCCACCGCCCGCCACCGCCTACTTCGACCTCAACGTCACCGACCCGAACGGCATCGTGGTGAGGCAGATCGACTGCAACTGCAACACGGCGGCCGGCACCACCGCCACGCTCGGCGTCTGGATCACCGCCCAGGGTGGCACGCTGCTCGGCAACGAACTCAACGCCGCGGCGTGGACCCTGGTGGCGACGGCGACCCGCACGCACACCGGCGGCCGCACCGCCTTCGTGTTGCCGACGCCGTTTGCGCTGCTGCCCGGCACCTATGGCGTGGCGCTGCACCACGTCGGCATGAACCCGGTCTACACGAACCCGGTGACCGCCGGCCTGCCGTCGTCGTATTCGACGCTCGAAGCGACGCTGAACATGGTCTCGTCGCGCGTGCGCTCCTCCTCGCTGGCGAGCCCGTTCAGCGGCACCGGCCTCGGCAACTTGCGCCATCCCAACGTCGCGGTGCACTACGTGTCCGGCGTCGTTGCCCTCGATTTCGCCGGTACGCCCACGCGCGGCGCCTCGCCGCTCGCGGTGCAGTTCACCAGCTTCGCGGTTTCGGGCAACCCGGGCGGCATCCAGGCCTACGCCTGGGACTTCGATGGCGACTCGGTCATCGACTCGAACCTGCCGAACCCGGCGTTCACCTACCTGAACTGCGGCAACTACACGGTGGCGCTGACGATCATCGACTCGGTCGGCGCGACCACGGTGACGAAGACGAACTACGTGCAGACCGACATCGTCGTGCCGTCGTTCCAGAACACGCTGATCGGCGTCAACACCCTGCAGTTCACCGACACCTCGTCGCCTGCCGCCCAGACGTGGGCGTGGGACCTCGACGGCGACAACGTCGTCGATTCAAACGTGGCGAACCCGGTGTTCACCTACCCGTCGGGTTGCGGCGAAGTGCTGGTGACGCTGACGGTCACGCGCGCGTGCCAGCCGGCGGTGACGCTGCAGAAGCGCATCGCGGTCGCGACCACCGCTGAGACGACGTTCCAGGGTGCGACCGTCACGGTGGCCGGTGCCACCGGCGGCACCAACTTCGTCGACCTCGACGTGTTGAACCCGCAGGGCATCACCATCTGCGGCATGCACGTGAACAGCGGCGTCGGCAACGGCCTGCCGCTCACGGTCAACGTGCACCAGAAGGCCGGCACCTACGTCGGTGCGGTCACCGATGCGACGCAATGGCGTCTCGTCGGCACCGCGGCGACCACGTCGCGCGGCGTCAACCAACGTTCGTTCGTGACGTTCGTGCCGCCGATCCACCTCGCCCAGGGCGTGCACGGTCTCGGCATCGAGCACGTCGGCGGTTCGCCGGTCTACACGAACCTCGGCGCGGCACAGACCTACGCCAACGCCGACTTCGTGCTCACCACCGGTCTCGTGCAGACGGTGCCGATCTTCGCGGCGGCGTCGACGCAGTTCTCGCCGCGCGTCTGGAACGGTGCCATCCACTTCGGCACCACGCAGCAGAACGGCGCCGCGGGCTACGGCTACTTCGGGGCCGGCTGCGTCGGCTCGCTCGGCGTGCCCGGCAACCGTTCGTCGACGCTGCCGGTGCTCGGTGGTGCCGCCACCATCGTCATCGACCGGTTGCCGTTCGACATCGGCGTGCTGGCGCTCGGCCTCAGCCGCACGATCTCGGCGCTGGGCCCGTTGCCCGTCGATCTCGGCCTGATCGGCATGCCGGGTTGCCCGCTGCGCGTTTCGCCGGATGCGACCCTGACGCTGGTCGGGGCTTCGAATGCAGCCAGCGTGCTGTTCCCGGTGCCGAGCACCGCGGCGCTGATCGGCGCGCAGGTGTTCTCGCAGGCGCTGAGCCTCGATCCGGCGCTGAACGCGTTCGGTTTTGCGATCTCCGACGCGGCGGTGATGTTGGTCGGCCAGTAACCGGCCGAACGGCGCCGTCGGCTCGCGAGGGGCCGACGGCGGACGTATGGTGCGCCTCCGATGCGCGCACTCGTCCCCGTGTTGTTCTCGTTCGCCGCGGCCCTCGGCGCCCAGGTTCCCGACCCGGCGCCGCAGCCGATGCCGCCGTTCGCGCCGGGAGTGACCTACGACGCGGCGATTCCGCTGCTCGACCGCGTCACCGGCCACGCGTGGGGCACCGAGGTCTCCGCGCACGGCGACGTCGAGAAGTACCTGCAGGCGTTGGCAGCCGCGGCGCCCGACCGCGTGCGCCTCGTGGAATACGGCGTCAGTTGGCAGGGGCGCCGGTTGTGGTACGCGATCGTCGGCACGCCGGCGAACCTGCAGCGGTTGCCGCGCATCCAGGCCGGCATGCAGCGGCTCGCCGATCCGCGTGGGCTCGACGATGCGGCGGCGAATGCGTTGCTGGCGGAACTGCCGGCGGTCGGCTGGCTCGCCAACTGCGTGCACGGCGACGAACCGTCAGGCACCGATGCGGCGCTGCTGGTGGTCTACCACCTGCTGGCGGCGAAGGGCGATCCGGTCGTCGACAAGGTGCTCGCCGAATGCGTCGTGCTGGTCGATCCGCTGCAGAACCCGGACGGGCGCGACCGCTTCGTGCATTCGACGCGCGGGGCGCGCGGTCGCTGGCCCGATGCGACGCCGCTCGGTGCCGAACACAGCCAGCCGTGGCCGGGCGGCCGCGTCAACCACGCGCTGTTCGACATGAACCGCGACTGGTTCGCGATGTCGCAGCCGGAGACGCAGGCGCGCGTGCGGGCGTTCCTCGAATGGTGGCCGCTGGTCTACGTCGACCTGCACGAGATGGGCGGCAACTCGAGCTACTACTTCGCGCCGCCGGCAGCGCCCGTGCACAACGAGATCACCACGCTGCAGCGCGAATGGCTGACGCGCTACGGCAAGAACAACGCGCGCTGGTTCGACCGCTTCGGCTTCGACTACTTCACGCGCGAAGCCTACGACAGCTTCTATCCCGGCTACGGCGAAGGCTGGCCGACGTTCCACGGCAGTGTCGGCATGACCTTCGAGATGGCGAGTGCGCGCGGCATCGTCTACCGCCGGCGCGACGACAGCTTGCTGTTCTACCGCGATGGCGTGCACCGCCACTTCGTCGCCTCGATGGGCACGCTGGAGACGCTGGCGAATGGGCGCGACGGAGCGTTGCGTTCGTTCCTGCAGCATCGGCGCGCCGGCCTCGCGCGCGGCGAGAGCGGGCCGGTGCGGGCGTTCGTGTTCCCCGACGGCGGCGATCGCACGCGCGTGAGCCGGCTGATGAACCTGCTGCTGGCGCAAGGCATCGAAGTGCAGCGCGCGACCGGCGAGCTGGTGAGCGCGCAGGCAAAGCCGCTGGTCGGTGGCGAGGCGGCGGCGCGCACGTTTCCCGCCGGCAGCTACGTGGTGTCGATGGCGCAGCCCGCGAGCACGTTGGCCCTGGTGCTGCTGCAGCCCCACTTCGACATGGACCCGGCGTTCCTCGACGAACAGAAGCGGCGGGAAGGCAAACGGCGTGAACTGGAGTTCTACGATCTGACTGCGTGGTCGTTGCCGCTGTTGTTCGGCGTCGAAGCGTTCTCGATCGGCGACGGCCTGCGTGGCGAGGTCGCGAAGATGACGGCTGGGGCGGCGACGGCCGGCGCGTTGCCGCTGCGCCAGGAACCGCCCAAGGTCGCCTACGTGGTCGCGTGGGGCCAGAACGGTGCCGCCGCGTTGCTCGCCGAACTGCTGCGCCTCGGTGTGAAAGTGCGCTGCATCGACCGCAAGTTCACGTTGGACGGCGTCGAGTATCCGGCCGGTTCGTTCGTCGTGCGCGTGCACGACCAGCCCGCCGATCTGCATGGTCGCTTGCGCGACCTCGCCGCAGCGCACGGCGTGACGCCGTACTGCGCCGACAGCTCGTGGGTCGATGCCGGGCCCAACTTCGGCACCAACGAAGGCCTCACCTTGAAGGTGCCGCGCGTGGCGATGGCGTGGGACCGGCCGGTGAACGCCAACTCCGCCGGCTGGCTGCGCTTCCTGTTGGAGCAGCGCTACGGCGTGCCGGTGTCGCCGCTGCGCACGCACGAACTCGCGCGCGTCGAGCTCGACCGCTTCACGGTCCTCGTGTTGCCGGAGAGCGGTGGTTACGGCGGCGTGCTCGGCAAGGCCGGTGCCGACGCGGTGAAGGGATTCGTCGAACGCGGCGGCGTGCTGGTGACGCTCGGTTCGGCGTCGCGCTGGCTGATGGACAAGGACGTCGGGCTGCTGGCCAGCGAGGCGGAGTCGCGGCAGAAGCCGAAGGACGACAAGAAGGACGCGCCGAAGGATGCGGCGAAGCCCGACGCCAAGGAAGGCGACGCTGCCGCCGCGACGGCCCCGGCGAAGCCCGAAGCCAAACCCGCGGCGGAGCCGTTCGACTACGCCACCGCCATCCGCCCCGACAAGGAATCGCCGCCGGCGGTGCCCGGTGCGATCCTGTCGGTGACGATCGATCCCGATCACTGGCTCGGGTTCGGCTACCGCGGCAACGCCAGCGTCGTGCACGACAGTTCGCACGTGTTCACGCCGCTCAAGCTCGACCGCGGCACCAACGTCGCGATCTACGAGAAGGCCGAGAACTTGGTGCGCGCGGGCTTCGTCTGGGACGAGAGCAAACGGCAACTGCCGCAGAAGGCGTGGCTGGTGCACCAGCCGCATGGGCGCGGCCACGTCGTCGCGTTCGCCGAGGATCCGAACGTGCGCGCCTTCGCCGACGGGCTCAACCTGCTGCTGCTGAACGCGGTGTTGCTGACCGCCGGGCGCTGAGCGACCCGGCGGTGCCGGCGCGGTTCAGCGGTTGAGGCGCGGCAGCCACGTGGTGTGGCTCATCCGGTAGTTGCCGAGTTCGGTCATCAACGTGTTCAGGATCTCGCCGTCGAAGTTGATGGTCGCGAAGTCGGGCACGCCTTGCACCGTCATCGTGCCGGTGCAGATCACCGAGCCGTTGATCTCGCACGGGTCGCGCACCGTCAGGTTGCCTTCGACGTAGAGCAGGCCCGAGAAGTTCGAGTTGCTGCCCTGCGCGATCGTGCAGTTGCCGCGCACGACGACGATGCCGGTGCCGAGCAATGGCGTCGAGGCGTTGAACTGCACGGCGCCGCCGACGTCGACTACGGTGATACCCATCTCGGGCACCGGGCTTGGCAAGTCGTCTACATCGGTGACGACCAGCGTCGCCATCGCCGACAGTTCGTCGAAGGTGACACCGAACACCGCTTCGTAGCTGCCGTCGTACTCGACGGCGGTGGCCAAACGCGGCGTGCCGGTCACTCGGTTGGCAGCGAGGGGGCCGGTGGTCGGAGTGCCCGTGCCCGCGGGGTAGTAGATGCCAGCCCCGGTCGTGCCGCCGACGATGCGGCCGTTGGTGTTGATGAAGCACGTGCTGCCGTTGCCGACGTTCACCGCGGCCTGGCCGGGCAGCCCGATCACCATGCGGCGAACTTCGTTGACCGCGATTTGCGAGGCGACCACCCGGTTGGGGGCCACGTTGAAGGCGATGGTGTCGTCGGCCAGCTCGTAGATGTAGCCGACGCTGCGCAGCCGCCACACCGTGCCCGGCGTCGCGTCGGCCCGCGCCAGCGAGACGTCTTTGCATTGGTACTGCTGACGCCAAGCCAGGCGCGTCGAGATCGGGTCCGCATCCCATTGCTTCCACACTTCGTACCGAGCCCAGATCTTGCCGGTGATCTTGAACTCGCGAACGAGCCCGATGTCGGGTTCGATGGTGTCGAGGACCGGCGGCGACGCCCCGGTGTCGAGCTGCGGCGCGAACTCGAGGACCGGCTGCGACGTCTGCCGACGCATCCAGTTGAGCGCTTCGGTGAGGCCCGACTTCGCCACCTGCAGTGCCTGGTTCTTGGTCGCGAAGGTGGTGCGGTTCTTCTTGATGTGCGACTGCAGCAGGATGGTGCCGGTCACCGTCAGGCCGCTCACGATGATCGTGAACAGGAGCGCCAGGATCAGCGCGAGACCGCGTTCGTCCGGTCGGGAGTCTGCCGGGGTGCGATTATGGTCCATGGTGATCCACTCCTCTCGGCAGTGGCTGGGGCCTTCCTGTAGGCGTCCGGCTCGAAACGGGACTGTCCGTGCACAGTCGGCGATGGCATCGGGGGGAAGGCCTGCCGGCGAAGGTGTCGAAGAAAACGACGCGCGTGCGCTGGCGGCACCACGTCGGCATGATCGCGGTCCGTGGCCGAGGCTCCGCGCACGCAACCAGCAGGCAACCATCGCGCCGTCGCGGCGCTGGCGCTCGTGGTCGCCGTCGTTCTGCTCGGCGTGAAGTTCTGGGCGTTCGCGATCACCGGTTCCCAGGCGATCTTCAGCGATGCGCTCGAATCGATCGTCAACGTCGTCGCCTCGGCGTTTGCGCTCGGCACGGTCGCGTGGGCCGGGCGGCCCGCCGACCGCGACCATCCGTTCGGCCACGGCAAGCTCGAATTCTTCGCGGCCGCGTTCGAAGGCGGACTCGTGTTCTGCGCCGCGCTGGCGATCGTGTGGCAGGCGGCGCTGGCGTTCCGTTCCGGCGCCGTGCCGCAGCAAATCGACTTCGGCCTGTGGTTGACGATCGGGGCAGGCTTGGTGAACGGTGGCCTCGGTTGGTTCCTGATCCGTCACGGGAAGGCGCATCGATCGGCGGCGATCGAGGCCGACGGCCAGCACGTGCTGGGGGACTTCTGGACCAGCCTCGGCGTGGTGGTGGGGTTGTTGCTGGTGCGGACGACGGGCGTGGCCTGGTTCGACCCGCTCGCGGCGGTCTTGATGGGCGTGCTGTTGCTGGTGACCGGCTGGCGCATCGTGCGGCGCGCCGCCGGGGCGCTGCTCGACGAAGAGGACCCGGCCCTGCTGCAGCGCCTGGTCACGGTGCTCGGGCCGCGCGTGCGTGGCGGCATCATCCGCGTGCATCACCTGCGCGCGATCCGCGCCGGCCGCTTCCAGCACATCAGCGCCCATCTGGTGGTGCCCGAGTTCTGGAGTGTCCAGCGCGCCCACGACGCCGCCGAAACGCTCGCCGCCGAAGTGCTGCGCGACATCCACGGCGAAGCCGACATCGACTTCCATACCGACCCGTGTGAGCGGGCCTACTGCGCGCGCTGCGATCTCGATGGGTGCTCGGTGCGACTGCAGCCGTTCGTGCGGCTCGACCCGCTGACGGTCGACGAGGCGGTCGCCCCCGATCCGGATGTGCACGGGCGCTGACCGGACGATCGTGCTTTGCAGCGGAAAGGCCGTAGCGGCCCGAAGCGTTCGCAAATAAAACGACTGTCGCGCCGTCGAAGGCGCGCCGCATGCCCGCCACGTCTGTCGTCGCCCCAGTTGCGTTCGCTCGCAAGGCCGCCTTCGGGGCGTTCGTCGCAGGGGCGTGCCGGGCGACCTTCGTCGTCGGCATGGTGGCGGCCTCGGCGCTGCTGGCGCTGCGCCTCGCCGGATCGCCGCCCGAACCGGATTGGCTCTGGACCCTCGCCGTCGTGCCGGTCGTCGTGGCTGGACTGGCCGCGATGCGGCGGGCGCGGCTGTCGCGGGCGGCGGCGGCGTGCCATCTCGACCGCCGGCTGCAACTCGACGGCCTGTTGCTGGCCAGCCACGAACTCGGCAGTGGTGGCGAATGGGCCCCGCAGCTCGAAGCGCGCATGCGCGACTGGCGCCGGGCGTTGCCGACGGTGCCGTGGGCGACCTTGCTGCCGCGCCCGGTGCTCGCGCTCGCCATCGCGGCGTTGCTCGCATCGTGGTCCTCGCTGACCATGCCACCCGCGGCGCCGCTGCCGGGTGCGTTCGCCGGCCGACTCGCGGCGGCTGCCGATGCGGTGCGGGCCGCCGAGGCGCTCGGGTTGTTGCCGAAGGAGGCGATCGGCGAAATGGCGGCGAAGCTCGCGGGTCTGGCGCAGAACGCCTTGCCCGACGATCCGGCGCAGTGGCGCGAACTCGATGCGGTGATGGGCCAGCTGGCACGCGAGGAGTTGCTGGCGAAGCTCGGTCCCATGGTCGCGGGCGGCGAACGCGGCGAACGCGGCGGCGTCAGTGCGGCGGATCGCACCGCACTGGCCGGCAAGGCGCTCGAAGCGATGCGCTCGCTGGCCAAGGACGACAAGCTGCCGTTCGTCGCGCGTGCGTTGGTCGGGCAGGCGCTCGCGGCCGTCGGCAACGACGTCGAGCAGTTGCTGCGCGACCCGGACCGGTTGCGCCAGTTGGCCGAACGGTTCGGCGGTGTGGCCGAGATGTTGGGGCGCGGCGCCGAACGCTTCGGCCTCGACGGCCTCGAGGGCGCCGTTGCCGGCCTCGATCCCAAGACGATCCAGCGCACGTTGCAGTCACTTCTTGGCGGTGGCGGTGGCGGTGGCGGCGAAGCGGGCGGCGGGCGTTCCCCGACGGGGAATAGGCCAAAGCCCAAGTGGCTCGGGCCGCCGGTGCCGGGTGACACCGCGCGCGAGTTCGTATTGCCCGCGGGCCAACCCGTGCCCGACCAATGGCAGCCGGTCGCCGATGGCGTGGTGGTGCCGACCACCGCACCACTGCGCGGGGAAGCGGTGGGCGGCGTCACTCCTTCAGGGCGCGGCGGGGCGTCGTGGCAATTGCAGCTCGCACCGCGCCATCGCGCGGTCGTGCAGAAGTTCTTCGCGGAATCCGCGGCCAAGGACAAACGATGACGACGATGTTGCCCGTGCCCGCCGTGGCGCGCGGTCGGGAGTTGCTGGCGCGTTTGCAGCGCGGCTGCAACGAAGTGTTGCTCGGGCAACACGAACTGGTCGATCTCTGCGTGATCGCGCTGTGTGCGCGCGGCCACGTGCTGCTCGAAGGCCTGCCGGGGCTCGGCAAGACCGAACTGGTGAAGGCGCTCGGGCGCCTGCTCGGTCTGCAGTTCCGCCGCGTGCAGTTCACGCCCGATCTGCTGCCGAGCGACATCACCGGCGGTCCGATCCTGCAGGACAAGGCCGGTGAACGCACCTTCGTATTCCGGCCGGGCCCGTTGTTCGCCAACGTCGTGCTCGCCGACGAGATCAACC
>SXPB01000124.1 GCA_005776475.1 Planctomycetia bacterium
CGAGGCCCTGCTGCCGCAGGAGCGACAGGCCCGCGGTCGAACCGACGATGCCCTTCATGCCCATGCCCGCTTCGGTGAGCCCCAGGTGCAGCGCGTGGTCGGTGCGATCGGCGAGCGCCTGGTAGACGCGCACCAGCTCCTGCACGCGGCTGATCTTGCACGACAGCACGATCTGGTCGCGGCGCAGGCCCAGTTCTTCGGCGGCGTGGGCCGAGCGCAGCGCACTCTGCACCATCGCTTCGAGGAAGATCGACGTCGCATCCTGCGGCACCGAGGCGCGCGAGTTGGCGTCCATCAGTTCGCCGAGCAGGTCCTGGTCGAGCGAGCCGGCGTTGACGCCGATGCGCACCGGCTTCTTGTGGTCCTTCGCGCACTCGATCATCGTCGCGAAGTTCACGTCGTGGTTTCTGCCCTTGCCGACGTTGCCCGGATTGATCCGGTACTTGTCGAGCGCGTCGGCACAGCCCGGGAACTTGCGCAGCAGCAGGTGGCCGTTGTAGTGGAAGTCGCCGACCAGCGGCACCGCGAGGCCGCGGTCGCGCAGGCGCTGGCGGATCTCGGGCACCGCGGCGGCCGCTTCTTGCGTGTTCACCGTGATGCGCACGAGTTCGCTGCCGGCGAGGAACAGTTCGGCGCACTGGTCGGCGGTCGACTTGGGGTCGGCAGTGTCGGGGGTGGTCATCGACTGCACGACCACCTGGTTGCCACCGCCGATGGTGACGTTGCCGACCGGAACCGGGACCGTTCTCTTCTGCTGCGGCACGAACATGGGCGAGGCAGGATAGCGGTGCGTCGGGGCGGCAGCGACGGTGCTGCGGCCGGGCGGCAAACTCTTGCCTTCCCCCGGGGGGCGTCGGCACGCTGTCCGCATGGGAGATCGAAGCCTCGTCACCTGTCTGTTTGTTCTCGCTTGCGGGGCTACGCTCGCGGCGCAGGAACCGGTCGTGCGCACGGGGCCGCACTTCGTCGTTCACTTCCATGCCGGCAAGCTCGCGGCCGAACTCACGGGACGGCTGGCCGACGAGGCGCTGGCGGCGGCCGAGTCCGCGTGGGCGCCGGCCGAAAGGTTGCTCGGCACGCAACGCGGTGAACTGACCACCATCCATGTGCATGCGGCCGAGTCCGCCTACCGGACTCTCGCGCGCCAGCACTCGACGAACAACGGCTTCCTGCCGCAGTTCCTTCGGCATGCCGAGAAGGAAGCGCACGTGGCGATGCTGCCGGAGCTGGCTCCGGCCGACTTGACGATCCTCGGGTTGCCGCGAACCACCAAGGACTCGATCGTGCTCGTTGCGGCCGAAGCGTTCGCGTCGCAGCGGGCGCCGGTGGTCGCTACCGACCCGTGGCTCGCTCAGGTGTTCGCCTACGGGGTGCTGGAAGGCAAGCAGGCGCAAGCTTCGGTCTACGGCGTCGACTTCGTGTTCGACAACCGGCGCTTCAACTACGCCGGCAGGGACGACGCGCCCATGCTGCAGTTGGCGTTGATGTCCAAACCGCCGAAGGACGGTGGCGAGTTCACGATGGCGGAGGAGATCAAGGTGTTCGCCGCGCAGTTGTTCGCCGGCAGCGGCAACGATTGGGCCCGAAAACTGCTGCAGAGTCCGAGCAAGGCGTTGAAGGAAGTGCGCTTCGTACGCGAGGCCGCGGTCGAACGCATGCTGGGCAAGGACTGGGCGAAGACCCAGGCGAAGTGGCACAAGCAGATCAAGGCTGCGAAGGTGCCGTTCTCGATCGCGTCGCCCCTGGTGACGCACCTGGGCAAGCGACTCGTCCTCGTCGGAAACGAGAACAGATCGTGCACGGTGTACGCCGAGGATCCGGTCCCGGCCGGTGCCTATCGGATCCTGGCGACGTGCGAACTGACCTCGGCGGCCACCGACAGTCCGTTCCGGATCCAGCTCGATGCGCAGGACGCGGGCATGCTCGGCGTGTGGCTTCGGAAGGGGCGCGTCCACTTGGACCAGTGGACCCAGGCAACCGACGATTGGGATGTTCTGGTGGAAGGCAAGGCTCCGATCACGCGCGGCATTGCGTTCACCGTGGCAATCGAAGTCGGTGCCGAACCGGGCAAGCTCGTCGTGCGCATCGACGGGCAGGAGGTCCTGCGCTGGGACTGCTCCAAGCGGACCATGCGCGGCAAATGGTCGCTGGCCAACGGTGAGGGCGTCGGCTACGTCGAGGGGCTGCGCATCGAGCCGATCACTGCCCCCGGCAAGTGACGCGCGATCAGTCGCGGCTCTGCAGCTTCGACAGCAGGCGCAGCGTCTCGAGGTAGAGCCACACCAGCGTCACCAGGAGGCCGAACGCGGCGTACCACTCCATGTGCTTGGGCGCGCCCTTCGCTTCGCCCTGCTCGATGAAGTCGAAGTCGAGCACCAGGTTCAGCGCCGCGATCACGACGATCACCATGCTGACGCCGATGCCGATGATGCCGTTGCTGTGCAGGAACGGAATCGAGACCCCGAACATGCCGAGCACCCAGCTCACCATGTACATCAGGAACACGGCGCCGGTCGCCGCGGTGACGCCGAGCTTGAAGTTCTCGGTCGCCTTGATGAGGCCCGAGCGGTAGGCGAACAACAACGCCATCAACGTCGTCGCGGTCAGGCCGATGGCCTGGATCGCGATGCCCGGATACACGCGATCGAACAGCGCCGAGATCAGGCCGAGGAAGACGCCTTCGCAGGCGGCGTAGAGCGGGGCGGTGAAGCGTGCCGCCGTCTGCTTGAAGGAGGTGACGATCGCCAGCACGAAGCCCGCGATCGCACTGCCGATCAGCCAGCCCATCAGGTTGCCGGTGCCGGCGCCGCTGCCGGCGGCCGGGACCATCTTCCAGGACCACATGGCGAAGGCGAAGACGATGAGCACCAGGAAGCCCGTGCGATGCACGGTGCCCATGATGGTCATGGTTTCGGTGTTGGATTGGGCGCGCACGTCGAACGTGTCGGCGCGCAAGATGGGGTTGGCGGTGCGCATGCTTGTTGAGGATGGGTTGGTAGCCCGCGCATGCTACCGTCGCGTCCGCGCATGAGCCTGCCTGTCCTCGACACATCTGCGGCAACCGGACTGTGGGCCGGCGGCCGCTGGCGCGTGCTGCTGTTTTGTTGGCTCGGTTGGGTCTTCGACTTCTACGACCTGATCCTGTTCAGCTTCACCAAGCGTTCGATCGCCGCCGAACTCGGCCTCGATCCCGTCACCGTCGGTTGGATCGAAGGCGCGTCGTTGGCGGCGACGGCGGTGGGTGGGTTCGTGTTCGGGCGGGTGGCGGATCGCCTCGGGCGGCGGCCGGCGATGGTCGCGAGCATCGTGTTGTTCTCGGCAGGGGCGCTGCTGACCGGGCTTGCCGAAGGCGGCGCGTCGTTGCTGTTCGCGCGCCTCATCACCGGGCTCGGGGTCGGTGGCGAATGGGGCATTGGCCACGCCGTGGTCGCCGACGTCTGGCGCGGGCGCGATCGCGACGTCGTGCACGGCATCCTGCAAGCCGGCAGTCCGGTGGCGATGGCGGCGGCGGCGGCGGTGGCGTTCTTCGTGGCACCGCTGCCGGACATCGGTTGGCGGCTCGTGTTCCTGCTGTCGGCGGGACTGGGCGTGCTCGCGTTGTTTGGCCGCTGGGCGATGCCTTCGGTGCGCGCCGCTTCTCCCGCCATCGACGTAATGCCGGCCGCGGCGTTGTGGCGCGCGCCGCATCGTCGTGCCAGCGCCGTGTTGCTCGCGGTACTGGTGCTGCACATGGCAGGTTTCTGGTGCGTCTACGCCGAACTGCCGGCCGCGTTGATGGGCAAACACCGGGTTGCCGCCGCCGATGTCGGTTGGTTCCAGATCCAGGTGAACGCGATGCACGTGGTCGCCGACGTCGTGTTCGGTCTGCTCGCGGCGCGGCTCGGTCGGGTGCGCCTGTTCGTTGCGTTCTGTCTGTTGTTCGCGGCCGGGCATCTGCTGGTGCTGTGGCAGCTCGACGCGATCGGCAGCGACTTCGCGACGTTCACGCTGGCGGCAGTGCTGATGGGCTTTGGGGCGGGCACGTGGTCGTGCTTTGGCGCGCTGTTCGGGGCGCACTACCCGGCGGCGCTGCGCGCGACGGCGGCGGCGACGTTCTATTCGCTGGCCCGGTTCGTGCAGTTGCCGTGCAAGCCCCTGCTGGCAGGCGCGCTCGCGGCCGGCTCGTTCGCGCCCGCACTCTGGATCGGGGTCGGCTGCGCGCTCGCTTCGGCGGCAGTCGTGTTGTTCCTGCCGCGGCGGTGCGAAGCGCCGCAGTGACATTCTTGTCAGTGGGGCGATGCCGCCTGCCGCGGCAGTGGCTGCCCGGCACACTGGCGCGCCTTCTGACCCAGGAGTCCACCATGCTGCCTCGTTTCCTCGTGGCGTCCGTTCTCTTCGCCGGTCTCGCGATTGCGCAGACGCCGCCGTGCATTGCCAACAACGACGCCACCAACACCATCGGCGCGGCCTTGACCGCGTTCGGCTTCGGTGGCCCGAACGGCAATGCGTACCGCATCACGCCGGGAACCTCGATGCTGCTGCAGGCCGCCGAGGTGCTGACCGACAGTTCGCTGAGTACGTCGACCGCGCCGCGCGGTTACATGACCCTGGAAGTGTGGGATGAGAACGCGAACGGCTTGCCCGGAACGCGCATTGCCGGTGGCACCTGGCAAACGCAGGCTTCCCTCGGACTCGCCTGGCAGGGTGCCAACTTCGACAACCTGGTCGTGCTCAACGGGAGCCAGAACTACTGGATCGTCTGGCGTGACGGCGGTGCCAACCGGTTCCCGCTGGAACCCGGCGGTGTCGGGTTGCCGCACGCGCGTCTGGTGAGCGGCAACTGGGTCCTGCAGCCGATCTCGCAGCCGTTGAAGTGGCGCGGCTACTGCACGCAACTCGACGACGCCAACATCACGCCGATCGGATTCGGTTGCGTGTCGTCGGCAGGCAGGACGCCGACGGCGTTCACCAACCACAGCTCGGCGATCGGCAATGCCAACTTCCAGCTCGAGGGCACGGGTTTCCCGGCGGCCAGCGTCGGGCTCGTCGTGTTCGGCACCGATCCGAACTGGGTCAGCCTGCCGGTCCCTGGCGCGGGCCCGGGCTGCATGCTGCACACCGACGTCGTCGCCACAGCGACCGTGTTGACCGGCACCGGCAACGAACAGGTCATGCACTCGACAGGGTTCGCCGGCCACACCTGGTTCGACTTCGCGATCCCGAGCAATCCCGCGTTCGTCGGCTACTTGTTCAACGCGCAGTTCGTCGTGCTCGATGCGGCGTCGCTCGACCCGTTGCCGTTTGCGTTCAGCAGCGGCGTGCGCTTCGTGCTGTTCTGACGGTCGTGGCGCGGCGGCGCCGCGATGCGAGCTTCCTTCGCCGGTGGCGGCTCTCTACGCTGCCGCCGCCCTCTTCTCCCTCGTTCCCCGGAAGCCCGCATGTCGACCCGTTGGAAGCTGTTCTTGATGATGGTGCTCCAGTTCTTCATCTGGGGCGCGTGGCTGCCGCTGATCTTTGGTTACCTGCCGAGCCTTGGCTTCTCCGCCGGCGAGCAGGCTTGGATCCTGAACGCGTTCCCGGTCGCGGCGATCGTCGGCATGGTGTTCAGCAATCAGTTCGCCGACCGCACCTTCGCCGCCGAGAAGTTCCTCGCCGTGAGCCATCTGGTGGGTGGCCTCGCGATCCTGGGGCTGGGCTTCACGCGAGAGTTCTGGCCGTTCGTGATCCTGATGTACGTGCACTGCCTGCTCTACGTGCCGACCATCTCGATCACCAACGCGATTGCGTTCACGGCGATGAAGGACGCGAAGAAGGAGTTCGGCATCGTGCGCATGGGCGGCACCATCGGCTGGATCCTGGCGGCGTGGCCGTTCATTTTCCTGTTCGTCGATTGGTCGGCGGTGACGTCAGCCAATCCGCAAGGGATCGTCGATTGGTTGGGGGCGGCGTTCGCCAACCCCTTGAAGGGAGACGCCGCCAAGTCGGCCAGGGCGTCGTCATTCGTGGTGGCGGGCTGCGCATCGCTTCTGTTGGCGGCGTTCAGCTTGGGGTTGCCACACACACCGCCACGTGCATCCGACAAGCCGGCATGGCTGCAGTCGTTTGCGTTGTTGCGTCACCCGTTCGTGCTTGTGCTGTGGGTGGTGGCCTTCATCGATTCGTTCGTTCACAACTGCTACTTCAACTGGACCGAGGTGTTCCTTGGCAGTGAGGCCGTCGGTATTCCGAGCAACTGGACGACGGCGGTGATGAGCATCGGCCAGGTCGCCGAGATCCTGACCATGGCGGTGCTCGGCGTCGTGCTCGGCAAGCTCGGTTGGCGCTGGACGCTGACCGTCGGTGTGCTCGGCCACGCGGCGAGGTTCTTTGTGTTCGCGCACTTCCCGCAGCACGCGTGGCTCGTCGTGGTGATCAACGTGCTGCACGGCGTCTGCTAC
>SXPB01000125.1 GCA_005776475.1 Planctomycetia bacterium
AGGGGCGCAAGGTGCGCGCCGCGTTCGTGGCGCGCGGCAAGGGCTTCGTGCTGCTGTCCGCCGACTACAGCCAGATCGAACTGCGCATCCTGGCGCACGAGAGCGGCGACCGGGCGCTGGTCGAGTCGTTCCAGAAGGGCGAGGACATCCACGCCCGCACCGCTGCGTTGGTGCACGGGCTGTTGCCGACGATGGTGACGCCCGAGCTGCGCAACCAGGCGAAGGTGATCAACTACGGCCTGATGTACGGCATGGGTGCGTCACGTCTCGCCGCCGAGACCGGCATGCGGCCGCCGGAAGCGAAGAAGTTCATCGACGCCTACTTCCGCGCCCTGCCCGGCGTGAAGCGTTACCTCGACGGTTCGCTGCAGAAGGCGCGCGAGACGAAGGCCGCGTGGACGATGTTCGGTCGCCGCCGCCCGCTGCCGGACATCGACAGCACGAACGCGATGCAGCGCATCGCCGCCGAGAACATGGCGGTGAACACGCCGATCCAGGGTGCTGCCGCCGACATCGTCAAACGCGCGATGCTGGCGGTGCACCAGGCGCTGCGGCAACGTGGCCTGCAGGCGAAGCTCCTGCTGCAGGTGCACGACGAACTGGTGCTCGACGTGCCGGAAGGCGAACTGCTCGAGGTGCAGCGCCTGGTGCGCGACGCGATGTGCAGCGCGGCAACGTTGTCGGTGCCGCTCGACGTGGCGATGGGCCACGGCGAGACGTGGTTGGCGGCGCACTGAACGCCCCGCCACCGGCCGAGTCTGCCAGCCTGATGCGACGGGCGACGCTCGCGGAAACGACAGCGGGCCCGGTGGTCTTGCGACCACCGGGCCCGCTGGGCTTCACTCAGGACTTCTCGATCAGAACGTCGAGATGAAGCTGGCGACCGCGTTCGACAGCGTGGCGCCGAACGCGTTCTGGCCGTTCGGCAGGCTGTTCGGGACGATGATCGCCGCCGACTGCGCGAACAGCTGGGTGCCGTACGGCACACCGGCCGGGATCTGGAACAACGTGGTCAGCGAGTTGCTGACACCGACGAACGCCAGCGTGACGTCCAGCGACGTGACGTGCAGATTGCAGCCCGGCATGCCGAGGAAGGACAGGTCCGTGCCCGGCAGGTCCTGACCGATGCTGATGATCGTCAGGCCGAGGTAGACGCCCGAGCTAGGCGCCGCTTCCGGGATGTTGCTCTGGGTGTAGGTGACCAGCGTGCCCGAGCCACCGGTCGATACCGGCGCCGGCGTGGCCGACAGGCTCATCGGCGCAGCAGCCGCCGACGACAACACCACGTGCGGCAACTGCGTCGCGTAGTCGATCGCACCACCGTCGATCGAGGCGCCACCCGGCGAGTAACCGACGTAGTAGCCGATGCCCGAGGCGCCGAGCGGCGACAGGGAACCCCACGCGATCACGACCTGACCCGACGGGTAGCACTGGATCTGCATCGTGTTGGCGTCCGCGGCGGAGGTGCCAGCGTAGTCCCACACGCCGTCCCAGGTGACCATCGTCACCGAGGCCGACTCCTCGTACTTGATCTGACCCGAGCCGACGATCGTCGGGTTCATGTCGTGCGCGGTGCGGAACGACGTCTGCGGGTCGTTGAGCAGCAGCGCCGTGGACTGGTTCCACGTCGTGCTGTTGCCGGCCGCGAGCGACACGAAGCCGTTCGAGCAGATCGACAGGCCGGCGGAACCGGGGAACGAACCGACCGTGAACGGCACGGTGGTCTGCGTGTCGTCACCATTGGCGACGATCGTCGGCACGGCCTGCACCGAACCGACCGGAAGGAACGCGCCGCCGTTGGTGACCAGGTAGCCGCCGCCACCCGTGGGCGTGAACGTGATCGCCGTGTTGGCGAGCACCGGTGCAGCCGCGCTGGCCGTGGCCCACGCCTGGTAGACCGAGTTGGTCTGTGCGTAGCAACCGCCACCGTACGTCGAGTGGTTGGCCGCCACCTGGCTGCAGACCGTGCTGACGTTGTAGCCACCGACGACGTTCGGGCTGAACCGGATCGTCTTCGAGCTGAGATCCCAGTTCGCCGCGGTGAAGGACTCGTACATCAGCGGCACGGTGCCGCCGACCGGGTTGGCGACGAAGTTGGACGCGGGCTGTGCCCCGCCGACCGCGTTGCCGACCGACAGGCCGGCGAAGGTGCCCGTCTCGACCACGATGCCCGAGTAGGCGAAGTCGACTTCGCCGTTCGAGTACAGCGTCGCGCTGAAACTCTTCGGCGTGGCCGTGGTGTTGTAGTTGCAGGTGTTCAGCCAGGTCACCGTGAACGAAACGCCCGGGACGGACGACGTGGTGATGTCCCAGCCGGCGGGCATCGCCCAAATGTCACGCCAGTACGGCGCGATGCGCGGGCCGGTGGCGGCAGCGCCAGCGAGGTTGGCCAGCGAGCCGTAGGCGTAGTTGCCGAGGAACGGCGGGTTGACACCGTTCGCCAGGTAGATCAGGCCGTTGGACTCGATGACGCAGTCGGTGAACGTGCCTGCGCCCGGCATCGGGAACGCGAAGCCGAGCGCCGTCACCGGCGAGCGACCTTCGTCGTGGGCCGGATCGAAGCCCGTGAAGGCGATCAAGCTGCCGGCGATGGAAGTGCCACCGGTGCCGTTGAAGCACTGGGCAGAAACAGAAGCGGCAAATGCCGCGACCGCGGAAACGAGCGTGAAAGTACGAATCATGGTTGTTGTCTAGGGTCTCGTCGTTGGCCCAGGCAGGAGCGAATGCCAACGATCGGGCGAAGCACGATACCTCCACGTGCAGCACCGACAACTCGGGCCGTGTGCCGTATTCGTTGCAACCGGTTGCGCCTAGGCGAATGCCTGTGGGCGGCAGACACGACCACAAACGAAAACGGGCCCGGTGGTCGAAACCATCGGGCCCGTCGCATCGCATCTTGCGATGAGTGCTGGCTCATTCGCCGTGAATCACCGCGTCGAGAGGAAGCTCGCGACGGCGTTGCTCACCGCTGCGCCGAACGCGTTCTGGCCGTTCGGCAGGCTGTTCGGAACGATCAGCGCCGCCGACTGGGCGAACAGCTGCGTGCCGTAGGCTGGCCGATGCTGATGATCGTCGCACCGAGGTAGACACCCGAAGTCGGAGCGGCTTCCGGGACGCTGTTCTGGGTGTAGGTCACCCTGCCGGACCAACGCGGTTGCCAATGGACGCATGACCGCAGCCCGGCTCCGGACCGGGACCAACCTGTTCGCAGAATGCGCCTCGCATCGGCTAGCATCGACGGCCATGTCGAAACCTGCTCGAGTGCGCGCAGTACGCGTTGGCAACGTCACGTTCGGCGGCGACCAGCCGTTCGCCCTCATCGCCGGCCCGTGTGTGATCGAAAGCCGCGACCACTGCTTGCGGCACGCCGAAGCGATCCAACGGGCCTGCCAGGCAGCCAAGGTCCCGCTCGTGTTCAAATGCAGTTTCGACAAGGCGAACCGCACCGCCGGCACCGCGTTCCGCGGTCCGGGCATCGACGGCGGCCTCGCGATCCTGGCCGAGATCAAACGCCAGCTCGGTGTACCGGTGCTGACCGACGTGCACGAACGCGAGCAGTGCGCCGCCGTCGGCGAAGTCGTCGACTGCCTGCAGATCCCCGCGTTCTTGTGCCGGCAAACCGACCTGCTGCTCGCCGCCGCCGCCACCGGTCGCGCCGTCAACGTCAAGAAGGGCCAGTTCCTGTCGCCCGACGACATCCCCAACGTGCTCGGCAAGGTGCTCGCGAGCGGCAACGAGAACGTGATGATCACCGAACGTGGCACATCGTTCGGCTACCGCACGTTGGTCGTCGACTTCGCCGGCTTCCCGACCATGCGCGCGGCCGGCCAGCCGCTGGTGTTCGACGCGACGCACTCAGTGCAGCGACCCGGCGGCGCTGGCACCTCGACTGGCGGCGACCGCACCAAGGTGCCGTTCCTCGCCCGCGCCGCGGTCGCCTGCGGCATCGACGGGCTGTTCCTCGAAGTGCACGAGGATCCGGACCGCGCGCCGAGCGACGGTCCGAACATGCTGCGCCTCACCGACCTGCCCGCCCTGCTTGCCGACCTCACGCGCATCCAGGACGTGGTGCGCAGCACCTGAACCGCCGTGAGCGACTCGCCGGATTTCGGCCAACGCCGCGACTTCTACACCTTCGCGCCGGAGACGTTGGCGCTCGAGCTGCCGCAGTTCGCGATTGAACGCGAAGTCGGCAAGGGCTCGATGGGCATCGTCTACGAAGCCCGGGTGCGCGCGACCGGCCAGCGCGTGGCGCTCAAGGTGCTGCCGCCGAGCCTGACGCTCACCGAGCGCGCGCTGGCCCGATTCCTGCGCGAAGGCCGGATCATGGCGCGCGTGCAGCACCCCGACATCGTCGCCTACCTCGACCAGGGGCAGCGGGGCCGCCTGCATTGGTTCGCGATGGAGTTCGTCGACGGCGTCACGCTCGAAGATCGGCTGCGCGTCGGACCGCTGCCGGTGCAGAAGGCCTGCGCCATCGCCGCGCGCGTCGCCCGCGCCTTGCAGTACGCCCACGACCGCGGCGTCGTGCATCGCGACATCAAGCCCGGCAACGTGATGCTGCGCGACAGCAAGGACCGCGGCCCGGAGGCCGTGCAGATCGCGATCACCGACTTCGGCCTCGCGCGCGAAACCGGCACCGGCTCGATGACGGAAAGCGGCGCCATCGTCGGCACCCCGATGTACATGGCGCCCGAAGTGGTGCTCGGCGGCACCCAGGTCGCGGGCACGCTCGCCGACGTCTATTCGCTCGGCGCCACGCTCTACGCGCTGGTCACCGGCCAGACGCCGTTCGACGGCCCCACCGCGCAGAGCGTGCTCAAGGCCGTCACCGAGAAGGAACCGAAGTCGCCACGCTGGTTGCGCGACGACCTGCCGCGGCCGGTCGAGGCGATCATCCGGAAGGCGATGGCCAAGGATCCGGCCCGTCGCTACGGCGCAGCACTCGAACTGGCCGAGGACCTCGAACGCCATCTGCGCAACGAACGCGTGCTGGCGCGCCTGCCGGGGCCCCTGCGCCACGCGACCAATTTCTGCGTGCGGCGACCGCTGTTGGCGACGTTGCTCGCTTCGTCGCTGCTGTTCGCCTTCGGCGCCCTGCTGTTCGTGCAGGAACGCCACGACAACGCGCTCGCGCGCGGCTTGGCGGAAGCCGAACGCCTGCTGGCGTTGGCGGCGACCGAACGCGACGAACAGGACCGGTTGCGCACGCGCCAGGATCGCGACGACCTGCTGCTGGCGGCGATCGCGGCGGCGTCGGGGGCGATCGCGCGCGATGCGAACTTCGCGCCGGGTTGGCTGGTGCGGGCGCGCGCCCACCATCGGCTGCAGCAGTACAGCGACGCCATCTTCGATCTCGACACGGTGGAACGCCTGCGCAACGCGGCCAGCGCCGAGATCCTGCTGCCGCGCATCGAAGCGCTGCGACAACAGGGCGACCCGGCGTCGCTGCGGCGGCTGCAACAGGACCTGACCACGTTGCTGCAGCTCGACCCGTCGCCACACACCCGGGCCCTCGTGGCCGAACTGCTGCTCGACTTCGCGCAGAAGGCCAGCGGCCACGAACGCAAGGCGGCGTTGGTGCGCGTGCAGGAGGTGCTCGGCAGCATCGGCGACGACGACCCGCGCGCCGCCGTCGCGCGCGCCCGGCACCAGGAGCTCGACGGCAACATCGAGGCGGCGCTGGCGACGATGCGCCAGGCGGCCGCACGCCACCAGGGCAACCTCTACGTGCACCTCGAAGCGGGGCGCATGTTCGATCGCAACGACCTGCTCGACGAAGCGGCGCGCGAGCAGGAGCTGGCGCGGCGTCTGGAGCCCGCCCGCAACCGGCCGCAAACCGCGCCGGTCGATCTCGATGGGCTCGGCCGCTTCCTCGGCGACGTCGATCGGGTGTTGCGCACGCTCGATGGCAAGCCCGAGCCGGTAGCGCCAGCACGCAAGTAGCGGCGCAGCTTGCCGCGCCCTTCGCCGGACCTTGATGCTGCTGCGGAAGCTGTCGCAACTTCCGCATGGCGACGACGGCACCCGACCTCTGGCTCCTGTTTCGGTTCGGCGGCGTGCTGCTGCTGCTCGCCAACGGCCGGCCGTGGCGCGCCTTGCGGGCTCGGTTGGCAATGCGCGCCGCGCGCCGGCCCGATTCGGCCAACGCGCCAGCACCGTGACCGGCCGGCCGGGTCCAGAATCGGGAATGGCCACACGCTTCCGCACCTGGGCAGGCGGTTGCCTCGGCCGGAGCGGTTACTATTCGGTGCGGAAGCAATCCCCCGGACCCGCTGCGCTACCCCACTCCCTGCATGACCCCCCGCGATCTGTCGCTGCTCGGCGCCGCCATGGCGTTGGTTGCCCTCGGTGGCATCGCGC
The DNA here is from genome assembly GCA_005776475.1 of Planctomycetia bacterium. GTDB lineage: Bacteria > Planctomycetota > UBA1135 > UBA1135 > UBA2386 > UBA2386. The sequence continues at coordinate 6,364 of SXPB01000125.1, forward strand.
TGTTCGCGCAGGACACCCACGCCGAGGAACTGATCCCCGACGGGGCTGAGCCGGCCGCCGAGGCCGCCGGCAGCCCTGCCACCGATCCCGACGAGGTGCCGCCGCCTGCCGGCGACGTGGTGCCCGCCACCGGCTCGGTGACGGTCGGCACCACCGGCACCGCCGACGCCGCCGCCTCGCGCAAGGAAACCGCGGGTTGGACCCACGGCATCGTCAAAGGCGACATCCAGCTCGCGGTGTCGATCCTCGACAAGATCGAGTCGATCAGCGTCAGCGTCGCCGAGGCCCGCAATCCGGTCACCAACGGCAAGTTCGTTCCCGCGTTCCATCGCGTCGTGCCGGTGCAGCGCGGGCGCGGCACGCCGACCTTCGAGATCACCGGCATTCCGTTCTCGGAGTATCCGTACGTGATCGCGGTGCACTCCCCGGGCCTGAACGGCTCCGAGCGGCGGGTGACGATCGACGCCACCACCGCCTACTACGACGACATCCTGCTGTCGATCACGCCCGGCGCGCCGCTGTCGATCCTGGTGCGCGACCAGGACAACGGCGCGTTCCCGGGCATCGACGTGCGGCTGATGCCGATCGGCGATCCCGCCGGTCGACCCGGCCAGCAAGGCACCGCCGACGCCTTCGGCAGCGTGGTGTTCGATTGCGTGCTGCGCGGCGAGTACCAGGTGTTCGCAACCTCCGGCGCCCAGTCGCTGATCGAGCCCCACACGATCACCGTGCAACCCGGGGCCCGCTCGTTCGGGCCGAAGGTCCAAGGCCAGAGCCACACCCTGCTGGTGTCGCGCGGCGTGCCCGTGCGCATCGCCGTGCACGACCGTGCCGGCTATGGCATTGCCGACGCCAAGGTCGTGGCGACGAAGACCGACCAGATCCGCCTCTGCATGCGCGAACTCACCACCGACCTCGGTGGCTTCGCCGACTTCGCACACCTGCAACCCGGCGTCTGGCAGTTCTCGGTGACGCGCCAAGGCTGCGCGCTGTGGGATTGCCAGCGCACGCTGAAGAGTGGCCAGGATCCGATCACCATCGACGTGACCCTGGTTCCGGCCCGCTGAACCGGGCACTGCACGCTTCCCGCACTCGCGCAGCGTCGCTAGAGTCGCGCGCCTGCATGGGCCAACCGATCGTCGATTTGCAGAGCCTCGATCTGAGCCGACACGTCGTCCCCGACGCGGTGCTGCGCGAGATGCTGCCGCACGCGCACGAGTTCCAGATGCTCGACGGCATCTGCCACTACGACGCCGAGAAGGGCATCGCCGTTGGCTACAAGGAATGGGGCAGCGACCCGTGGTGGGCGCGCGGCCACGTGCCCGGTCGGCCGATCATGCCGGGCGTGCTGATGATCGAAGGCGCGGCGCAGATCGCGACCTTCCTGGTCAAGCAGAAGAGCGACTGGGCCAAGCACCGCATGATCGGTCTCGCCGGTCTCGACGACGTGCGCATCCGTGGCCAGGTCGTGCCGCCGGCGCGCGTCTACTTCGTCAGCGGCAGCTGCGTCGTCTCCGGGCGGCGTCTGGCGAAGATGGCGGCGCAGGTGTTCGCCAACGGCCAGATGATCATGGAGATGACGGTGATGGGAGTGATGCTGTGAAGGCTCGCTCCCGCGCATGAAGCCGGCGCCAGCACCGCGCTGGTTCTGGCTGTTGCCGCTGCTGGCAGTGGCCGCATGGTGGCCGATCGGGCCCGCCTGGCAGAGCGACGACTACTTCGCCATCCACTACGTGCAGGACGGCGACAACGTGCTGCACGACTTCGTCGGCCAGCAGTACGGCGTGGTCGGCTTCTGGATCTTCCATCGCCCGCTGATCACCGTCAGTTTCTGGTTCGAGCAGTGCCTCGGCGGCACCAACCCGTTCTGGTCGCACCTCGGCAACGTGCTCGCACACGGCGTGTCGGCATACCTGGCGGCGCGCGTGTGGCGACACTTCGTCCCGAACGGGGCCGCGTTCGCCGCGGGGCTCGTGTGGGCAATGGCGCCATCGCACATCGGCGCGATCGCGTGGACCGTCGGCCGCGTCGACAGCTACTCGACGCCGTGGATCCTGCTGTGCCTGCTGTTGGCGCTGCGCGCCCAGGCGGCGCGTGCCCACGGCGAAGTGGCGCGCACCTGGCCCGCCGTGGTGGCGATGGTCATGGCGCTGTTCTGCAAGGAGAACGCACTCGTGCTGCCGCTGCTGGCGATGTTCCTGTGCGCCGGCACCGCCGCGGGCACCTGGCCCTTGCGAATGCGCACCGCTGCGCGCACCACGGCACCGTTGTGGATCCTGCTGGTCGCCTGGTTGCCGCTGCGCCTGCTGTTGCTCGGCAAGCTCGGCGGTTACGACGGCGACGCCATCGCACCGCTGGCGATGCTGCGGGGACTCGGCACCACGTTGGCGCACCTCGCGGCCCCTTGGCGCTGGGTCGCGTCCACTCCCGACACGCCGTACTGGTTGTCGCTGGCGAGCGGGATGTTGCCGACGGTCGTGGCGCTGGGACTCGCCCTGCGCAGCAACGCGCGCGTCGTGCTGGGCGGCGCCGTGGCGGCGGCGATCGCGCTGCTGCCGACGGCGACGATGCTGGTCCACGCCCACAACCCGCAGGTGCTGCGCTACTGCTACGTGCCGCTGCTCGGCCTCGGCGCCATCGCCGCCGCGGGCGGGCGCATCGCAACGATCGCCTTGCTGGTCGCCGCGGTGCCGCCGTTCGTCGCGATGCGCGTGGTGCAACACGAGGCCGACCGCGAGTCGAACACCTACCACGCGGCGATCCTCGCGGAGGCGCAACGGAACCCGCCCGCACCGATGGTCGTCGTCGGACTGCCGAACATGAACCGCAACGGCACGGTGATCCAGATGCACTTCGCCGTCGATCGCCTGACCGCCCCGCCGTTCGTCACCGACCCGATCCCGCTGTGCGCGCATCGGCCGCTGACCAATGCACCGGGCGCATTCCGGCTCGATCCGCCAGGACGGGAAACGGCGCTGCCGTTCGGTTCGACCTTCGTCCTGCGCGACGGCATTGCCGTCTTGGCGCCAGCGGCGCCCACGTTGCCCGAGCTGCGCGTCGAAGGCGTGCTCGATGCACTCGGCGTCGTCGACCTCACCACTCCGCAGCTCGATCGCCTGCTCGCCGACCCCGACCTGCGCCCGACCCTGCGCACGCCCGACGTGCAACCGATGGCGTACCGGCTGACGCTGTTCACCGCCGGAGGGTATCTGGCAACCCAGTTCCTCGACCACGGCGGCGGCTCGATCGACCTGCGCCGCTGGTTCACCAACGAATCCCTGTACGGCGGCCTGACCGGCCTGGAAGGTCCCTGGCTCGGCGACGCCATGCGCCTCCCCACCGTCGTCGATCTCGCCCTGGACTTTCCGGCGATGCTCGAAGCGGGCACCGTCGACCTCGGCACCGGCGCCTTCACTGCGACCCATCGCTGCTCGCGCCGCCTCGTCTTCCGCTTCGACCGCGGCTACAACGCCTGGGCCGATCGGGCGCAAGGCCGCTGAACGGGAGGAAGGCGGCGCGCGAGCATCCGCGGGGCAGGCTCGATAGGCTCTGGCGGCCGCGCATGTCGTCCATCGCTCCCGCCACCCGCTCGCCGATCGCGTTCGTGCTCGTGGTCACCGCCGCGGCTCTCGCGCTGCGGTTGCCGCTGCTCGGCCGCGCACTGTGGTTCGACGAAGTGTGCATGTCGAGCCAGCGCATCGGCACCTTCGAACAGTGGCTGGCGACGCTCTACGTCGACGTCCATCCGCCGCTGTTCGTGTCGTTCATGCACTTCTGGGCCCGGCTGTTCGGCGATGGCGAACTGGCGCTGCGCCTGCCGGCGTTGCTGTCGGGCCTCGCCGCGATTCCGCTGGTGTACTGGGCCGGGCACCGCCTGGTCGGCGACGCCGCGGCGCGCTGGGCAACCGTGCTGTTGGCGTTGTCGCCGGCGCACATCTGGTATTCGGCCGAAGCCCGGCTGTACGCGCCGATGGTGGCGCAGACGCTGCTGCTGGTCGGGACCTTCGATCGCCTGCTGGATGCCCAGGAACGTGCTCGCCGCGGCCTGCTCGCCCTGCACATCGCGAACGGGTTCGCGATGTGCTTCCTGCACTACTACCTCGCCGCGTTCGTGCTGGCGGTTGCGGTGTTGGCGCCGATCCTCGCGCGCGGCTTCCGGCCGCCGGTGCGCGCGATCGTCGGCTGGCATGGCGCTGCGTTCGTGGTGCTCGGGCTGTTCGTGCTCGGCAAGCGCCTGCTCGGCAAGTTCGAGACGTCGCAGGACTACCTCGTCGCGCTGGATCTGCCTCGGCTCGCCAGCTTCCTGTTCGACTGGTGTTGGAACGGCAACACGATCGCTCCGGCGGGCGGGACTGCGGCGAGCGTCGCGGCCTACACCCACCAAGGACTCGGCGCCGGACTCGTCCTGCTCGGCCTTGTCGCAACCGCGCGCACCGCCCGCACCCAGCCACGAATTCTGCTGGTGCCGCTGGGCATGCTGCTGCTGCCGGCATTCCTGCTGCTCTGCGCCCTGGTCGGCTACGACCGCACGTTCCTCGAACGCTCGGCGATTCCGACGCTGCCGTTCGTGCTTCTGCTAGCGGGCGCCGGCCTCGCGTCGCTGCGCGGTGCCCTCGGCAAGGTCGCGGCCGGAGCGACGCTCGCGTTCGCCATCGCCGCGTTGGTCGGCCTGTGGCAGCTGCACGCGACCCACTGGACGGTCTACAAACCGAACAGCGACTGGCGCGCGGCGACCGCGTGGCTCACGCGCGAAATCGACGCCGACGGTGCTGGCCGGCTGGTGTTCACCTCGACGCCGAATCCGCGCCCGCTGTCGTACTACGACCCGCGCATCCAGGACGTGAAGAACCTGGCCCTGCCGGTCGAGCCGAGCCAACTCGGCGACTCGGTGCGCAAGCGGTTCGGCGGCTGGCTCGGCGACTTCGCCGAAAGCACGTTCACTGACTTCGCCGCCCACAACGCAACGCTGCTGGCAGGCGCCAAACTGCGCGTGCATCGCGCCCGATCGGATCCGGCCCGCCTGCTCGCTACCGCCGGTGGCAAGGACGACATCTGCTACCTGCTGCAGGACGAGTGGCATCCGCACCGCAGCGTCGACAGTTCGGTATGGGACCTGCTCGATAACCCCCGCATCGAGGTGCTGTCCTCGGGCCGCTTCGCCGGCATCCAAGTCCACAAGGTGCGCATCAAGCCGTGACGTCCACTGCCAACTCGAACGCTCCCGACCTGTCGGTCGTGATCGCGTGCTACCAGGAAGAGGGCCACCTCGAAGACTCGATCCAGCAGCTCACCGCGACGCTCGACGCGACCGGCCGCAGCTACGAATTGATCTTCCTCGAAGACAAGAGCCGCGACCGCACCGCCGACGTCATCCGCAAGATCGTCGCCGGCAAGCCCAACTTCCGCGCCGTCTACCACGAACAGAACGTCGGCCGCGGCGGCACCGTGACCGAAGGCTTCCTGCTGGCGAACGGCACCATCGTCGGCTTCCTCGACATCGACCTCGAAGTGCACTGCCGCTTCCTGCCCTCGGTGCTCGCCGCGATCGACGCCGGCGCCGACGGTGCCACCGCCTACCGGCACTACTCGGTGGCGCCGCGACCGACGGCCCTGCTGCGCCACTTCTTGAGCAGTGGCTACCGCTGGCTGTTCCGCACGATGTTCGACGTGCCGTTCCGCGACCCGGAGACCGGCTTCAAGTTCTTCCGTCGCGACAAGATCGTGCCCGTCGTCAAGCAGACGAAGGACAAAGCATGGTTCTGGGACAGCGAGATCATGATCCTCGCCCACCAAGCCGGCCTGAAGCTGGTCGAGGTGCCGTGCCGGTTCGAACGCCGCGCCGACAAGCAATCGACGGTGCGCATCTGCCGCGATGTGTGGCGCTACCTGGTGGCGATCCGCACGTTCCGCGCCCGCCAACGCGCCGAACGCGCCGCCCAGAAGCAGAAGGTGCCCGCGGTCACTCGTTCGTGAGTTCGAGGTCGAACGCCAGCGACAGGCCGGCGAAGTCCTCGAGCACGCGCGGCTCCAGTGCGATGCCGCCCGGCCGTTCGATCGGGCAGCGCAGTTTCGCGGTGATGCCGGCCCAACGCACGCCGCGCCAGCCGAGCACCCGCGCCCACCCGGCGCGGCCGCGCAGCAGCGCCAACAGCTCGGCAACCTTCTCTTCGGGGAAACAACTGGCGTCGGGCAGCACTTCGTGGATCCACAGGCCTTCCTCCCGCACCGCGCGACCGAGCGGACCGACGTCGCCCTTGGCGAACGCCCGCGACGGTGCCAATTCGAGGCTGCGCGTCACCGCTGCCGGATCGACGTCGTCGAGCACGAGGCGCAGCGCGACGACGGAACCCGGCACGACGTCGACTTCGCCTTCATGCCATTCGTCGCGGACCCGACGGAAGCGCACCTGCAGGCAGAACGAGCCCGGCTGGGTCCGGTAACTGACGACGCCACGCTCGCCGTCCACTTCGGAGCGGTACGGCGCCAGATGCCCCCACTGCGGCGAACGTTCGAGCAGCGGCCGCACCACGTCCGAACGGCTGGCCCGCAGGCGCGCCAACGGCAGGTGCGGCAACGGCACGGTCACTTCACGCCTCCAGAGGCTTCTGCGGCAGGCGCGGCCCGGGCATGTCGTCGGTCATGATCTCCTCGACGTCGAGCACGCGGCAGTGGCAGCCGACCCCGAGCAACGACGCCAGCGACGGCGACGTGCGCGCGTCGTCGCCGGAGATCCACTCCTTCACGTAGGTGCCGTGCTGGCACAACACCCGCAGGTCGAGCGCCCCATCGTCGCGCGGCTGCACGTCGAGGACGCGCAACGCGCGCTCGCGGTCGAGGTCGGCGCGGCGATGCGCCACCCGCTGCGGCGTGCGCTGCACGATCGTGCCCGCGAACGCGCGCACCGTCGCCAGGACGGCGGGATCGACCGGTGCTGCGATCGTCACCTCGGCACGGTAGACCTTGTCGAAATGCGTCTCCTTCCAGTAGGCGACGCGCGCCTTCGGCACCCGCACGAACGGCTGCAGTTCGATCGCACCTTCCGCACGCTGCACGATCTCGGCGCGCAGCGCCTCGAGATCGACATCGGGATTGCGCGCACCCTGCACTTCGAACACGAACGGCCGACCCTGGCCGAGCATCAGCACGTCGATGTCTTCGCGACCCGCTCCGTGGAACACGCCGTACTTGGCGCCGAACGCCGGCACCATGCGCCGCGCGATCAGCTCCTGCACCGACTCCTTGGTCAGCTTGCCGAAGCCCTGGCACTCGGTGCAATCACGCCGACGGCGATGGTCGCCCTTGCACTTCGGGCAGAAGAACACCGTCTGTGGCAGGCCGCGCTTCAGCTTGCGGTAGCGCGACTCCAACCAGAGATTGCTGCGAGGCCGCGGGGGCGCGGCAGGGGGCACCGGTTCGGACATGCATGCGGAAGAGAACCGCGGCCGAGCGCACGAGGCAACGCCGTTCCGGCCGACCTTCGCAGTCTCTGCTCAGCTGCGG
>SXPB01000126.1 GCA_005776475.1 Planctomycetia bacterium
GCAAGACCGAGATCGCGCGGCGCCTGGCGACGCTCGCCCGCGCCCCGATCCTCAAGGTCGAAGCGACCAAGGACAGCGAGCTCGGCTACCACGGCCGCGACGTCGAATCGATGGTGCGCGACCTGGTCGATGCCGCGGTGCAGCTGGTGCGCACCGAGAAGATCAAGGAAGTCGCGACCAAGGCCGCCGCCGCCGCCGAAGCGCGCATCTGGACCGCACTCGCCGACGAACTCGGCCTCGCCGAGTACCAGGACCACACGCATGGCCTGCCCGGCGTGATGGAAGGTGGTCTGTGGCGGCCGCGCAAACCGCAGACCGAACCGCTGGCGCCCCAAGTCGGCGACATCGCCGAACGCCAGCAATTGCGCGAACGCCTGCGGCTCGACCTGAGCCAGAACAAGCTGGAGACGCGCACGGTCGAAATCGAAGTGCGCGACCAGAAGACGCCGACGCTCAGCGTGATGGGCCCGCAGGGCAACGAGACGATGGGCATCGACACCCAGGCGCTGCAGGAACTGTGGGGCCGCTCGCCGGGCAACAAGACCAAGGTGCGCAAGCTCACCATCGCCGAGGCGCGTGCGATCCTGCAGGACGAAGAAGCGGACAAGCTGCTCGACCAGGATGCGATCGTGCAGGAGGCGCTCGATCGCGCCCAGAACGACGGGATCATCTTCGTCGACGAGATCGACAAGATCGTCAGCTCGGGCGGCAGCGACGGCCCCGACGTGTCGCGCGAAGGCGTGCAACGCGACCTGTTGTCAGTGGTCGAAGGCTGTTCGGTCTACACGCGCTACGGCCACGTGCGCAGCGACCACATGCTGTTCCTCGCCGCCGGCGCGTTCCACTTCCACAAGCCGAGCGAGCTCATCCCCGAACTGCAGGGCCGCTTCCCGGTGCGCGTCGCGCTGCAGTCGCTGACCGAAGCCGACTTCGTGCGCATCCTGACCGAGCCGAAGAACGCGTTGAGCCGGCAGTACGTCGCGCTGTTCCAGACCGAGAACGTCGAGCTGTCGTTCACCAAGGAAGGCGTGCAGAAGCTGGCCGCGATCGCGTTCAAGGCCAACAAGACCACGCAGGACATCGGCGCCCGTCGCCTGATGACGATCCTCGAGAAGTGCCTCGAAGACCTGTCCTTCGACGCCAGCGAACGGCGCGGCCAGAAGATCGTCGTCGACGGCAAACTGGTCGAGGACCGCCTCGGCGACGCCGGCGATGACACCGACCTGATCCCGTACCGGCTCTAGTTCCGGATTTTCGGGAACTGCGGCGCGGTCGGCTCTTACCAGCGCCGTTTGCCAAGCCTCCCCACGTGACCGAGATCACCGCCAACCTGGTGCAGCAGGCCCAAGCGGGCGACGACGACGCCAGCCGCGCGATCGTGTTGGCGCTGCATCGCCCGGTGTTGGCGACCATCCATCGCTTCCTCGGGGCGGGGTGGCGCCGCGAAGTCGAAGACATCGCGCAGGAGGTCTTCCTCAAGGTCTTCCGCGCCCTGCACGCGTTCGACCCAACCCGCGCCAAGTTCACCACCTGGGTCTACACGTTCGTTCGCAACCATTGCTACGACGTGCTGAAGCGGCGGCGCTTGCCGACGATGAGCCTGCAGGCCACCGAACCCGACGAGCCGCAGCGCGACGTGACCGACCGGCGCGAGCTGCAACCCGCCGCGAACCTCGCCAACGAAGAACTCGGCCGCGCGATCGGCGCTGCCCTGTCGACGCTCGGCGAGGACCAGCGCATGGCGTTCATCCTGCGGGAGTACGAACACCTCGACTACCAGGAGATCGCCACCATCACCGGCGTCAACGAAGGCACGGTGAAGTCGCGGCTGTTCCGGGCCAAGGAGTCGTTGCGCGAGCAGCTGGCGCCGTTCCTGCAGGCGGGAGCGTGAGATGAACGACCGGCGCCCAGACGACGATGCGGAACTGGCGGCACGCCCGTTCCCGAGCGAAGCCGAGTGGCTCGATCTGCCGTTGCCGACCGCTGCCGAACTCGGCTGGCCGAGCGACCGCGACGCCGCCGCCAGCGCCTTCGTCGATCGCATCGTAGAAGTGATCCGCGACGAGCGCGCCCTCGACCAGGCGATCGCCGCCGAGGACAAGGCCGTCCCCCGCATCCTGCTGGCGACGCACACGCCGCCGCCGCCGAGTGCCGACTTCATCGCCCGCACGGTCGGCGCCGTGCACAACGACCGCCGCGCCCGCTGGCAACGCTTGCTGGCCCGCTACGTGTCGCCGGAGCCGACGCCGCAGTTCGTCGCCCGCACGCTCGCAGCGCTCGGCGGCGATCGCAGCAAAGCGCCGCCGGCCCGTGCCCCGCTCGCGAGTCGATGGCCGTGGTTCCTCGCCGCGGCGGCGGTGCTGTTCGCGCTGTTCGTCTGGCGCCTGCCCGGCGAAGCGTCGTGGGAAGTGCGCCTCGCCGAGGCCACCACTCCCGCATTCGCGCACCGGGCGACCGGCAACAGCCTGGCTCTCCTGCTGGTCGAAAACGAACGGCGGCGCGAACCGGATGCGCTCACCATGGCCAGCGCCGACGGCGTCTGGCTGCTGCTCGGCGACACGCCGGCCGGGGCGTTGCGATGAACTTCAGCGCACACCGGGCCCGGATCGCGCAGGGCGCCTTGTGGCTGTTCGCCGCGGTGGCGACGCCCCTGCCAGCACCGGCGCAGACGTCGTCGCCGGCAACGGCGACGCCGCCGAGTGAAGCCGCGATCCGCAGCCTGCTCGCCGAACTCGACGCCGCCTTCGCCCGCGGCGATGTCGAAGCGTGCCTCGCCGCCTTCGCGCCCGACCACCAAGGCGCCCAGGCCCTGCTGCGCCAGCAGCTCGAACGCTGGCTGCAAGCCACCAGCTCGCGCACCCGCACTTCGAAGCTGGCCACCACACCGCGGCGCATCGGGGCGCGCACCGTGGTGCGCGTGCGCCAGGATTTCCGCCTGCAGGGACTCGGTGCCAGAGCGGCCACGACTGCGTTCACCGAAGACTGCTTCTACTGCTTCGCCGACACGACGGACGGCAAGGCAGTGCCCACGCTGCTGGTCGACGTGGCGCCCGACAACGGCTGTGTGCGCGGCGACCGGTTCCGTTGCCCGGCCTGCAACTACGAGATCGGCGGCGCCGACGGCTGGCTGTGCGTGCCGCTGCGCAGCGAACGCGCGAATGCGCTGGAAGCGGCTCGCTTCTGGCTGCTCGGCAGCGAGGTCACGCTCGACATCTCGGTCCAGGTGGATCCGGATGCGACCCCGGCCATGCGCGTCGTCGAAGAACTGACCGCGACGATGCATCGGCTCGAACCGCGCGCGCAGATCGCGGCGGTACAGCCGTGGGTGCCGCCCGGGCACCGGCACCGCCCACCGACCGGATTGCGCGGTGCCACCAGCGACGTCGCGTTGCCCGACGACGAACGCGCGCGCTGCTACGTGACCACGTTCGGCGGCCTGCAGCATCTGCTGCTGCTGCGTGGCACCGCCGCGAACCAGGACAAGCATGCGGCCGCGATCGACGCCCTGTTGGCGAGCTACCGCCTGCTCGAAGAATGCGATTTCCAGGTGGCGATGCAGCGACCACTCGAACACCACACCGGCGGCGCGGTGTCCGGCAGCACCTACCGCAACCAGCACTTCGGCCTGCATCTGGTCGGCGAGCCGAACTGGAAGCCGGCGATGCGCAGCGGCGGCGCCGCCTTCCGGGTGGTCTGGACGAGCCCGGCGGGCAGTCGGCTGTGGCTGACCGGCCATCGCGTGCCGGTGGGCATGGACCATTGGGACGACGACAGTGCCGACCGTTGGTTGCTGCAGCTGCTCGCCCACAACGACCTCGTGCCCGCAGCACCGCTGGAAGCAGCGGGCTGGAGCGCCCTGCCGGCCTTCGGCGGCCGCCAACGCGACGTGGTCGCTTCGCGCCACAAGGGCGACGCCCCACTCGCGAACACGGCACCGAAGCGGGTGTTCCGGCTGGTGCGCCGCGACGACCTGCTGCTGGTGCTCGACGGGCTGCCGGCGACGCCGGAGGACGAAGCCGCCGTGCACCGCATGTTCGCCGCGATCGCCCCCCACTGAGTGCCCCCGGCGACTCTGGCGCAAGCGGATGAGGGCCGTGGCGGCGGCAGTGCGCCCCAGTAGACTCCCGCCCCGACATGATCCCCGACGGCATGCAGGTGGTGTTCCAAGGCAAGGCCGAGATGCTGCGCGAAATCGCCGGTGTGCTCACCCGCGGCGGCATCAAGGTCGCCAGTGGCGCGACCCCGGGCGGTTGAAGCCCGAAGGCCTGGCTCGCGGTCGCGAGCCCGGAAGTTGGCCGCGCGATGGCGCTGCATCGCCAACATCTCGAGGCCGAGGTGCGCCGCCAGGGCATGCCCGTACGGGATGTCGTCGCCGACTTCACCGCGGAAGAGACCCAGTGCCCGGCGTGCCTGACCAGGTTCAAGACCGCCGGCGTCACCCGTTGCCCCGACTGCGGCCTGGCGTTCGGCTGATGCGCGCTCCTCTCGCCTTCGCCGCGTTCGCGATCCTCGCTGCCCCGGCGGCGGCCCAGGGCCTCACGTGGGACATCCCCACGCGGGGCGCGCATATCTACAAGCGCGCGGTCGAAGCGTTCGAGGTGAAGGGCCCGCCGACGCGCCTGCGCTGCGATTGGCTGGTGCAAGGCGGCAGCGGCGAACGCCCGCAGGAATGGCGCCACTTCTCGGGCGCCCCGCAGACCATCCCGGTCGGCTTCGAAGCGCCCGGTTTCGACGATTCGACGTGGTTGCTCGGCAAGGGTGAGTTCGGCGCCGAAGTTGGCACCGATTCCACCAGGACGCAATGGAACGGAACCGTGGTGTGCGTGCGCACGCGCGTGACCTTCGAGAAGAAGCCGAAGGCATTGTGGTTCCTGCTCGATCACGACGACGGCGTGCGCATCTGGCTGAACGGCAAGCTGCTCGTCGCCGATGACGGCTACGGCCGCGGGCGCAGCTACGTGGTGACCGGCGCCGCCCTCGACGCCATCCAGGTGGGCGCCAACACGATGGCGGTGAAGTGCGTCGACGGCGGCGGCGCCCGCTATCTCGACGTGGCGATGGCGGCGATCCCTTCGCTGCCGCCCGGCACCAAGAGCCCCGAGGACGTGCTGAAGCTGGTGCGCGAAGAGGGCGAGGCGGGCAATCGGGTGCGCGGCGAACTGTTCGGCGGCTACCGCCCACCGCCGATCCTGCTGCACGGCGAACTCGACGCGAAGGGCCAGGCGGTGACGATCCCGCCGGGCGAACTGCGCGACCTCGGCTGGTTCCTCGCCACCGACCTGCGGCCCGGCGTGCTCGGCGGCTCGATCAACGTCGACGCCTGGCGGCTGCTCCGCCTCGGCGACCTGCAACTGCGCGGCAAGGCCACCGCCGTCGATGAGGACGGCTGGCAGACGCTCACTGCGTCGGTCAAGAACACCGCCGAACCGCTGCTGCGCGGAGAAAGCAAACGCTTCGTCGAGCGCCACGTGCGGCCGTTCATCTCCTACGGCTTCGACGGCGATCTCGTCGTGCGCCGACGCCTGGAGATCAAGGGCACGACGGCGCGGGTGGTCGAGTTCACCGTCGATCTGAAGGGCAACCTGCTGCGCGGCAAGGACTGGAAGGACGCGGTCGCGGTGCTGCGGCAGCGCGAAACGTGGACGCTGGCCAGCACGCGCGAGAACCAGGACGCCGAGTTCCGGGCGATGGTGACGGCGGCACTGCAGAAGGGCTGCGAGACGCTGAAGAAGCAGCTCGAGAACCTCGGCGCGCCCGACATCCGCGCCCAGGCCGACGATTCCGGCAACAGCTACCACACCGGTCGCCTCGCGCTCGGCTTGCTGGCGCTGGTGAAGGGCGGCATCCCGAAGACGGACCCGGTGGTCGTGAACGGCTTCGCCGAACTGCGCAAGCGGCGCATCGTCGACACCTATTCGCTGGCCAACGCCATCATGGCGATCGAAGCGCTCTACGTGCCGGCGCGCGAAGCTGACGACCTGCGCAATGGCGTGTTGCAGAAGCCGAGTCCGCGCGTGCCTTCGCCTGAGGACAAGGCGCTGCTCGAACGCTGGGCGGCGGCGTTGCTGGCCTGCGTCGACACGCGCTGCGACCCCGCCTACCTGCTGCGCTTCGACTACACCGGTGGGCCGCGTTTCGACAACTCCGTCAACCAGTACGGACTGCTCGGCCTCTACTCGGCGCATCTGTGCGGCGTCGCGATCAAGACCTCGGTGTGGGAAGCGGCGGCCAACCACCTGATCGCGTCGCAAAGCCCGGAAGGCGAGAAGATCGACCTCGAGCTCGTCGACTTCGGCTCGCTGGCGGCGCGCAAGGCCGATCCCGACGCGACCACGACGAAGTCGCGCGGCGGCACCCGCGCGCTCGGCTGGGGCTACCACGAGGGCAAGGACCAGGGCGAAGTGACGCCGAACTGGGGCAGCATGACGTGTGCCGGCATCACTGGCCTCGCCATCTGCGAAGCGGGTCTGTTGGCCGACCCCGCGGTGAAGCGCCTCCGCTTGCTGAGCGAATCGCGGCGCGCGCGCGAGGACGGCTTTGCGTGGTTGGCGAAGTGGATGACGCCGCGCCACCACGCCGGCGCCATCGAACGCCAGCAGCACTGGCTCTACTACTACCTCTACAGCCTCGAACGCGCGGCGTTGCTGTCCGGCATCGCGTGGATCCAGGAGCGCGATTGGTACTTCGAAGGCGCCATGGTCCTGGTGACGAGCCAGAGCCCCGATGGCAGTTGGCCGGCCGAACTGCAGTACGACCTCGGCATCGAACGCAACGCGATGGCGATCCTGTTCCTGAAGCGCGGCACGCCACCCGTCCTCACAGGCCGCTGATGCGCGCACCGTGCCTTCTCGCGAGCGCGCCGGGCCTGCTGCTGGTGCTCGCGGCGTGCGCGTCGGTCGCGCTGCCCACAGCGCCCGAAGCGCCCGCGTGGACGCCGCTCTTCTCCGGCACTTCGCTCGGCGACTTCGTCAGCACCGACTTCGGCGGCCAGGGGGAAGTGGCGGTGCGCGACGGCCGCATCCATCTGGGTTTCGGCAGTCCACTCACCGGCATCACCTGGACCGGTGCGGCACCCACCGGCAGCTACGAACTGGAAGTGGTCGCCGCGCGCGCCGACGGCTCCGACTTCTTCGCGGGCATCACGTTCCCGGTGGGCGACGACCACCTGACGCTGGTGCTCGGCGGCTGGGGTGGTTCGCTGTGCGGCCTGTCGAGCATCGACGGCAACGACGCCGCCCACAACGACACGCGCACGCACCGGCAGTTCGCGGACCACGTCGACCACACCGTGCACATCGTGGTCACCGGGGCGGCGGTCGCGGCCGCGCTCGACGGTGCGCCACTGTGCCGCGCCGAACGCAGCGGCCATCGCTTCAGCCTGCGCCCCGAAGTGACCTTGCAGAAGCCACTCGGCATCGCGTCGTTCGCGACCGCGAGCTGCATTCGCAGCGTGCGTTGGCGCCCCCTCCAAGGCTCGGTGCCAACGCCCTGACACGCAGTCGCGGCCGCAGCGATGCGGCCGGACGCACTTGCGTGCGACGGCAACGCAACGGCGCGGCCAAATCGCCTCGTCCGGCACGGGTTGTATCATTCCCGACCCGCGTTAGGTTGCAACGCGACGAAGCCCCTCGTTGCACCTAGTCTCCCTGCCTCAACCACCTGCCTGCCCACCCCGCTTTCCCATGACCCGAACGACGTGCCTGATCCTTGCCGTCGCCGCTGTGTGCGGTGACCTGTTTGCCCAAACCAACGAACGCGGCCCGAACTACAACGCCTCGTTGACCGACATCTATGGCGTGACCGACTGGGGTCGCCGCGGCGCGGCCTATCCCGGCGGCGAAGTCGGCGTCTCGATCGCCAACCAGCTGTGCAACCCGGGCACGATCCCGGTCGAGTGGCGCGAGCCAGGCGGTTCGATCGGTGCCACGATCCAGTCCGACCACCCGAAGTTCGGCTTCCTCGTGTGCAAGGAAGTGAACGGCCGCTTCGTGCAGATCTCGGACGCGTCGTACTGCAAGCACGCGTTCTACGCGCTCGCCAGCCCGTCGACCTGCGGCGGCACCTGCCAACCGCCCGCCGTTGCCGGCACCCAGCTCGGCGTCAGCTGCTCGGACATCTACTCGTCGAGCAACAACGCCAGCCGCACCTACCTCGGCCCGCCCATGGAGATCAACCCGTGGCTCGGCACTTGGCCGTCCACCGGCAACTACTTCGACATCGGCGACCCGGCCAACGCCGGCTACCCGCTGCCGGCCGACGGCCTGCGCAGCCTGAGCACTTCGGGTTGGGACGCAGTCAAGAACCGTCTCACGATGAAGGAAGCCGACGTCACCAATGGCGCCACGATGTACTACCAAGTGCACGTGATCATCGAGGGTGAGCGCCTGCAGAACCGCAACAACAACACGATGTCGCGGCCGTTCGCGATGACGTTCAACCCCGCCGGCGGCAACGGCACGGGGGCATACACCACCACCACCACCGGCACCGCGACGCTCGGCACGATCCTGACCCGCTGGCCCGGCGCCACGCTCGGCGAAGGCACCAACGGTGGCACGTTCACGCACCTCGACGCCGACGGCCGCTTCCAGGTCGCGGTGAAGGTCACGGGTCCGGTGAACGGCTTCTGGCACTACGAGTACGCCGTGCTCAACATCGACAACAACCGCGGCGGCGCGTCGTTCAAGCTGCCCGTGTGCCCGACCGGCCGCGTGCAGAACATCGGCTTCCGCGACATCGACCAGAACGCGTTGAACAACTGGAGTGCAAACGTTGCCGGCGGCTTCATCACCTGGAGCGACACCAACAACAACCCGCACAACTGGAACACGGTCTACAACTTCTACTTCGACAGCGATGTCGGCCCGACCAGCGGCACGGCGGTCATCGACCAGTCGCGCGTCGGCCCGGGTGCCCTGTCGGTCAGCGTCCCGACCACGGTCCCGACCCTGCAGCACGCGGTCTACCTCGGGGCGGGCTGCGGCGCTCCGGCGACGAACCTGTTCGCCAACGGTGCGGCGACGGCCGGCAACGGTGCCTTCGCGCTGCACATCACCAGCGACCCGAACACGTTCATGCTGATGGTGTTCAGCACGACCTCGGGTGTCACCCCGCTGGCGCCGGGCTGCGATGCCTACGTCGACATGCTGACCTACTCGGTGGTCGATGCCTACCTGACCAACGGTGCGGGCCTCGCCGTGGTGCCAGCGCCGCTGGCGCCGGGCATCACGCCGCTCGACCTGACCTTCCAGGCGGCGAGCTTCATCCCGGCCCCGCCGGTGCTCGGCCTGTTCGGTCTCAGCAACGGCCTCACCGTGCGGGTCGCCGCCACGGGCTGCCAGTGAGCTGATCCGACAGTCCCGCGGATTCGCCCATCGGGCGAACGACGCGCCCGGCTCCAACTCGCGTGGAGCCGGGCGCGTTCGTTTCCGGGTCGCGCGTCGCGGATCAGCTGCGCCGCAGCAGGTTGCGCCGCTGTTTGGCGCGTTCCATCGCCTGCTGCGCTGCGGTCGGCGCCGACTTGCCGGCCTGCAGGTGCCGCGCCAACGTGCGCACGGTCGGGAAGCGGAACAGATCGGTGACCTGCAACTCGACGCCGAGCCGCTGCACGATCTCGCGATGCACCCGAACCGCCAGGATGCTGTGGCCGCCACTGTCGAAGAAGTTGTCCTCGACGCCGACCACTGTCGTGCCGAGAGCCTGCTGCCAGATGGCGAGGATCGTGCCTTCGGTGTCGTCCTGCGCAGCCACCACCACGCGGCGGCCAGCCGCCGCGGCCGCGTCGGGCGACGGCAGCGCCTTGCGGTCGACCTTGAGGTTGGGCGTGCGCGGCAACTCCGGCAACGGCACGAAGAACGCCGGCACCATGAACTCCGGCAACGAGGCGCGCAGGTGCGCCCGCAACTCGTCGACCTTCGGCACCGCTGCCCGCGCCACCAGGTAGCCGACCAGCACCGCTTCACCGCCGTCGCTGCGCGCGACCACGACGCATTCGCGCACGCCAGGATGGCGACCAAGCACCGCTTCGATCTCGCCGAGTTCGATGCGGTAGCCGCGCACCTTCACCTGGTGGTCCTTGCGCCCCAGGTACTCGAGCACGCCGTCGGCGCGCCAACGCACGACGTCACCCGTGCCGTAGATCGTGCCCCCGGCGGCAAACGGATCGGGACGGAAGCGCTCGGCGGTCAGTTCCGGGCGACGGAAGTAGCCCGCCGTGACGCCGGCGCCGCCGATCCACAGTTCGCCCGGACTGCCGATCGGCACCGGCTGCAGATGCGCATCGAGCACGTAGGCGCGTTGGTTCGCCAGCGGACGCCCGATCGGCACCGGCTCGTCGTTGCCGACCCGCATCGTCGTCGACCACACC
>SXPB01000127.1 GCA_005776475.1 Planctomycetia bacterium
CCGGCTTCCTGCCCGGCAAGGACCAGGAGTGGAGCGGCATCATCACGCACGGCGCCAAGCTGCTGTATGCGTACTGCGAAGCGACGGTGCCGAAGCTGACCGTGATCACGCGCAAGTCGTACGGTGGCGCCTACACCGTGATGAGCAGCAAGCACATCCGTTCCGACTTCAACGTCGCCTGGCCCACGGCCGAGATCGCGGTGATGGGGGCCGACGGGGCAGCGAAGATCGTGTTCCGGCGCGAGATCCAGGCCGCCAAGGATCCGAAGGCCGAAGAGCAGCGGCTCGTCGCCGACTACAAGGCGAAGTTCGCGAACCCGTACCAGGCGGCGGCGCGTGGCTACGTCGACGACGTGATCGAACCGCACCGCACGCGGCCGATGCTGATCCAGGCGCTCGAACTGCTGCGCAGCAAGCGCGATTCGAACCCGCCGAAGAAGCACGGCAACATCCCGCTGTAGCAGCCACCGGCCACGGCTACGCCGTGCCGGCCGGGATCAGGTCCGTTTCGCCACGATGGCGAGGCCGGCGCCGCCGAGCACCAGCGGCGCGGCAAGTGCGAGCCGCAGCGTCAGGGCTTCGTCGAACAGCAGCACGCCGCCGAACGCGGCCAACACCGGCACCACCAGTTGCGCCGTTGCCGCCGCAGTCGCGGTGAGCGAACGCACGGTGGCGTACCAGACGACGTAGCCGAGCCCCGACGTGATCGCCCCCGACAGGATCGCGAGCAGCAGCCCTTCGCCCGTCGCGTGCGGCGGGTGGATCGTCAGGGCGACGAGGCTCGCGAGCGCGCACAGCGGCAGGGCCCGCACGAAGTTCGCCGTGGTCGCCGCCGTCGCATCGTGGGCGTCGCGGCCGCGCAGCGAGTAGCCGCCCCAGGCGACGCCGGCGACGACCATCAGCAGGGCACTCGCAACGTCCGGTGCATGCACGCCGGGCAGCAGCAGGATGCCGAGGCCCGCCGTCGCCAGCAGGAAGCCGAACCAGGTGCCGCGCGGTGGTCGTTCGCCGCGCAGTCGCGCCGTGCCGAGCATCGTCACCTGCACGGCCCCGAACAGCAGCAGCGTGCCGGTCGACGCGTCGAGTGCCCGGTAGGCCAGCGAGAAGGCGACGGCATAGGCAGCGAGCATCACCGCCGAAGGCCATGAGCCGGCGTGCCGGACCTGGTGCAGTGGTAGCGTGCGCAGCGCGAGCGGCAGCAGCACCGCCGCTCCGGCGAGCACGCGCACCAGCGCGAACGTCGTCGCATCGATCGCGCCGGGGCGAAGGGCCGCGCGGCACAACAGCGAGTTGCCGGCGAACGCCATCATCGCCAGCGCCGTCAACAGCAGCGTCCCGCGCCAGGGCGCGTTCACAGATCGATCGTGCGACCTTCGCGGGCGGCGCGATCGGCGGCGAGCACGATGCGCAGGCTGTTCACCGCGTCGGCGAGGTGTTCGGCGAGGTCGACGTCGTTGCGGATCGCCGCCAACAGATACTGCTGCTCGCGCAGGCAGAGCCCGTCGTGGTCGGGTTCGTCGTTGGTGTCGAGCCACTCGTCCTTGCGCACGAACTGGTCCTGCGCATCGCGGTCCTGCCAGTGCAGGCGCAGCGAATTGGTCTTCGTGTGCGAATCGACGTCGGCGCTGCCGGCCTTGCGTTCGCCCTGCCGATCGACGATCGACACGCAGCCTTTGGGCCCGACCACGTCCTTCACGAAGTAGGCGACCTCACTCATCATCGGGCCCCAGCCTGCCTCGTACCACCCGACCGAACCGTCGGCGAAGGTCACCTGCAGCTGGCCGTAGTTGTACATGCCGGGCTTCAGCTCGTCGGACAGGCGCGCCTGGATCGCCGACACGCGCACCGGGCGGCTGCGCGTCATCTGGCACATCACGTCGACGTAGTGCACGCCGCAGTCGACGATCGGCGACATCGAGTCCATCAGCGCCTTGTGCGTGCGCCAGTCCTTGCCGCGACTCTGTTGGTTCAAGTTCATGCGCATCACCAGCGGCTTGCCGAGCGTGCGCGCGACTTCGATGAACTTCCGCCACGCCGGGTGCACGCGCAGGATGTAGCCGACCACGACCTTGCGCCGGTGTTGCTTGGCGAGGTCGACGATCTGCTGCGCTTCGTCGACGGTCTCGGCGAGCGGCTTTTCGATGAACACGTGCGAGCCGCCTTGCAGGGCCGTGCGCGCGATCGCCGCGTGCGTGTCCGGGTAGGTGTTGATCGAAACCACGTCAGGCTTCGTCCTCGCGAAGGCCTGTTCGAAGTCGGCGAACGTCGGCAGGCCGCCGAGTTCCTGGGCGAGCTTCTCGCGCGAGGCGGCGCCGCGGGCGACGAGGCCCACGATCGAGAAGTCGTTCTTCAGGCGGTGGTAGGCGCGGGCATGCGAGGTGCCCATGTTGCCGCAGCCGACGACGAGGACGCGCAGGGGAGTCATGCGCCTTCTTTAGCGGGCGGTGCGCCACGCAGCACGAGGAAGCCGGTGATGGCGGTGAGCAACGACGCGGCCAGGATCGCTGCCTTGGCCGCGGCGAAGGCGGCGGGGTCGTTCCGGAACGCGAGGCCGTCGATGAACAGCGACATGGTGAAGCCGATGCCGGCGAGCCAGGCGACGCCGTGCACGTGGCGCCACGTGCACCCGTCCGGCAGGGGGGCGCGCAGGATCCGTTGGGCCAGGAACGTCACCGCCAATACGCCGAGCGGCTTGCCGACCACGAGGCCGACGAACACACCGTGCGCCGCCGGGTGGGCGATGGCGTCGCCGAGCGTGCCACGCAGGTCGACGCCGGCGTTGGCGAGCGCGAACACCGGCACCACGAAGTGGGCGATCAGCGGGTGCAGCCCGTGCACCATGCGCTGCAGGGGCGCCTGCACGTCGGCGGCGTGGCGCTGCAGTTCGTGCAGCACGTGCAATTGCTCCGTGTGGGTCAACTCATCGGGTTTGCCGACGCGTTCGAACTCGGTGATCAGTTCGCGACTGCGGCGGGCGAACCACGCCTCGTCGAGGGCTCGCCGCGCCGGCACCGTCAACGCCAGCAGCACGCCGGCGATCGTCGCGTGCACGCCGCTCGACAGGAACAGCGCCCACAGCGCGAGCCCGAAGACGACGTACGGCCAGGTCCGGCGCACGCCCAGCTGGTTGCACAGCCAGGACAGAACGACGACACCACCGCCGGCGGCGAGGAAGCCCCAAGCGATCTGTTCGGTGTAGAAGACCGCGATCACCAGCACGGCGCCGAGGTCGTCGGCGATCGCGAGGCTGGCCAGGAACACCTTCAGCGCCGGGGGCACGCGGTTGCCGAGCAAGGCGAGGATGCCGAGCGCGAACGCGATGTCGGTGGCCATCGGGATGCCCCAGCCGACGCGGGCCGCGGGCGCCCCGTCGAACGAAACCGCCAGCATGTAGAGGCCGGCCGGCACCACCATGCCGCCGAGCGCTGCGGCGATCGGCAGCGCCGCCTGCCGGAACGAGCGCAGCTGGCCGTCGAGCACCTCGTGCTTGATCTCGAGGCCGACGAAGAAGAAGAACAGCACCATCAACCCGTCGTTGATCCAGTGCGCCAGCGAGTGGGACACCGTCGCGCCGCCGAGCTGGAACGCGAGCTCGGTGTGCCAGAGGTGGTTCCAGCCGGCTGACCACGGCGAATTCGCGATCGCCATCGACAGCCCGGCGCAAGCGATCAGCAGCAGGCCGGGGAAGGCGGCCGACTGCACGACGCGGGCCAGTGGCGACAACTCGGCGGACGACAGGTGGTGCATGTGCGGCCGACCATACTCGGGCCGTGGCCCGCGCTCGACTCCGCGGGCTCCGACTCCTACCGTGACCGACCCGCTCCCATGCCCATGTTCCGACGCATCCTGGTCGCCAACCGTGGCGA
>SXPB01000128.1 GCA_005776475.1 Planctomycetia bacterium
ACCGGCGACACGGTCGGCGATCCGTTCAAGGACACTGCCGGTCCGTCGATCAACATCCTGATGAAGCTGATGACGATCGCGGCGCTGATCGCGCTGCCGCTGTTCTGAGCCAGCGGTTTCGGCTGCGCCGGGCCAATGAGTCCCCGGCAAAAGCCGGGTGAACCTTCCAGAACCCCGGTGGCACCGCCAAGGCGCCCCCGGGGTTCTGCGTTTCCAGGCACGCATCCGCCGATCCGGGGGGTTACTGGCCCGGGTCCTGCGGCTATCCTTCGCAGGCGACGTCAGCCAAGAGCGACCGCGAAACCAGTCCCCGATACCGAGAACACGAGTTGAGCAAGCCAGCCTCCGCGACCCCGCCGAAAAACCGGCGCACCCCGAAACCCGCCATCCGCGACCTCGCCCTGCAGATCGCACAACGCCTCGATGAAAAGCAGGCGAAGGACATCGTCGTGCTCGACGTGTCCGGCCCGCTGGTGATTGCCGACTACTTCATCGTCGCCACGGTGCAGAGCACGCGGCAGGGTCAAGCTCTCGCCAAGGAACTCGACCTCGAGCACAAGGCGCAGTTCGGTCGCCGCAAGCGCAACTCCGGCGGCATGGAGACCGAAGAGTCGAACTGGGTCCTGCTCGACTTCGACGAAGTGGTCGTGCACCTGTTCTTGCCTGAGGCGCGCGCCTACTACGCGCTCGAGTCGCTGTGGGCCGACGTGCCGCGGCTGCCGTTCACGCCGAGCGCGCGTCCGGAAGTGGCTCGCGTCGAAGTGCGCCAGCCGACCCTCGACGGCTTTGGCGCGTTCCAGCCCGGCGACGACCAGCCGCGCCAGTGATCGCGGCGGGGACCGGGATTCCCCAGGTTCGGCGCATCCCCCGCCGATGATGGGAACAGGCAGGACGACACGGCGATGAACCACCCGATCCGATGGCAGCACTTCGAACCGGCGACCTTGAAGGCCGCCGCCGCTGCCGATCGGCCGGTACTGCTGTTGCTCACGGCCCCGTGGTGCCAACACTGCCGCGAACTGCTCGCGACGACGTTCAGCAACCCGCAGGTCGTGCAGCTCGTGCACGAGTCGTTCGTGCCGGTGCACGTCGATGCCGAACGCCGCCCGGACGTCAACCAGCGCTACGGGACTGGCGGCTGGCCGACGATCGCGTGGCTCACGCCCGACGGCGAACTGATCGCCCACGACAACTGGCTCGACGCCGAGGCGCTGAAGCAGCGGCTCGAGCGCGTGCGCACCGCGTGGCAGAAGGACAAGCAGAACATCCGCGCCGGCCTGCGCGAACTGTGGTCGCAGCAAGGGGAACGGCAGACACCGCCGCGCGGTCGCCTGCGCCGCGAGATGGTCGACGACATCACCGACGCCATCTACGAGAAGTTCGACCACCGCCACGGCGGTTTCGGCGACGGCAGCAAGTTCCCGCACCCGGAGGCGATCGACTTCGCGTTGGTGCAGGTCATGAAGCGCAACGACGAACGCATGCGCGAAGTCGTCACGCTGACCCTCGATCGCATGATGGAGAGCCCGCTGCACGACATCGTCGGCGGCGGCTTCTTCCGCTTCTCACGCACCGCCGACTGGCACTCGCCCGACTACGAGAAGCTGCTCGACCAGAATGCGCTGGTGCTGCGCGCCTACCTCGAAGCGTTCCAGGTGTTCGGCAAGCCGGCGTATCGCGCCACCGCGGAAGGCATCGTGCGGTGGATGCTGACGACGATGCGCGATCCACACACCGGCGCCTTCGCCGGCAGCCAGGACGGCGACGCCGACTACTACACCGGCGACGCCGAGGAACGCGCGCGGCGGCAGGGCCCGGCCCTCGACCGCACCGTCTACTGCAACTCCAACGCGCTCGCGGTGTCGGCCCTGCTGAAGGCCGCGGCGGTGCTGTCGCGACCGGAATGGCGCCAGCAGGCGCGGGCGACGCTGCAGTTCCTGCTCGACAACCTGTGGGACGGTCAGGACGTGCACCACTACTGGGACGGCACCTACCATCTGCCCGGCATGCTCGGCGACCAGGCGCACCTGGTGCGCGCGCTGATCGATGCGTCGCAGAACACCGGCGACGCCGACCTGCTGCTGCCGGCCGAAGCGATCGCCGAGCGCGCCATCGCGCGGCACAAGGCGCCCAACGGCGGCTTCTTCGACATCCTGCACGACCCGGGCAACCAGGGTTCGATGCGGCGGCGCAACCGTTCGATCCTCGACAACGCGACGATGGCGGAATCGCTCGTGCGGTTGTCGTACCTGTCGCGGCGGCCGGAGTTCTACACCGAGGCGGTAGTGGCCCTGGAGTCGTTCGTCGACGACTACAAGGAGTACGGCTACTACGTCGCCGGCTATGGCCGCGCGATCGACCTGATCTTCTACGAGCCGCTGTTCCTCACCATCGTCGGTGACCGCGATTCCGCCGAACTGATCGAACTGCGTCGCAGTGCGCTGTCGACCTACGTGCCGTCGCGCATCGTGCAGACGCTCGATCCAAAACACGACCCGGTGCTGCTGGCGCGAAGCGGCCTGCAAGCCGAAGACCGGCCGGTGGCGTGGCTGACGGTCGGCAACACGACCAAGGCAGTGGCGCGCACGCCGCAGGAACTGCTGGCCGCGATCGACACGATCGAACACGAACGTCGGCGCCAACTCGGCTGAGTTCGCAGCGGTCTGTCCGCAGCACCCGGTCGCGGCAACGGTGCCCGCGGGTGCGGATCAGACGGTGTGGATCAAACGGGCGGATCAGACTTCGACGCGCGTCGGGCCGGTCTGCTCTTCGTCGGCGACCAGCTCGATCAGGCCACGCTTCAGCTCTTCGCTGGCGATCTTGATGTAGTTGCGTTCGCGGGTCTCGAACAACGGCTTCTGGCCGCGGACCAATTCGCGCACGCGCTTCTGCAACAGGGCCGTGATTCGGAACGAACCACCGACTTGCTTGACGAGCTCCTGCGGGAGGCTCTTTTCCATGATGCTTGGTTCTCGGGGTCTGCTGGCGGAAGGGGCGAAGCACTCTAGGGAGCCGGCCCCGAACGTCAACAGACCCCTTGGGAACCGTCCACTCCCGGGTCGTGAACCGGGCGGCCGCCCCCATCCCAGGGGGCTCCGGCGCGCCGCCACTACCGGCCGGCAATCACTGGTCGTGCGTATCGACGACCACCTGCACGCCGTTCCAAGCCCATTGCCCACGGCGGTTCGTGCTCGACACCACCAGGTGCAGCACCGCCTGCCGGGCGCTTGCCGGGCCGACCACCTGCACCTCGAACCCGTGCGGGAACCCGGCCCCGGTGGTGTCCATGATGCCGTAGCGACCGACCCCGAAGTTGGCGCGCGCGAAGTTGGTCGCGACCGAGTGGTGGCGGAAGCTCAACAGCCCGGTGACCAGATCGACCGATCGTTCGACCTGCCAGGGGTCCTGGCGCGGGTCGATCGGCGAATCGCTCAACGTCCACGAGGCCTCGTCGATCTGCCGGAAGGTGCCGATCACCGAAGGCAATTCGCCGCGTCGCCACACGACCTCGCAGCGCGGGTGCGAGTCGCCGTCCGCGTCGGGGGTCGCCGTCGACAGATGGATGAGCACCTCGCGCTGGTCCGCCAAATCGGTGATGCGGTCGATGGCGGCGGCGTCCACCAGCGGCTCACTCTCGATGCGCACGATGTTGAGGCCGATCGGCCGCCCGGCCACCGGACCTCCGTCCTCGGGCGTCAGGTAGTAGTACACCCAACGATAGACGTCGATGTAGTACTCGTTGGCCGACGAGCAGACGAAGCGGTCGCTCCAGGCGAGTTTCGTGAAGAACAGCGAATTGCCCGTGATCTCCGACGACGAAGTGTCGGGACGCAGCGACTCGCCGGTGGCCAGCGTCGGCAACCGCAGCCCGGACAACGGCACCGGCGCGCCCGCGAGGTCGAGCACATCCAGGTTCTCGTTGCCTTCGGTGTTGTTGCCGAAGGTGCGCACGCTGGAGACGAGATCGGTGCGCATCTGGTCGATCAGGTCGTGCGAGACCTCGGTCGCGCGGCTGACTCGCCGCGCGTACTCCTGCGATTCGGCGCCGCTGACCGACAAGGTCGACACGGCGTAGACGAGGACACCGAGCAAGGCGGCGACGACCACCAACTCCACCATCGAGTGGCCAGCCTGCCGCGAGTTCGTGAACGTGGTCATGGCATGCCTCAGCGTTGGATGAACAGGCGGGTCTGGTGGGTCGAGTAGTGCACCTGGGAGCCATTGCGGAAGCAGTCGATGCGCAGCATGTAGGTGCCTTCCGGGAACTCGAGCGGATCGACGCCCCATTCGAACTCTTCGGTGCCCGTGCCCGCATCGGAAACCAGGTAGGCAGTGTCGGCCGGGAGCTCGCCCGGCGTCGCCACGGTGTCGTCCTGCACGTACAACCAGGTGGTGCCACCGTCGCGGCTGTACTGGATGACGTAGCGCAACTCGGCCTCGCTCTCACTGAACGTGCCCACCGAGGCGTAGGGCAGGCCATCCCAACGCGTCCAATCGACGCCGTACTGGATCGTGATCGTGGTCGGCCCCTCCAGCTCGGTGATGTCGGTCGGCGACTCGATCTCCATGCGCGGGAGCTGCTTGATGCGCATCGTGTTGGTCGTGGCACCGGCCTCGAACAGCGTGTGGACCAACGTCAGCAGCGAGTACTTGGCGATGAACGTCGTGCCGTTGTCGACGGCGTTGCTGATGCCGTTGACGACGATGTAGGCCGCGTTCGCGCCGGCCGGGTCGGCCAGCTTGACCACGGCCGAGCCGAGGTCGGTGCCCGACTTGTAGTAGTCCTTGTAGACGGTCGCGGTGTACTTGGTCGAGTAGGGCGCCGAGTTCCAGTGCGCGGCGACACCCGTCGCCATGTTGATCTTGAACGGGCGCGTGAACGGCGCTGGGTTGGGCACCGTCATGTTGTAGTTGTTGGCGATCTGCGTGCCGGTGGTCGTCAGGTTGTAGTTCACCGGCGGCACACCCCAGTGCTGGAACGTCGACACCGCCGTGCCGATGTTGAAGAACGTCGTGCAGCCGAAGGACGCGTTGCGCTGTTGGCTGTCGTAGATGAACGTGCCGTAGGCCACGCGGCCGCTGCCGCTGTACACCGTGCGGCAGGGGCTCTGGTAGAACTGGCCAGCACCGGTACCCGCCGTGAGGTTGCCGCGCGCGACCGTGGCACCAACCAGCGTGTCGCGCCACTGCGACGCATCGACCGAGTCCGGTGCCAGTTCGCCGAGCCACGGGATGCCCCACCAGTAGCTGGCCCCGCTCTGCCGCACGTAGCGGCGCGCCGAGGTGATGGTGTTGATGAAGCCGTTGCCGGTGCTGCCCTGCGGCACCATGTTGCTCGGGATCGAGTTCGGGTAGCCGTTCGCCGAGTCGTAGCCGATGTCGTTGCCGATCCCGAGGTAGTAGTAGGACCAGCCGGTCAACGTCGTGTAGACGCAATTGCTGGCGACGAGGCCCTCGCGCAGCAGCTGGTAGTAGCGCGGTGCGTCGTATGCCGCGAGGCTGGCGCCCGAGCCCCAGTGGTCCCGGATCAGGCCGCTGCTGATGGTCAGCACGTCGGCGAACGCCGCTTGCGCATTGTTGTTCAGGTCGTCGTGGTACCAGTTGTACGAGTTCGGGAAGTCGTCGCCGCCGCTGAAGCAGTCCTTGTACGGCAGGTGACGCGGGTCGCCGTTGAACTGGGCGCGCTCGGTCTTCGGCACGTCGTTGGCGCTGTCCGTCCACCACGCGTACGTGGTCGACAGGTTCTCCGGATCGATCGGCGTCGGGAACATCGTGCCGCTGTCCTGCCAGGTCGTGTCACCCGCGAAGTAGCCGCTGGCGATGCGCGTGCGCACCTGCACCGTGACGTCACCCGGCGGGTTGTAGGGGTCGCCATCGAGTTCGACGAACGAGTTGTTGGTCAGCACCGTCGGCGACAGTTCGATGGTCCAGCGCGCCGTGTTCTTCGGCAGGGTGGTGCTGGTGTGGCTCAGGTCGCGCACGGTGAAGCTCGGCACGGTGCCCGACAACGCCACCGGGCTCGGCACATATTCCATCTCGTAGAGGCGGGCCCGCTGCAGGTTCGCCAGGCCACGGCCAGAGGCATCCGGCGTGCACGCGGTCGGCGTGTTGAACAGGTAGATGCGGGTGAACCCATCCTGGCCGGAATCCGGCGGCACCCACTCCGCCTCGTAGTACATCTCGTTGCTGAGCAACGCGTCCGACGAGTGCTTGGGAACCTGCCAGGTCGTCGCGTAGTTGGCGCTGCCACCTCCGATCGACACGCCGCCGGGCAAGTTGCTCAACGTGACCGTGGAAGCCAACCGCGTGCCAGCGGCCGGGTCGGTCAGGTTCACGCCGACGAACTCGACCGCCATCGGATCCGCCATCACCGCCCCACCCGAATAGGCCGCGGTTCCCGTACGGTAGCCGAAGGCGTAGCAGCGGAAGCGCAGCGGGTCGGTGACGCCGGTCTGCTTGTTCTTGGTGCGCAGCTCTTCGGGGTGTGTCACCACGCGCAGGTTCTGGTACAGCGTCGGGCTCTTCGCCGGATCGCTGTAGTTGCGCAACGCCGGCATCGGCAGCAGTTCGCCGTGCAGGTTGACCACCAGCGCGTTCTTGTAGCGCGCCGGGTTCGTGTTCAGGTCCTCGAGGAGGATGCGCAGCGTCGGCTCCTTCGACATGTCGGTCAGTTCCGGATCCGGCGTGACGCCGGCCAGGATGTCCGCCGCGATCTCCGCTTCGCGCTCTTCGATGTCGGCGACCTTCGCCTCCCACAGCGCGCGCTCCTCGGGATACCGCATCGCGTGGTTGAAGAAGTCCGCCATCGCGTACGGCCGCGGGTTGAGCAGCGCGTCGTAGCCGTTGCGTTCGACGCCATCGCAGTTGATGCGCGCCCGCATGTTGTCCGGGACGTAGTAGTACGCCGAGTTGCTGCCCGTCGGCATCCTGCCGGGGTAGTGGTAGACGTCCGGGATCGCCGCGTAGCTGTCGGTCTCGTCGTTGGTGTACGGCCGATAGGTCTGGTTGCGACCGTAGGCGGCCTTGGTGATCCAGTGGGAGCGGAACGTGAGGCCCGGGTTGCGGGTCTCGAGGTCCGTGATCATCGACTCGACGAACGGCTGGATCGAGTCCATGAACACCCACCAGCCCGGGATGTTGTCGACCGCGAGCAGATAGATGTCGAGCACCTGCGTCGCCGGGAACGCTTCGCCGGACGAATTGACGACGGCCGACAGGTCGGCGAGCGCGCGATCGACACCCTGCGAGTCCTTGCGGTACACGCGCACCGTGACGTAGCGCACGTTGCGGTTGTTGACGCCCGCGAACGGCTGCACGGTGATGCGGCGCGACCACAGCCACTCGCCGTTGCGCATCATGTTGTCCGACACCACGTGGTCGGGTGCGATCAACGCGCCGGCCGAGTCCTCCTGGATCGACAGCGTGAACTTGTTGACGACGCCGTCGTCGAGCACGTCGAGGTCGACGGCTTCCAGTTCGCCACGATCGACGAAGGTCTGGATCTCCGACAGGATCGCCTGGCACTTGCTGAATGCGAACACGCGATCGCGTTCGGTGGCGGTGGTCTGGTAGTTGACCGCCAGATGGTTGATCAGCACCGCAGCGCTGATGACCATGATCAGGAAGCCGAAGGCGAGCTCGGCGAAGGAGAAGCCTGCTTGGCTGTTTGGATTACCGCGTCGCATGTTCCGCATCTCCAAGGGGTCGGGCTTCGGCATGGTCCGCGGGATATCGGCTGTCGGGCGGCGGCGCCGTGATGTGGTCCGGGACGGCGTCCCGAAGCGGGACGCCACCGCTGCCGTCGGCGTGTCGGCATTTGCAACACCGTGCGTCGCCGCCGATGCTGCGTTCTTGGCCATCGTCCGTTCGCTCCGTCGCGCCTTCGGGAGACCTCTCGCCCTGCTGACCGGGCATTGGCGTCTCGTGGCCCTCGGCACCGCCCTCGTGCCGGTGCACGCGGCGGCGATGTTGTGGATGCCGCGTTTGCTCGGCGAAGCGCTCGACGCGCTGCACGGCGGCGGGGCGGACAGCAAGGAACGGCTGCAGGCGACCTGCTGGCTGTTGCTCGGCCTCGCGGTGGTCGAGGGCGGCTCCCGCTACGTGTCGCGCAAGACGCTGATCGATGCGTCGCGGCACGTAGAGGAAGCGTTGAAGAACGCGCTGATCGCGCACCTGCAGCGGCTGCCGATCGCCTGGTTCGACCGCTCCCGCACCGGCGACGTGACCAGCCGCCTGACCCAGGACGTCGAGCTGGTCCGCTTCGTGATGGGCCCGCTGCTGCTGCACGGCGGCAGCACGATGTGCCTGTTGCCCGCCGGCATGTGGCTGATGCTCGGCATGGACGTGCCGGTGACGCTGGCCAGCCTCGGTGGTTTCGGCGTGCTGTTCCTGATGATGCGCCTGCTGATGCCGCGCCTGCACACCTGGAGCAAGAAGTCGCAGGAGGCGATCGGCCAGCTGTCGCAGCGCGCCCAGGAGGACTTCGCCGGCATTCGCGTCGTGCAGCAGTTCTTCGCCGTCGATCGCGAACGCGCGGCGATGGCGACGCGCAACCGGCGCTACCTGCTCGCCAACCTGCGCCTCACCCGGCTGCGTTCGCTGCTGCACGCGGTGACGCACTCGACCAGCGGCATGGTCATGCTCGGCGTGCTCGCCGTCGGCGGCTACCAGATGATCGAGGGCCGCATCACGGTCGGGCAGCTGTTCCAGTTCACCGGCTACCTCGGCCTGATGACGTTCCCGCTGGAGATCCTCGGCTGGACGCTGGCAACGATGCCGCGCGCCTACGCCGCCGGCATCCGCATCGAGGAACTGTTCGAAGTGGCGCCGGAGCCGCAGACGGGCGCCGAGTTGCCGCTGCGCGGCGAACTGCGCGTGCAGAACCTGACGTTCACCTACCCGGGCAGCGAACGGCCGGCCTTGCGCGATCTGACGTTCACGCTGGCGCCTGGCCAGAAGCTCGGCCTGGTCGGGCCGGTCGGCAGCGGCAAGTCGACGCTGCTGGCGCTGCTGCTGCGCTACTACGACCCGCCGCGCGGCACCGTGTTCGTCGATGGGCACGACGTGCTCGACCTGCAACCGGCGACCCTGCGCGCGCTGTTCGCGCTGGCGCCGCAGGAACCGTTCCTGTTCAGCGACACCGTCGCCGACAACGTGACCTTCGCCCGCGAAGCGGACGCCGCCGATCTCGATGCGGCAGTGGCGGCGGCGGCGCTCGACCAGGACCTGCCGGCGCTGCGTTCGGGCCTCGCGCAACAGCGTCGTCTTCCCGGACCCGGAAGGGCCGACGAGGCACACGAACTCGCCTGCGCGCACATCGAGATCAATGTCGCGCAGGATCTGTCGCGAGCCGAATGAAAGGCACACC
>SXPB01000129.1 GCA_005776475.1 Planctomycetia bacterium
GATTCGATGCGCTGGTCGAGCACGATGAGCTTGCAGGTCTTGGCATCGACACCCGTCGTCAGCAGCTTGCTCGTCGTCGCAATCACGGGGAAGCGCTTCTCCGGATGGAGGAAGTTGTCGAGGGCGTTGATGCCTTCCTCGTTGTCGCCAGTGATCTGCACGACGAACTTCAGATTGTCGCGCTCTGCTGGCAACTGCCTGGCCACCTCGTTGATCAGCAGGCTGCGCATGCGCGAGGCGTGCTCGATCGTCTCGCAGAAGACGATGGTCTTGCCGTAGGGATCGGTGCCGACCATGTACTCGACGACCTTCTGCGCCACTCGCTTCGTGCGTTCCGTCAACACCAGCGACTTGTCCATGTCGCGCTGGTTGTAGATGCGGTCGTCGATCTCGTTGCCCAGGTCGTCGCGCTGGCCCGCAGTCGGGCGGAAGCCCTGCAGGTCCTTGTCGAAATCGATGCGCACGACCTTGTAGGGAGCCAGGAAGCCATCGGCGATGCCCTGGCGCAACGAGTAGGTGTAGATCGGTTCGCCGAAGTACGTCAGGGTCGATACGTCGCGCGTCTCCTTTGGAGTCGCGGTCATGCCGAGCTGCACGGCAGGCTCGAACCAATCCAGGATCTCACGCCATGCACTCTGCTCGCGTGCACTGCCGCGATGGCACTCGTCGACCACGATCAGGTCGAAGAAGTCAGGCGAGAACTGTCGGTAGATCTGCTTCTCCTCGTCGGTTCCCGTCACCGCCTGGTAGAGAGCGAGGTAGACCTCGTACGAGGTATCGATCTGCCGGTCCTTGACCTTGGTCATCACCTTTCCGAACGGCTTGAAGTCGTTCTGGATGGTCTGATCGACCAGGATGTTGCGGTCGGCGAGGACCAGGATCCGCTTGGCGACCTTCGCTTTCCAAAGGCGCCAAAGAATCTGGAACGCGGTGTAGGTCTTGCCCGTGCCGGTCGCCATCACGAGCGACAGGCGACGTTGTCCGCGGGCGATCGCTTCGACCACTCGCTGCACCGCGATGCGTTGGTAGTAGCGCGGCTCCTTGCCGTCAGCGGTTTGGTGGAACGGCTGTTCGGCGATGGCCTCGGCCCCACCTTCGATGCCGCGCCACCGGCGATAGCGCTGCCACAACTCGGCAGGACTCGGGAACTGCTGCAGCGACAACTCCTGCTCCACCACGCCGGACGATCTCGTGCGGTCGTGGAAAAGGAACGCGTCGCCATTGCTGCTGAAGACGAACGGCACGTCCAGGGCCTCGGCGTAGCGCAGCGCCTGCTGCATCCCACCGCCAACCGCGTGGTGGTTGTCCTTCGCCTCCAGGATTGCCAACGGCAAACCAGGCCGATGCGACAGCAGGTAGTCGACGTAGCAACGCTTGCCGCGCGTCGCCATCCGTCCCCGCACCAACACCTGCCCATCCGTGAAGTAGTGCTCACGGCGGATCTGCATGCCGCTGTCCCAGCCAGCGTTGAGCAACGCGGGCGTCAGGAACTGATCGCAGATGTCGGCTTCTGACAGATCCTTCTTGTTGACCACGTGGCCTCGGGAGGCTGCGGAGACTACCCCAAGCCATGCGGTCAGTGGCCTGGCTTTCAGGCGACCCACCTACCTTCTGCAGTCAAACACCCGAGCGCAACGGACCATCATCGCTCAGCGCACGCGCGACAACGTGTCGACGAGCAAACGTTCGGCGACCACGCGCGTCGCGGGCTTGCCGCCGACGAAGACGTGCACGAACGCAGCGTCGAGCTTGCCGGCGGCCTTCCAGCCGTCGGCACTAGGCTGCAGGTAGGCGGCCTTGCCGACTCCCGCGAGCAGTTCGACGTTCGGGCCTTCGGGCACCGCCCAGAACGACACGTCGCGCACGACCGAGATCTGCACGTAGACAGTGTTCTCGTCGATACCGGTCCATTGACTCCCGGTGCCGAGCGGGCCGGCGGCCTTGCCTTCCCCCATCGGCGTGCCGAGTCGCTTCGACAGCTCCTCCGACGTGAACCACGTGCACGGATGCTTGGGGTCCTTGGTGGGATCCGCGGCCGGCCCGGCCGGGGCGCGCGAACAGCCCGTCGCCCCGACGACGGCCAACACGACGCACGCCGCAATCAACAGCAACCACCGCATCAATGCATGGTCCCGGTGCGAAGGGCCCCGCGCAAGCGCCACGTCGCTTGGACGCGCTGCCGGGCTCAGCCGAGCGCCTGCGTCACCTGCTGCAGCCGCGTGCCTTCGGCCTCCCAACTCGCCGTGGCCCGCTCCAGCGCCGCGACCGCACTTTTGAACCCGGCCTGCACCGTCTCCGCGCGCTCCCCGTCCCGCCACAGCGCCGGATCCTCGAGTTGGGCCGCGAACCCGGCCCGCTTCGCCTCGAGCGCTTCGATCTCCTGCTCGAGCTTCTGCACCGACTGCTGCAGCTTCTTCTGCTGCTTCTGCAAGTCGGAACGATTCGGCGTGGCCGTCTTTGCCGCCGGCGCCGCGACCAGCGCCACCGCCGCGCGCTCCTTGTCCTTGCCCTTCTTCCCCGCACTCGACCCGCCCGCCGTCAGCGCCGCCCGCGCCGACTCTGCCTTGGTCTTGTGGAGGTAGAACTCGTAGTCGCCGAGGTACGGCGTCAGCACGCCGGAGGCGACGTGCAGCACCTTCTTCGCCAGCGCTTTGATGAAGTAGACGTCGTGGCTGATGAACGCCAGCGTGCCCTCGTACTGGTTCAGGGCATCGATCAGCGCGTCGATGCTGCCGATGTCGAGGTGCGTCGTCGGCTCGTCCATCAGCAGAAGGTTCGGCGGTGACAGCAGCAGCTTCACCAGCGCCAGGCGACTCTTCTCGCCACCGCTGAGCACTTCCACCTTCTTGAACACCGAGTCGCCGGAGAACAGGAACGAGCCGAGCAGCGTGCGCACGAATTGCTCGGTGACCCGGGCTTCGGTGTCGAGCGCCTCCGCCAGCACCGTGCGCTCCGGCTTCAGCATTTCGACGCGGTACTGCGAGTAGTAGCCGACGCTGACGTTGTGGCCGAGGCCGCGCACGCCGCGCTGCGCTTCCAGCCGGCCCGCCAGCAGCTTCAGCAGCGTCGACTTGCCGGCGCCGTGGGGTCCGACCAGCACCATGCGTTCGCCGCGTTCGACCTCGAGATCGATGCCGCGATAGATCGAATTGTCGCCGTAGGCGAAGTGCAGGCCTTCGAGCCAGATCACGCGCTGGCCGCTGCGCACCGGCTGCGGAAAGCGGAAGCCCACCTTCTTGTCGTCGACGACCGGCGCTTCGACGCGTTCGATGCGCTCGATCTGCTTCAGCTTGCTCTGCGCCTGCGTCGCCTTGCTCGCCTTCGCCTTGA
>SXPB01000130.1 GCA_005776475.1 Planctomycetia bacterium
AAATGATTAATGCCTAGATCAAATGCTTTGCGTAACATGGCGCGTGCATTTGAAACAGAATCTACTGCACCAAAGTTTTGCCATAAGCCGAGTGATAACCGCGACAGTTCCACCGCGGCCGGGCGCGCCGGCGGCATCACCCGCACGCTCGACGCCATCGCATGCTTCCCCGGCAGCGGCTGCTCCTCGACACCAGGTCCGCGCCAGAGCACTTCGAGCGACTGCCCACCGGACCCTTGCGTGTAGAGCACGCGCAGGTCGTGCTCGCCCTGCGTCAGGGTCACCGTGCCGTTGCGGCGGCGATGCGGCGCCAACCCACCGTTGTCGACGATGAGTTTGCCGTCGATCCACAACCACGAACTGTCGTCGCTGCCGACGATGAACGTCCACTCGCCGGCCGCCGGCACCGACAGCGTCGCGTCGAAACGCAACACGTAGTTGTTCTCGCGCGGACGCGGCTCCACGTCGATCGTCGCCACCACGGTCTGCGACACCGGTTCCTTGCCGCTCAGCTCCGGCTGGTCGCCGTTCTTGATCGGCAGCTTCCACGCGCTGCACGCAAAGCCCGGCGCCGCGGTCGGCGCGCCCGCCTGGGCCTTCAGCAGGAACGTCGCCAGGTCGGCGGCTTCTTCGGCGCGCACCGGCGGATGCACGAGACCGCGGCGGCGAGTCTCGGGCTGCACCAGGAACGCAGCCAGCGTCGCGTGGTCAGTGCGAGCCGCGAGCCCGTCGAAATCGGCGGGCGTGTGGCAGGCGCGGCACGCCAGCTCCCGCAGCAACCGTTCGCCGCGCTGCTGTTGGGCCGGCGTCACCACCGGCCCCGTCGCGACGTCTTCGGCCAGGAGCGAACGCAACCACACCGCAATGTCGGCCGCCGCGTTGCCACCGTGGTGACGACGCAGGAATGCCTCGCCATCGTCGTGGCGGTGCCAGGCCAGCGTGCTGGCCATCGACGATCCGGTCGCCGGCCGCCAACCTTCCTGGCGCGCCGCCGGTGCGGCATGGCAGCGCACGCAGCCGCTGCGCGCCACCGCCACCTCGGCTGCGACCTGTTCCGTGTTCAAGCCGGCGGGCGCAGGCGGCGTCGCCTGGCCGCCCGGCGATCCACTGGCGACGGGGCCTGCAGGAGAGTTGCCGCCGCACGCGGCGAGAACCAACAACGGTACGAGGCGGACTAACCGAAGCATGGCGCAATGAACCGTAGAGGGGACCGGCCGGAAACGCCCGCACTCCCTTGCCCGCAGTTCGCGTGCGGATCAGGGGATCGGGACGACGACGACCGGCACGTCGACGGGCACCACCACCGGCACCGGTGGCGACTCCGAACCGACCACGTGGACCGTGTACTTCCCCGCGGCGCGATTCGCGAACCAGACGCGGCCCGCTTCGTCGATCTCGGCCCCCGCCAGGAAGCGGCCGTCTCGGCGCAGTTGCACGAGGCCACTGCCCCGCTGGTCCCGCGCCACGACGACCTCGATGGTCGAGCCCCTCGCGAGCCGCACCAGCAGCGGTGTCGGCGCCAGCACGTCCTCGGGCAAACGCACGTCGACGGCCGTTGGCGCATGGCCCGGCGAACGCACCAGCAGCCGACTGGCACGCGCACACAGTCCTTGGATGGTGAAGCGACCCTCGGCATCGGTGCGGACTCCCGCTTCGACCACTTCCAGGTCGGCTTCCTCACCGAGCATCACGTTCGCATTCGCCACCGGGCGATCCTCGGCGTCGACCACACGCCCCTGCAAGCGCGCCCCGGGTTCGAGCAGTACGTCGCCGAAGTCGTGCGCACCCTCCGCCGTGAAGTCGTGCACGCGGGTGAATGGCGCGTAGCCATCACACCAGATCTCGACGCGAACGCGGCCGAGCGGGCAGTGCGCGAACGAGAGAACGCCGTCGCGCAGTTCGAGCCACCGGGTGCGGGCCTGACCCTCGCCGTCGCCTTCGATCGGCACCAACCGCAGCCGCACCGAGGTCATCCGGTTGCGCTGCGGCAGCCCGGCCACGCGCGCCAGCAACGTGCCACACGGCGGCGTGTCCAGGCGCACCGTCAGCCGATCCTCGCGCGCCTGTACCTTGACGACCGTCGACGTGCCGCGATCGGGCAACGACACCGACAACTCGACCGCACGCTCCGGCAGTTCGAGC
The DNA here is from genome assembly GCA_005776475.1 of Planctomycetia bacterium. GTDB lineage: Bacteria > Planctomycetota > UBA1135 > UBA1135 > UBA2386 > UBA2386. The sequence continues at coordinate 2,143 of SXPB01000130.1, forward strand.
ATGAACGCGCCATCGTCCTCGGTGACGGTGCCGGTGCCGCGCGACCCGCGCACCACCACCAGCGCACCGGCGACCGGTTGCCCGTCGCTGCCGACCACGGTGCCCTGCACGCTGCGGCCGGTGTCGAGCAGGATGCGTTGGTCCGGCGTCGGTTGGTCGGCGACGACGCGGATCGAACGCGGCGGGCTGCCCGCCGGTTGCGTCGGCAGACGCGCGCGAATCCGGTAGTCCCCCGGCAACAGGTCGTCGAGGACGAACGCGCCGACGCCATCGGTCACGGCGGTCGCCTGCGCTTGCGAACCGATGCCGACCACCGACACCGTGGCACCTGCCAGCGGCCGGGCCCCACGCAGCACCTGGCCGCGCACGCGATTGCCCTTCGGCATGCGCACTTCGCCGAGGTCGAGCGCCGCTGCTGCCCCTTCGATGACGACGCCGCGGAACTGGCTGCCGAAGCCCCGGTGGGTCATGCGCAGCAACGACACCCCCGGCCCGATCCCGACCACTTCGAAGCTGCCGTCCTTGGCCGTCGTCGCCAGCAGTTCGTCGCGATCCGACACGAACAACTGCACGACCTGGCTGCCGATGGCGCCAAAGTCCCACTGCGTCGCCGCATCCGAGAACTTCTCGGCGTCCGGCAAGGGCTTGGTGCGCACCACGGCCACGCCCGCGAGCGGCCGCCCCGCTTCGTCGAGCACGCGGCCACGCACGCGCGACGGCGGCACGACCGGCAGCTCGAGTTCGGTGCTCGCCGCTTCGTCGATGCGAACCTCGAGGTCGGCCGCGAGCGAATGCCGGAAGGCGAAGTTGCCCGTCACCACGCGCAGGTGGGCAAAACCCGGCGACACTGGCTCGGGGCAACGGAAGCGTCCCTCGGCGTCGAGCTCGACGAAGGCGAGCTGGCCGGCCGCGTCGCGAACGCGCACCACGTCCCCCGCGCGAAATGGCGCCGCGCCGCTTTCGGCGAACACCTGGCCGCGAACCTCGGTCCGCTTCGGCAGCTCGACCAGCACCTCGGCGTTCGAGATGCCGACCGTTTCCGTGCGCAGCACGAACCCGTGTTCGGGATGGCGCACGACCAGCCGCATGTTGCCGCGGCCGAGGCCGGCGATGAGGAAAGTCCCGTCGCGGCCGGTGCGCGCCGACGCCGGATCCGCGAGGCCGAGCTTGCTGCTCAACGGCAGCAGTTCGACCAACGCCCCTTCGATCGGGCCGAACGTGGCCGCACTGGTGACGCGACCGCGCAGCGGCGCCATCGCCGGCCGATCGAAGGACAGGTCGACGCGGCGCAGATCACCGACCACGATCGGCGACAAGGTGCGCGGCTGCCACGCTTCGTGGCGGGCAACGAGGCGCACCGGCCCGGCCGGCACGTTGGCGAACCGGTAGCGACCTTCGGCGTTGGTGATGGCGACCGCCGCGCGGCGTTCCTCGGTGGGCACCGATTCGAGCGCAACGCGCGCATTGGCGACCGGCGAACCGGCATCGGTGGTGACGAAGCCGAACAACTCGAAGCCCGACACGAGGCGAAGGTCCAGGTCGCCGTGCGCCGGCACTTCGACCAACCCGCCGGCCAGTTGCCCTTCGAGCGAAGGCATGACGAACGAGACGAGCAGGCCGCGGGTGTCCGCGAAACGGAACTGGAAGATGCCATCGGCACCGGTGATGGCTTCCTCGCCGAGCCGTTCGCGACGCCACTCCGGCCACGCGGTGAGTGCGCGCCACACCGACACCGAAGCGCCAGCGGCCGGTTCGCCATCCGGCATGCGCACGATGCCGCGCACTGCGGCACCGGCGTTGGGATCCAACTGCGTCGGATTGGCCCCGCCCAGCTCCGGCAAGGGAGCGGTCTCCCCAGCACTCGGGGTGGCGACCTTGGTGCCGAGTCGCGCCGCGAGGTGCTGTCCCGACTGCAGCATCGTCTTCACGGCGAAACCCAGCGCGACCATGAGCGCGCCGCCGATCACCCATGCGAACTTGCGCCGTCGCGCCGAAGTGACCCGCTTCATCGCCCACCTCCCGCTGCCTGGCCCAACACCGGCAGCATGCCTTCGAACCGCTGCGCCAGCTGCCGCACTTCGTCGGACTTGTCGGCGACCACTTCGGCCTGTGCTTCCTGGCAGCAACGCAGGACCTCCTGGACCGCCGCGCGCGTCGCCACCGACTGCTGCACGACCATCACGGCGTCGTCGCGGGCATCATCGATCTGGCCGGAACGCAGCCGCAGCCGCAACCGACACAACCACGCCTCCGGATCCCCTTCGGCGTCGACGAGCCACGCTTGCACGAGCCCGGCCGCATTCGGCGAATGCGCCTGCACGTGCATCCACGCGGCGACGCGCGCAATGCCCGGCAGAGCCGGGTTCGCCAGACGCAGCTCTTCGAACCGCGGCAACCACAGTTCCAAGGTAGTGCGCGGCGGCGACAGTCGCAGCAGGTCGTCCCACGCCGCCAACTGCATCTCGGGCGCCACCGGCCGTTGGTCGCGATCGACCAACACCGTGCGACCGGGCTGCAACAGCATCTGCATCACGAACCGCCAGCCCTGCAGCGGCGACTCGGGATGCACGGCGCTTTCGATGACTTCGGTCGTGTTCTGCGCCAGCACCTTCACCGATTCTGGCTCGTGCAACCGGGCCAGCGCTTCGCGGCACGACGCCGCGAGAATCGCCGACAAACCGGTCGGCTGGCCGCTGCGGCGGCAGTTCGCCGGCTCTTCGCCGAGCCAGCGCAGCGCCAGTGCATGCATTGCATGCCGCCGCGGGAACGGCAACGCGAAGTCCATCAGGTTGGCGCGCTCCAGCGGCCGCAAGCCGGCCACTGCCCACAGCAGGGCACCGAGCACGCGCAGGCGCTCGGGCGCCGCCGCCGCGAGGTCGCGCTCGAGCCCGGCGATCTCCTTGGTGAAGTCACTGCTCTGCACCAGGTTCAACACGTCGAGCAACGACGTGGCGAAGGTGGCCCCGGGGCGCAGGTACGACGCGAGCGCCAGATCCCTGGTCGCCTCGTTGGGCCGTCCGACCGCGGCCGTCAGGTTGGCGACGGCGCGCGCGAGGTAGAGCCGGTGCAGTTGCAGTTCGATGGCGAGTTCGCCGCTCTGCCGCGCCGATTCGGCAGCGGCAATGGCGCGATCGAGTTCGCGCAGCGCTTCGTAGCCGCGGCCCGCGGCGAGGAACGCCGTCGCCTGCGTCGCCGGATCGTCGACGAACGCCTGCAGCATCTTCGGCGCCATCTCGTCGTCGGGTTGTTCGGCGGCGGCGCGCTGCAGCTCCTGCACGATCTCCGGATTGGCGGGCATCGGCGGTGCTTCGACGCCAGTCAGCGCGAGCAGCAGCGCCGGCGGCCCGCCGGGTGCACCACGTTCGGTTGCGATCGCCTTGGCGATGGTGACGAGGTGTTCCTGATGCCGGAACACGAGTCCCTGGCCACGTTCCCGTCGCAACACCGTCAACAGCACCATCGTCAGCAACAACAACACGACCGCGGCGGCGATGGCGCCGGACAGCACCGGGTTCTTGCGCATGCGGCGCCACACCCGCACGTGCATCGGCAGCCGACGGATGTGCACCGGTTCGCCGTCGGCGATGCGCTGCAGATCGCGCGCCAGATCCTCGCCGTCCTGGTAGCGGTCGCCCGGTTCGCGCATCAGCAGCTTGTCGACCACGGCTTCGAGATCGCGCGGCGGCTTCTGGATCGCGTCGCGCAACCGCCGCGGCGTGCCGTGCAGGATCGATTGCAGCAGGGCTTCGGTGGTCTTGCCGGCGAGCGGCAGTTCGCCGGTGAGTGCTTCGTAGATCGTGACGCCGAGCGAATAGAGGTCGCTGGCCGGCGTCAGCTCGCGGCCGAGCGCCTGCTCCGGCGAGCTGTAGTGCAACGTGCCGAGGAAGCCGCCGCCCTTCGACGTCAATCGCATCGACGCGTGGTCGAGCGCCTTGGCGAGTCCGAAGTCGGTGAGCGCGAGCGTGCCGTCCTGCGCCACCAGGATGTTGCCTGGCTTCACGTCGCGGTGCAGCAGCCGACGGCGATGCGCGAGGCCGAGCGCGTCGGCGACACCGGCGAAGCGGCGCGCGGCATCGAGCGGTTCGAGCGGCACCTTGTCGACCCGTCGGGCCGCCGCGATGTGCTTGTCGAGGCTCATGCCGTCGACGCGTTCCATCGCGAAGAACAACACGCCGGCCGCCTCGCCGTAGTCGTAGATCGGCACGATGTGCCGGTGGTGCAAGGCCGCCGTGGCGCGCGCTTCGGCCCGGAAGCGCTTGCGCATCGTCGGGTCCGACGAGAACGCCGGCGCCAGCACCTTCACCGCCACTTCGCGTTCGAGTTCGTCCTGCCACCCGAGGTAGACGGTGCCCATGCCGCCGCGGCCGAGCACTCCCTTGATCCGGTAGGTGCCGATGCGCGACGGCACGTCGGTCGGCGCGCCGACCACCTGCTGCACGAAGTCGAGTGCGTTCAAGCGCGCCAGCAGATCGCTCGCCGCCGCCGTGGTGTCGTCCTGCAGTTGTTTGCGCAAGTCGGCCCCCGAACTCGAGCCGCGCAGCACCTCGGCCATGCGGTGGTCGGTGGCGTCGACGCCGTCCTCGAACGGGCCCTCGTCGTTCTGCCGCGTTGCGTCGCTCACAGTTTGAGTTCTTCCGCCAGCCGTTTCAGCGCGCGGCTGAGCAGCAGGTGCACCGCGTTCTCGCTGCGGTTCATGCGCTCGCCCACTTCCTTCGCCGACAGGCCTTCGATCTTCATCCCGAGGATCACTTCGCGGTGGTCCTCGGACAACCGCTCCATCGCCTGCTCCAGCAGTTCGAGCCGGTCCTTGCGGTCGGCATGCGTGACCGGCCCCGACCGGCGGTCGGCCAGCGGCAGGTCGGTCTTGATCGCGTGCTCACGGCGCGGATCGCGCGCTGCGACGCCGAGCTGGTCGCGCAGGATGCGGGCGACCTTGCGGCGCGCCAACGTCACCAACCACGCGCCGGCGTTGTGTTCGTCGGACAAGGTCTTCCACGAATTGACCGCCTCGATGGCGACTTCCTGCAGCACGTCCTCGGGGTCCATGCGGACCCGGAGGTTTGGGCCCATGCGCAGATAGATCACCGACAGCAGGCGTTCGCGGTGCTGCTCGAAGGCGATTTCCGGTGAGAGGGACATCGAGGGCGGGGCTACGTGCGGTCCTGGTGAGGATTTGCGCCGCACGGACGTGCAAGGAGCGGGCAAGTTACGACAACGGGGACGCGGCTGCGAGGGCGGGCCGGCGAAGGCGCGCCAAAGCGCAATCGGCGACCCGCCGATGCAGCGCACCCTTCGATGGCGGCGGCGGTTGCGGCAGTCGATGGGCTGGACCGGATCTGGCGATCAACCGGCGGCCTGCGCCAGTTCGCTGGGCAGGCGGCGCAGCTTGCCGTCGCGACCGACGCAGGCAAGGCGGGTGCGACCGGTGGCACAGACGGCACCGTCGGATTCGCGGCGGCACTCGTAGTCGAGGGTCACGGCAACACTGCCGGCCTCGGCCACGCGCACCGCGATGGCGACCACTTCGTCGTAGTCGACGGGCTTGTGGTAGCGGCAGGTGAACTCGACGACCTGCAGCAGGTTGCCTTCGTCTTCCATCTGCCGGTAGGTCTTGCCGCGCTGGCGCATCCATTCGGTGCGCGCTTCCTCGAACCAGGCCACGTAGCTGCCGTGGTGGGCGACGGCCATGCGGTCGGTCTCGCAATAGCGAACGCGGAGGCGGTGCACCGGGGGCGGGAAGTCGGTCATATCGAACGGGAAGGTAGTCGCGCTGCGCGGCGAACGCCAAGGTGCGCAACCCTCGGGCCATGCGGTGGGAAGGTAGTCTCGGCGCGGCGTCCGGTGCCAACTCCCCCACGAAGCTGGCGCCAACCCAGCCGGCCGGGAAGGATTGGCGGCGGTCCCCTTCCAACCAGCCTCGATGAAGCGCCACCTGCTGCTGCCGTTCGCCCTGTTCGCCGCCTGCGCCACCTCGCCGGACCCTCGGCGCGAACCTGCCGTCGAAGCCGCGGCCCGCGAGAAGGACCTGCGCGAAGACGACGCCAAGCGGCGCGATTTCAAGGCGGTTCTCGTGCGCCTCGACCAGGCCATCGACAGCTACGTGAAGGCGCTCGCCGACCAGGGCGAGTTCCGCGCCGACCAGCAGCAGGAACGGCTCTACAAGATCGTGCACGAGACGGTGATGGACATCGGCCCGGTGCTGGCGACGAAGGGCATGCCCGCACCGCGCCCCGGTGAGACCTTCGCCCGGCTGCAGGCGCTGGCCACCGACGGGAGCAATCCCGACGCGCAAGCGATCGCCCTGTCGGCGCTGGGGTTCTCCGGCAACCTGGAGGTGATGCCGACGATCCTGCAGGGCGCGCAACTGTCCGATTCGTTCCTCGTCGACCACGCCGTGCTTGGACTGGCTGTGCTGAAGGCTCCCAACACGCCGCCCGGGGTGTTGGCGGCCGTCGTCGAACGTGCCGACCATCGCGAGGACGGACGCGTGCAAGCGGCGTGGGCGATCTACCGGATCCAGACCGCGACCGAACGCACGCAGCCCATCGTCGAGATCTGGCAGCGTTTCCTCGCCAACCGCGACACGCTCCCGGTCGGCGTGCTCGTCAATGCGGTGCGCGGACTCGGCCTCACGCGCAACGCCGCCCACGCCGATGCCGTTGCGGAGGTGCTCAAGCACCCGACCGGGCAAGTGCGCATGGCCGCCGCGTTGGCGCTCGGGCGCTTGAACGCGCAGACGCACTGGCCGCAACTGGTCGAAATGCTGCACCCGAGCGAAACCGTCCCGAACGTACGCCTTACCGCGCGCAAGGCGCTGGCGGCGCTTGCCGGTGGCACCGACCACGAGTACGACATCGAGGCGTGGCGCAAGACTTTCGATCGCGGCTCGCGCTGACCCTCGGCGTCACGCTGCTGGCGTGCACGCGCGAAACGCCGCCAGCACCGCCCGCGACGCAACGGGAACCCCGCGTCGTCGACACGGCGACCCTGCCGGAGCACGAAATCCCGGCGGCGGTCCTGACCGAATGCCACGCGCCGTTGCGCGGCGGCATGGACCGCATCACCGCGACGGTGACCTTGCCCGACGGCGGCGTCGTGCAAGCTTTCGCCGAACTGCCCGAACGGCTGCGCGTGCAATCGCCGCACGGCACGTTCGTGCTGCTGGGTGATGCCGTACACGCGATCGACGGCGCCGCCGTCGCCGCCGACGACGTCGCCCGCACGCGCGCGCTGCGCGCGATGCTCGACGTCGCCACGTTCGGACCACTGCATCGCGCCACCGGATGCCGCCGGCTCGGCCCCGATTCGTTCACCGTCACCAGCAGTGGCACGACGGTGCCGAACACCGGCACGCTGACGTTGCGCCCACAGACGCTGTTGCCCGCAGCCATCGCCAACGCGAACGGCACCACCACCATCGACGAGTATCTGGTGACTCCCACGACCTTCGTGGCGCGCGTGCTGACGGCACCACAACTCGGTCGTTGCCAGGTGCTGTTCGAACAGAGCTCCTTCGAATGGGCGCCCGACTTCTTCCGACCGCCTGGGACCGTGCGCGACATCGCGCCGGGGCGCACGCGGATGCCGAGTCCCGGCAGCAACACCGAGCCGCGCACCGGCACGCCGATCGAGGTGACCCAGGCCGCATCGCGACTGCTGTGCGCGAAGGATCCCGGCGACTGGACCGGTCGGGTCGCGGCCTACCGCCCGCTGCACGAGGAACTGCAGCGCCAGGACCAGCACATCGCCGGATTCCCGGTGTTCTGGCAAGAGAACGGCCAGGCCTGGCTCGGCGCCCCGTTCCGGGCCCGCGCCGAAGGCAAGGCGTTCGCCGCTCCCGCGGGTTTCGACGTGCGCGAAGTGCCGGCGGCGCGCTGGCTCGTCGTGCATCCCGAGAGCGGCGACCTGGCAACGAAGCTCGCGGCGGGCGAGGCCATGCTGCGCGACGCGTTGGCGCAACCCGGCGTCGTGGCCGCCGGCCCGATCCAAGCGCAACCATGGTTCCACCTGCACGAAGGCCTGCCCCCCGAACGCAAGCTGCAGGCGCCGACCGTGCGCATGGCGGTGCGGCTGCGCTGACGCCCGCTCCAGATGAGTGACGGCATTGCGGTCGGCACCTATCGTCGCACCATGCCACTGCCGCCACCTTCGGAGTTCGCGCGCCACTGGGACCTCGATCCGAACGTCGTGTTCCTCAACCACGGCAGCTTCGGGGCCTGCCCACGCGTCGTGCTGGCGCTGCAACAAGAACTGCGCGCGCAGATGGAGAGCGAGCCGGTGCGCTTCGTGCACCGCGAGAGCGAACACCGGCTCGACACGGCGCGTGAAGTGCTGGCGCGCTTCGTCGGCTGCAACACCGACGACCTGGCGTTCGTGCCGAACGCGACGACGGGCGTGAACACCGTGCTGCGGTCGCTCGAGTTCGCGCCGGGCGACGAACTGCTGACCACCGACCATGAGTACAACGCGTGCCGCAACGTGCTGGACTTCGTGGCGGCGCGCACCGGCGCCAAGGTCGTCGCGGTCGCCGTGCCGTTCCCGCTGGCCTCGCTGCAGCAGGTCATCGATGCGGTGCTGGCCGGCGTCACGGCGCGCACCCGGCTCTGCCTGCTCGACCACATCACGAGCCCTACCGGCCTCGTGATGCCGGTGGCCCCGATCGTGGCCATGCTGCGCGAGCGCGGCATCGACACCCTGGTCGATGGCGCCCACGCCCCCGGCATGGTCCCGCTCGCACTCGAGGATCTCGGCGCCGCGTACTACACCGGCAATTGCCACAAGTGGCTGTGCACGCCGAAGGGCTCGGCGTTGCTGTTCGTGCGCCGCGACCGCCAGGCGAAGATCCGACCGCTCGCGATCAGCCATGGCGCCAATTCGATGCGCAGCGATCGCTCGCGTTTCCGTCTCGAGTTCGATTTCACCGGCACCGACGACTGCACGCCGTTCCTGTGCATTCCCGAAGCCCTGCGGTTCCTTGGCAGCCTGTTGCCGGGCGGCATCGCCGGACTGCAGGCGCACAACCACACGCTGGCCCTGTCGGGACGCACGATCGTCGGAGCGGCCATCGGCACCACGGCGCCGGCGCCGGCGGAGATGATCGGCTCGCTGGCGTCGATGCTGCTGCCCGCCAGCGACGCCCTGCCGACTTCGCCCCTCGGCCTCGATCCCCTGCAGGTCCGGTTGTTCGATCGCCACCACATCGAAGTGCCGGTGATGCGCTGGACCTCGCCGCGCCTGCGCCTGCTGCGCATTTCGCCCCAGATCTACAACAGCGAAGCGCAGTACCGCTGGCTCGCCGACGCCGTCGCCAAGGAACTCGCCGACGAACGCATGCACTGATCGACGCGCCAAGGTGTGGCGAAATCCGTCAGCGGATTGCCGCTGACGGCCGATTCCCGTCGCATGCCCCAGTACTCGCGTCAAGACGGCGTCACCGCGACGTCGATGACCAGGGCATCTCGATGCCCCGGGTCACGTCGACATTCCTGCCGTTCCTCACGGTGGGCGCACTTTCATTGCTTGCCAGCCTTGCGCCGGCACAGAACGGCAACGTCGTCGGCAAGGAGAACCATGCCGCGACGCTGCGGGCGATGGTGGTGCTGAAGATCGCACCGTACCTGACGGTTGCCGGCGGCGAGAAGCGCAAGGAGTTCCGCATCGGCATCGTCGGTGAAGACAGCGTCACCGCGGTCGCCGAGAAACTGCTGTCGGGAAAGAAGGTCGACACCGCCACGGTGAAAGTCGTCGTCATCGACGTGGCGACGGCAGCGAAGGGCAAGGACGTCGGCAAGTACGACCTGCTCTACCTGGCCACCGCGATCGGCAAGGATGACCTCGCCGCCATCGTCAAGGTGCACGCCGAGAAGGCGGTGCCGCTGGTGTCCGAGCGGGACGGCTTTGCCGCGAGCGGCGGCAGCGTGCAGCTGTTCGTCAAGGACAACGGCCTGCGCTTCGAGGTCAACGGCGACGCCTTGAAGAAGCAAGGCCTGGAAGCGAGCAGCCACTTGCTGAAGCTGTCGCAGAAGGGGCCCGAATGAAGACCGGCCCCCGCCATTCGCTGCGCGCTCGCCTGACGGCGTTGTGCTCGCTGCTCACGGTGCTGGCGCTGGCGTTCTCCGGCGTGCATTCGTACCGCCGCGAACAGAAGGCACTGGCGCGCAACACGGCCAACGGACTCGAAACCGTCGCCAGCATGGTGGCGGTCAACTCCCGGACTCCGCTGGAGTTCGACGATCGGCGCGTGCTGACGGAGTTCCTGCAGTCGGTGTGCGACACGATGAAACTGCAGGCGGTGGCGGTCTACACGCACACCGGCCAGCTGTTCGCGCTCGCCGGCGATCCACATCTGATGCCGGAGCAGTCGACGACGGCGGTGACGACGCACGATGACCACGTCGTCCCGGCCCACCTGCAGTTCAAGGACGGCGATGGCGAACAACGCGAAGGGCTCGTGCTGGTGCGCGCGTCCGGCGAACCCGATCGGGTCCGGTTGCAAGAGCACCTGGTCGGCCTGGTCGTCACCGCCTCGTTGACCTTGTTCGGCCTCGGCCTCGCTGCGCAGTGGCTGCTGCGCCGACTGCTGCGTCCGGTGGCGTCCCTGGTCGAGACGACGAACCGCGTGCGCGAGTCCGAAGACTACTCGCTGCGCGCCGCGGCTTCGGCCGACGACGAGATCGGCGCGCTCGTGCACGCCTTCAACGCGATGCTGCTGGCGATCCAGGAACGCGACCGCAACCTCGCCGACAACGCCGGCCGCCTGGAACAGCAGGTGCGCGAGCGCACCGCCGAACTGCGCCACGCCCTCGAAGATGCCGAAGCGGCGACGCGCGCGAAGTCGACGTTCGTGGCCAACATGAGCCACGAGATCCGCACTCCGCTCAACGCGATCCTCGGCATGAGCGAACTTGCGCTCGAAACCGAAGACAGCAAGGAGCTGCGCGAGTACCTGGGCGTGATCCGCAGCGCCGGCTCCAACCTGCTCGGCATCCTGTGCGACATCCTCGACTTGTCGAAGATCGAGTCGGACAAGCTCGAACTGTCGCCGGTGCCGACCGAGCTGGAGAACCTCGTGCTCGACGCGCTGCGGCCGCTCACGTCGCGCATCCAGAGCAAGGAACTGGACCTGTCGTTCGAATTGGCGCCGGGACTCTCCGCGGCCTACCTCGTCGACGACGTGCGCCTGCGCCAGATCCTCACCAACCTGGTCGGCAACGCGATCAAGTTCACCGCCAACGGCTTCGTGCGCGTGCAGATCGAGAAGCGCGCCGAGGCCGGCGCCGCCCACGAGATCATGGTGTCGGTGCAGGACACCGGGGTCGGCATCCCGCAGGATCGCCTGCAAGCGATCTTCACGCCGTTCACGCAAGCCGACAACACGATCACGCGCCGCTTCGCCGGCACCGGCCTTGGCCTGTCGATCACCGATCGGCTCGTGCGCATGATGGGCGGCCACATCCAGGTCGAGAGCACGATCGGCGTCGGTACGACGTTCCGCGTTCTCCTGCCGCTGGCGCCTTGCGACAGCCCGCTGCCGCCGCCGCCGACACTGCCACCCGACACGCGCATCCTGCTGGTCAGTCGCTCGACTTCGCTGCGCCGTTCCTTCGCGACGGTGGGCCAGCGACTCTCGGTGCAGATCGTCGAACTCGACACCCACATGGCGCTCGGCGCGAATGGACCACTTCGCCCACACGACTTCGTGATGCTCGACGACCGCGATCCGGATCGCGACATCGACGTCGGCAGCGTGTTGCCGCAGAACCCCAACGGCGTGCGCCCGCTGTTCGTCGTCACTTCGTTCCAGGACCTCCCCAGCACCAGCGCCCGCTGCCGGGCCCACGACTTCGCCGGCTATCTCACCAAGCCCGTGTCGGGGCGCGAACTGGCGGTTCGCCTAGCCAATCTGCTGCATGGCCCGGCGGCGGGGTCGCCGAAGGACGCCGTCGCTGACACCAACGGTGCGCCGACCAAGCAGGTGCAGTTGCGCATCCTGGTGGCCGAGGACAACGCCGTGAACCAGAAGCTGATCGAGCGCATCCTCGCGCGCGACGGCCACGACGTGACCATCGCCGGCGACGGCCGCACCTGCTGCCAGTTGTGGGCACGCGAACACTTTGACGTCGTGTTGATGGACATGCAGATGCCGGAGATGAGCGGCCTCGAAGCCGCTGCCCACATCCGCCGCGAAGAGAGCAACACCGACCGCCACATCCCGATCATCGCGCTCACCGCGAACACCACGCCGGAAGACCGCCGCGCCTGCCTGCACGCCGGCATGGATGACGTGCTGCCGAAACCGGTCTCGATTCCCCGCCTTCGTTCCGTGCTGCAGAAGCTCGCACAGGAACAACCCATGCAATTCCGCCACAACCCGCTCGACGGGAGATCCTCATGAAGTCGTTCCTTCGTCTCACTCCCGGCCTCCTGCTGGCTTCCGTCGCGTTATCGCAAGCCGAAGCAGCGGCCCAGGAACCCGATCCGCAGGCAGCCGGCGCCGATTTCAACCTGGGCGAACTGTCGCTCGAGCAACTGATGGAGGTGCCGGTCGAAGTCGGCACTCGCCAGAGCCAGTCGCTGGCGCGCACTGCGGCTTCGGTGTTCGTGATGAACGAACCGGAGATCCGGCGCTCGGGCATGCGATCGGTGGCCGAAGTGCTGCGCCTCGTGCCTGGCCTCGTGATCGCGCAGGACGTGCCCGGCGCCTACGGCTTCAGCAGCCGCCTCGGTGAGTACGAGTTCGCCGGCATGCTGGTGCTGATCGACGGGCAACGCCTCTACACGACGTTGCTGCGCCGCGAGTACTTCCAGGCCATCGACCTGCCGCTCGCGGTGGTCGAACGCATCGAAGTCGTGCGTGGTCCAGGCGGCGCGCGTTGGGGTGACAAAGCCAGCCAGGGCGTCATCAACATCGTGACCAAGAGGGCCGCCGCCATGGCCGGAGCGCGCATCACCGGGGTGGTCGGCACCGAGGAACACCTGGCCGGCTCGTTCCGCTACGGGCAGTCGGCCGGAGCCGACACGGATTGGTACCTGTTCGGCAGGCTGGCCCAACGCGACGGCGGCCATCCGACCACCGCCGGCGACCGCTGGGACAACAACGCAATCGGCATGCGCGTCGACAGCAAGCTGGCCGAGCATACCAACCTCACCGTCGACGGCCTCTACCACGACAGCTTCCTCGGCGACTCGTACGTCGTCGCTCCCGGCTACTCGTCGCTGAACATGATCAAGGGCGGCCACGTGAAGGCGAAGCTGCGCTTCGACCACGGCGAGTCCGGCTGGACCGAGGTGCGCGGCGCCGCCGACGGCTACGACCAGGACATCCGCGACTACCTGGACGACGTACCCGACTTCTTCCTGCGCTACCGCGAGGAGCTGTTCGATGCCTCGGTGCAGCATTCGTGGCGCGCCTCGGCCGAACACACGTTCACGGTCGGCGTCAGCGTGCGCAGCCTGACCGTCGAGAACTACCGCGTCTTCACCGACGTCGGCAACGAGTACAACGAAACGCGCGGCGATGCTTTCGCAGCTTGGGACTGGGATCTGTCCGAACACGTGCGGTTCACGCTCGGCGGCAACCTCGGCTACCAGGATGGCAACCGCGGCAGCGGCATCGATTCCCAACCCGACGTGCGCCTCGCCTGGGCGCCGGCGGACGACTTCACGGTGTGGACGGCGTTGTCCGCGAACCACGAACCCGACAGCAAGATCGCCGACTCCGGGCTCCTGGTGCGGCGCAAGGCGAGTCAACTGCTCGCCTACGAACTCGGCCTGCGCAAGCGGTTCGGCGAGAGCCTGCTGCTGCAGCTCGACACGTTCGTGTACTCGGTCGATGACCAGCTCAACGGCTTCGACACCGAACCGATCAGCGGCGCCACGCTGTACCTGACCGAGGGCAGCACCGATGCCTTTGGCGGCGAACTGCACGCGGCGTGGAACCCGGTGCAACGCGTGCGCATCACCAGCTACCTGGCCAGCACCGAGGCGAACTCGCGCAATTTCGACCCGAGTCTGTTCGGCGACCAGTCGACGATCGAAGGCCAGGTGCCGCGCCTGCGCGGCGGCGCCACGTTCGGCTACGAACCGGTGCCCGGGCTCGAACTCGACTGCAACGTGATCTACACGCAACGTCGCGCCGACATTCCGACATGGTGGCGAGTCGATCTGCGAATCGGTTGGAACGTCAGCGACGACACGTCGATCGAGGTCGTTGGCCAGAACCTGACCGACCCGCAACATCCGGAGTACTACTACTCCGAGGAGATCGAGCGCGGCGGCTACTTCATGGTTACGCACCGCTTCTGACCGGAGCCGGGCGGACCGCCCTGCCAGGCCGCGCCGCCGGGGTTCCGGCGCGCGCGCTCGAAGACCGTAGTAGCGACCGGCACCGCACGCCCAATATCCTGCGCGGATGACGTGCCGTGCCGCCTTGCTGTTCGTCGCCGTCCTCGCCACCCTCGCCGCCGCGCCCGCGCAAGGACCACCGCACAACGGTCCGCGCCCGGCCGATGCAGGTTGGTTCGCACTGACGAACGCCCATGTCGTCGCTTCGCCTGGCCAGGAGCCGGTGGCCGCCACCATCGTCGTGCGCGCCGGCCGCATCGCCAGCGTCGGCAGCGACCCGCCGCCCGCCGGCGCCACCTCCATCGACTGCAGCGGCCTCACGATCTGGCCGGGCTTCGTCGAACCCTTCTTCGCCAGCGACGTGCCGGCCCTCGATCCCAACGCAGCCGACCAGCACTGGAACACGATGGTGCAGGCGCAACGGCACGCGCTGGACGGCGCGCTGGTGCCCGCCACCGACCGCGAAGCGCTGCGCCAGCTCGGCTTCACCACCGTCGCCGTAGCACCTTCGGGCGGCATCTTGAAGGGCAACGCCGCGGTCATCCTGCTCGACGAACCGAACGCCAACACCCCGGCGCGCATCGTGCGTCGCACCGCCTACGCCGCCGCCAGCCTGCAGACGAGTCGCGACGGCTATCCCGACAGCGAGATGGGCGCGATCGCGCTGCTGCGCCAGATGCTGCTCGACGGCCAGTGGTACGCTCGCTGCCAGAGCGCGCTCGCCAGCAACCCCGCCCTGCAAGCGCAGGCGCCGCAGCCATCCGCGGTGCTGCAGGCGATCGCCGACGGCTGGTCGCAGCCGTTGTGGTTCGACGTGCAGGATGAACTGCAGGCACTGCGCGTTCTCAAGATCGCCGCCGAGTTCGAACGCAGCGCGGTCGTCATCGGCAGCGGCATGGAGTTCCGCCGCCTGTCGGCGCTGGCCGCCGCGAAGGCGCGCATCGTGGTTCCGCTGCACTTCCCCGACGCGCCCGATGTCGCCACCGAAGCCGCCGCCGACCGCGTGTCGCTGCGCCAGCTGCAATCGTGGGAACAGGCGCCGACCAACAGCAAGCGCCTGCTCGACGCCGGCCTGCCGATCGCGTGGACGACGGTGCGGCTGCGCGACCGCAAGGACTTTCCGGCGCGCGTCAGGGAGGCGATGGCGTGCGGCGTGACCACAGCCCAGGCCCTCGCGGCGTTGACCACAGTGCCGGCCGCGTGGCTCGGCATCGAAGAGCACACCGGCACGATCGCGGTGGGCAAGCTCGCCAACTTCGTCGTCACCGACGGCGATCTGTTCACGCCGAAATGCGAAGTGCGCGACGTCTGGGTCGGCGGCAACCGCCACGTCGTCAACGCCAGGAAGGACCGCGGTCTCGACGGCGCCTGGTCGTGGACCGAGGGCTTCCCCGGCAGCGGCGGCGGCCCGCCCACGCTGACGATCGCTTCCGACAAGGTCACCTGCACGCTCGGTGAGGACAAGTTCGAGACCAGCGGTGTCGTGCGCGACCCCAGCGCGTTGGCCTGCCGCGTGGCCGGCAAGACTCTCGGCGACGGCGCCCACTGGTTGCGCGTGCATCGCGAAGGCGAACAGCTGGTCGGCGTGTGCACGTCACCCGAAGGCATCGCGCGGCCGTTCCGCGCCACTCGCGCCGACGCGGGTGCCACGCCGGCGGAGCCGGACAAGAAGGACGCGAAGGACAAGAGCCTGCCGCCGCCCTCGCTCGACCCGCTGCCGACTCCGCTCGGCGGCTTCGGCCATCTGCAGCTGCCCGCGGCAACGGAGTTCGCGATCGTCAACGCCACGTTGTGGCCGAGCGACGGCCGCGGCGTGCTGCGCAACGGCGCCGTGGTCGTGCGCAACGGCAAGATCGTCTTCGCCGGCCCCGCCGGTGACATGCCGGCGCTGCGCGAAGGTGCCACCACGATCGACGGTCGCGGCAAGCACGTCACGCCCGGCATCATCGACTGCCATTCGCACACCGGCATCGCACGCGGCGTCAACGAAGGCGGCCAGGCGGTCACCGCCGAAGTGCGCATCGAGGACGTGCTCGACCCCGACGACGTGAATTGGTACCGCCAGCTCGCCGGCGGCGTCACCGCCGTGAATCAGCTGCACGGATCGGCCAACGCGATCGGCGGCCAGAGCCGCACCACGAAGGTCCGCTTCGGGGTGCTGCAGCCCGACGAGATGCATCTGCAGGGCGCCCCCGCCGGCATGAAGTGGGCCCTCGGCGAAAACCCGCGCCGCGCCAACGGTTCCGGCACGAACCCGCGCTACCCGAACACGCGCATGGGTGTCGAAGCCCTGCTGCGCGACCGGCTCGCCGCCGCCGAGTCCTATCGCCGCGAGCAGGCGGCCTACACGGCGCTGGCGCCGACCGCGCGCGCCAAGGTGCTGCCGCCACGCCGCGATCTCGAGCTCGAGGCCATCGGCGAGATCCTCGCCGCCACCCGACTCATCCACTGCCACAGCTACCGCCAGGACGAGATCTTCATGCTGTGCGGCCTCGCCAAGGACCACGGCATCAAGATCGGCACGTTCCAGCACGTGCTCGAGGGCTACAAGGTCGCCGACGCAATCGCGCAGAACGCGATCGGCGCGTCGGCCTTCAGCGACTGGTGGGCGTTCAAGCTCGAGGTGCAGGACGCGATCCCGGACAACGGCGCGATCCTGCACGAAGCCGGCGTCGTGGTGTCGTTCAACAGCGACAGCAACGAACACGCGCGGCGACTCAACACCGAGGCCGGCAAGGCGGTGAAGTACGGCGGCGTGCTGCCGCACGAAGCGCTTTGCTTCGTCACGCGCAATCCCGCGATCCAGCTCGGCATCTTCGCGCGCACCGGTTCGTTGACCGCGGGCAAGGACGCCGACCTCGCGCTGTGGTCCGCCGATCCGCTCAGCTACGAGGCGCGTTGCGAAGCGACGTGGGTCGATGGCCGCCAGCTGTTCTCGCTCGCCGCCGACGCCGAGAAGCGGCAGACGATCGCGAAGGAACGCACTCGCCTGCTGCAACGCGCCCTCGCTGCCCCAAAGGGCCGCACCGCGCGCGAGAGCGATCCGAAGGACGCCTACTGGGCCGCCGAAGACATGACCGCCGACTGGTGCTGCCGCACCTGCGAAGGAGAACGCCGATGAACCCGCAGCACTTCCCCCGCCTGGGCCTGCTCGCGCCCATTCTCGCGGCTTCGCTCGCCGCCCAGGACCTGATCCCGAAGGCGCCACCGCAGCCACTGCCCGTCGTGTTGCAGAATGCGGTGCTGCACACGGTGACCGGCGGCATCGTGCTCAGCGGCACGCTGTGGTTCTTCGACGGCCAGATCCGCGGCGTGCTGCCGGCGGGCGAGACGCCGAAGCTGCCCGACGGACAGCAACCCCTCGTGCTCGACCTGCAGGGCAAGCACGTGTTCCCGGGCATGATCGCCGGCAACAGTTCGCTCGGCCTCGTCGAACTCGGCATGGTGCGGCAATCGGTCGACAGCGACGAACTCGGCGAGATGTCGCCGGAGACGCTGGCGATGGTCGCGGTCAATCCCGACTCGGCGCTGCTGCCGGTCGCGCGCGCGAACGGCGTGCTCGCCGCGGTGACGTTCCCGGTCGGTGGGTTGTTGCCGGGCCGCGCGTCGGCGCTGCAGCTCGACGGCTGGACCAATGCGGACCTGGCGGTGAAGGCGGATGCGGGCCCGGTCGTGGTCTGGCCCGCGCAAGCCAGCGGCGGCGAACGCGGTCGCCGCGGTAGCCGCCCCGGCGGACCCGGCGCCGCGGCGGCCGTCGAAGGTGGCGATGCGACGAAGAAGGCGCGGGCCCGCATCGACGATGCGTTCCTCGCGGCACGCGCCTGGCTCACCGCATGGACGGCGGACACCACGCTGCCGATCGACATCCGGCACCAGGCGCTGGCGCCGGCCGTGCGTCGCGAGGCACCGGTGTTCGTGCTGGCCGACGATCTCGAGCAGATCGAGTCGGCGGTCCTGTGGGCGCGCGATCGCGAGCTGCGCATCGTGATCGTCGGCGGCCGCGACGCCGCCAGCTGCGCCGCCCTGCTGCGCGAACGCAAGGTGCCGGTCGTGGTCACCGGCGTGCACCGGTTGCCACGGCGCGACGACAGCGCCTACGACGAGCCGTTCACGCTGCCGGCGCGGCTGTCGCAACTCGGGGTGACGTTCTGCATCGCGAGTGGCGGCGACGCGAGCAACGAGCGCAACCTCCCCTACCACGCGGCGACGGCGGCGGCGTTCGGGCTGGATCGCGAGAAGGCGTTCGCGGCGGTGACACACGATGCGGCAGTGGTGTTTGGCATCGACGATCGCCTGGGCTCGCTGGCGGTGGGCAAGGATGCGACGTTGTTCGTGGCCGATGGGCATCCGTTCGATCTGGCGACGAAGATCGAGTTGGCGTTCGTGCGCGGGCGGCAGGTGGATCTGCGCAGCAAGCACACGGAGCTGGCGAAGAAGTACCGCGAGCGCTACCGGCAGCTGCGCGGCAAGTAGGTTGTTGCACGGGCACGCTGCCCTCGAACCTCGTTTGCAACCGCCCACTGGCAAGGGGCGATTGACTCGCTAGCGCGGCCCCTCGGCACCACATGCGTGGATGGAATAGGATGGTCGTTCGCTACGAACGGCCGCAAAGGATGGCTCCGGAAGCAAATGAACGGCTTTGGCTCATCACTGGCGCACCCTGACTGGCCAAGAACAACTGCGTTCGCCGCCATTCAAAGCATCGCTGCTGCGACACTGTTGATGTCGCACTTGCCAGCGCAGACCTCAACCAGATCGTGGGGTGCTCAGTGCTTCGACACGAGGGCTTTTGATTCTCCGGCCACCCAAGTGGTGGCCTATGCGTCCGCAACCGTTGTATTGAGTGCCGGTGGGCGCCTCTTCGCAAACGGAATAAACTCGGAGAGGCGCTGCGACACCCCTGAACCCCCTCAGGGAAGGGTGTTTGTTGATTGCGCTCCTGACGTCGGCCTCCTGGACGACGGCACCATTGTTCAATGGGGCGACCCCATCATCCATGTTGCGCCACCTCTACCGCCTAACATGAGGTACACACGGATGTCCGCATCCGGAAACATGCTCATGCGATCCGATGGAGCGCTGATGCTCTGGGGGGCTAACAACTATGGCCAGGCGACTTTGCCGCCCCTTCCTGGCGGTACAACGGTCATCGATTTCGAATCCAACAGCCAAACCTCGTGCGTGCGTGTGTCAAACGGCACCTGGCTCTTGTTCGGTCGCAACAACACCGGCCAATGCAACGCTCCAACTCCACCGTCAGGCACTACGTACACAAAGATGGCGTTGGGGTCATTCCACTCTCTGGGCCTTCGATCAGACGGGGCCGTCGTGGGTTGGGGTGGAAATGGATTTCCGTTTCTGTTTCCGATTCCGACGCTGCCACCGGGTGCGACGTACCAAGACTGCGCAGCAGGGCGCTATCACAGCCTGGCATTGCGTTCGGATGGTGTAATTGTGGGATGGGGCGACAACCAATTCGGCCAGTGCGACGCACCGTCTCTGCCAGCAGGAACCGCGTGCATCCAGCTTTCCTGTGGCATTTGGCACAGCGCTGCACTCCTGTCGGACGGGCGTGTGCTGACCTGGGGTGACGAAGCCTTCTGGGCGTCGGGAATCCCAACGCTGCCAACAGCGACCACCCCATTCACCGTCCGCCACCTCGACATGGCCATCGGCGCATCCGACGGCGTCGTCGTCTACTCCGATGGCCGCGCCGCCGGCTGGGGATCAGGCCCCGGCGCCGCTATTCCCCTCCTGCCGCCGGGCGTGCGCTATCGCCGCGTCGAAGCGAATCTCGGCCACATGTTCGGACTCGGATCCGACGGCCGCCTGTACGGATGGGGCGACAACCTCTCCGGCCAACTCAACGTCCCACCACCGCCCACCGGCACTTCGTACATCGACTTCGCCCTTGGCCGCTACCACACCGTCGCCGTGCGCTCCGACGGCCAGGCCACAGCCGTCGGCAGCAACACCTACAACCAATGTGCCGTACCGGCCCTGCCGACCGGCGTGCATTACGTGAAGGCCACAGCCGACTTCTACAAGACCGCGTTGCTGCGTTCCGACGGCCAAATCGCCATCGCCGGCGCCGGCTTCACTTCCACGGGCGTGCAGATCCCGCCCCTCCCGCCGGGTCTTGCCTACGTCGATGTCGCCCTCGGCGACCAGCCTTTCGCCGCAATCCGTTCGGACGGCACCGGCGTTGAGTGGGGCTTCGTGCCAGGCAGTTCGAGCTACATCCTGCCGGTGCCCGCGTTGCCGACCGGCGTCAGCTACGTCGATGTCGAATGCGCCGATCTGCACTGCGCCTGGCGGCGATCCGACGGCCAGGTGGTGATGTCAGGCTATGGGAACGGTGGCTACGCGTGGCTCGCCGCCGTTCGCCCGCTCGATCCGGGCACTTCGTATCTCGGCATCGCTGCCCGTTACGGATCCACCATCGCACGCGTCGGCCCGACCAGCACCTACGTGTCCTACGCCGCAGGCTGCGCCGGTTCGCGCCCGGCGACGCGGCTCATCCCGCGCGACACGCCTCGCATCGGTCGCGAACTCGAAGTCCGCCTGTTCGACCTGCCCCAGCACATCGCGATCATCGCCATGGGCATGCAACCGGCGACGCCGATCGATCTCGCATTCCTCGGCCTGCCCAGCTGCCTCTGGCGCACCAACCTCGATGCGACAGCAGGGCTCGTTGGAGCGAACTCGCAGGCGGTGTGGAAGATGCCGATTCCCGATCTACCAGCTCTCGTCGGCATCCACTTCTTCCAGCAGGCGCTCGTGCTCGATTCCGCCAGCCCCGCCGGATTCGTCGTCTCCGACGCGGCAGAGGGCATCGTTGGCTATCCCTGAGTTTCGCGCGGCACCCGTTGCCGCCGTACGGTGACGCCATGAAGACTCTCGCCTTGCTGCTTTCCTGCATGCTCGTCGCTGCGTGCACCACAGCACGGGCCACCGATCCGAACGTGGCCGCCGTCGGTGCCCGCATCCACGCCGCATGGAACGAGCACATCCGTGCCGCCAAGGCCCGTGACCTCCCCGGTGTGATGGCCCTCTACACCGACGACGCCGTGTACGCGATCGCCGACAACCCGCTGCGCCGCGGCCGTGCCGAACTCGAAGCGATGGAGCAGCAGGGCATGGCCAGCAACGAAGTGCTCGCGGCGACCCACACCACGCAGTCGCTGCGCGTGCTCGGCGACCACGCCTTCGAACTCGGCACCATCGAAGGCGACGTCGCCGCGAACGGGCAACCCGCGCAACACGTCGTGTTCCACTACGTGGCCGAGTGGCGAGCCGCGCCCGATGGCGCCTGGCGCATCGCGCACCTCGTGGGCCGCATGGCACCGCGCTGAGGGCGTTCGCGTCTAACGCGCGAGCAGAAGCACGTCGTCGAGTTGCACGAGCCGCGCGGCACCGGCTGCCCGCAACCGTTCGGCGTGGGCTTCCGCCCCGATGCCGTGCGGTGCAATCGCGAGAGGAACCACTGCGGCCGCACGCGCGGCCGTGACGTCGCTCGGGTTGTCGCCGACCATCCACGCGGTCGCCGCACCAAGCCGCTGCAGCGCGAGCCGCACCGGGAACGGATCCGGCTTGCCGGGCCCATCCTCATCGCCGACCACCGTGCGCACGAACGGCTGCAACCCGTGCCGCGCGAGCACCGACTCGGCAAGTCGACGCGGGCAACTGGTCACCACCCCCAGCGGCCAACGCGCGGCCAGCGCCTGAACCGTGGCCACGTTCGCGAGTGCACGTCGTCGTTCGATGTCGGCGAGCACCCCGTCGAGGTCGAGCAACAGAGCCTGCGGCGCCAACGCCGCCTGCACCGCGTGCTGCAGCCGGGCGTCGCCGGCGGCGTCGTCGGGCACGCGCAGACGCAGCCCATCCTTGGCCAAGGACGAAGCGATGCCGAGCCCACGCAGCGCATCGTGCAGCCAAGCCGGGTCGCGACCGGAGACCAGCACGCCATCACCCTCGGCGACCGCGAGCAGGCCCAACGCACGCCACTGCGCCACCATCGCCGCAGCGCCCGGCCGCACCGTCATCGCCGGCTCGCGCGCTGGCCGCCGAGGAACTGCCAGATCGCCTCGAACTGCTGCGCACCGTCGCCGCCGAGCACATCGGTGAACGCCGACTTGCCGCCCGGCGCGAAGTTCGGCATGCGCGAGTCGGGATCAAGTCGCATCGGGTTCGCCAGCCACCGCGTGTAGTACTCGTGCCGCAGCCGCCCGCGCGACGTCAGCAACTCGATGCCTTCGCGTTCGAACACCTGCGCCGCGGGCTTGTCGCCGAGCGCGTGGCAATTCGTGCATGCGAAGCCCGTGCCCTGCCCGAGCAGACGTTCGCCGTGCAACGCGATCTGCGCATTCGGCGGCGACGGCAGTTCGTCGGCCTGGCCGTAGCCGTGTTCGCGCACGAGCCCATGCGCGATCGCCGTGCCATCGTGCGGGAACGCCGGCATGCGCGCCGACAGCCACGGCCGCGGCGACTTCTCCTGGCCGAGCACGAAGCGTTCGATCCACGACGGCTGCAACTTGCTGCCGACCCACGTCAGCGCCGGCACGCCTTGGGCCGCCGGATCCTGCTCCTTCGGCAACGGCGTGGTGCTGCCTTCGCGCGCGACCCACTGCGCCCACGTCGACGGCTTGCCATCGAGGGCGTGGCAGGCGACACAACGGTCGGCGACCACGTGCCGGCTGGCGTAGTCGAGCGGCGAACGATGGAACGGCGCCGTTTCGGCGTGCGCGAGGAACGCGCGCAACGCCGACCGCTGCGCGGCGGACAAGCCGTGGTCGGGAACTCCCGCCGCGGGCACGTCACTGAGGCAGCCACGCTCGGGCTTGCAGTTGGCGAGCCGCGGCCACGGCCGATCGACCGGCGGCAGGTCGAGCGAATGGCACACGACACACCCGTGCTTCTGCGCCGCATGCTTGCCGGCCACCGCGTCGCCGCGGCTCTCTGGCAACACCGGCGTCGCCTGCGCCATCAAGAACGCCGCCACGTGCGACGCTTCTTCGAGCGACAAGCGCAGGTTCGGCATGCGCACGTGCGGATGGAAGCGCCGCGGGTCCTGCAGGTACTCGATGAGTGCTGGCGCATGCCACTTCGCCGGCACGAAGTGCAACGGAATGCGCGCCGCGAGCGCACCCGTTCCGGGCTCCTCGCCCGCGGGCACGTGGCACGCGACGCAGCCGAGTTGCCGGAACCGCGCCTTGCCCTGCTGCACCGCGTCGTCGGCGAACGGAAGCGCCGCGGGTGCCGGCGCGAGGCTCACCAACCACGCGGCGAGGTCGTGGCATTCCTGCTCGCTTGCCGCGACCTTCGGCATCGTCGCATCGGCACGGAACGCACGCGGGTCGCGCAACCAGGCGGCAATCCAATCGGCGCGCAACCGCGCTCCCGACTGGCGCAGGTCGGGGCCACTCTGGTCGAGCTCGGCATACGCCGACTCGCCGATGCGCCGCTCGGCGAACTCGTGGCAACGCGCACAACGGCGTTCGGCGAACAGGTGCATGCCCACGCGGCGATCTTCGCCCGCGAGCAGCTCGGGCGAATCGGGCGACGACAACTGCTCCGGGGCAATCGGCTCGAAACCGAAGTCGGATCCGGACCAGAACAGCCGGAACTGGCCATCCCCCATCGCCGTGCTCTCGAACTGCACGGTGAGCTGGTTCGCGCCCTTCTTCAGGCGCACCGGGTCCTTGGTCTCGATCGGCTTGCCGGGCCGCAGCGTGTCGGCGAGCACGACTTCGTCGTTCACGGTGAACTTGACCGAACCACGCCCGTCGATGCGGAAGCGGCAGCGGTCGCGTGCCGGCAACGTCACCGTCGCCGCATAGGTGGCGCGGAACATGCCGGGCTGCAAGAACGGCGTCGCGGTCTCGCCGCGTTCGACCGCGAGCGACAACAGCCGCGCGCGCTGCACCTGCACCTGCTTCTTCGCGTCCGCCGGACCCACCCGTTCGAAGGTGACCGCCACGCCGGGCGCCATCGCCGGCGGCGTTGGCGCCGCAGTCACCGGCGCCGCCGGCGGCGGATCCTGCCGCCCCGCGACCACCGACCAGCCGATCGTCGTGAGGGCGTACGCCAACCCGACCACGAAAGGCGCGCGCACGTCAGCGCTCCGTCGGGAAACCCGCGTCCTTGCCCAGCACGTGGATCGACGCGTGCACTTCGCCCTTCAACTCGCGGCCGTCCTTGGCGTCGAGGTTCCAGGTCAACTTCAGTTGGTTCACGACGCGCATGCCGTCGACCTTGACGAACACCGTGCGGCCGTCCGGCGACAGCGTCGCCGCCGTGACCTTCAACGCATCGCGGTTGGGCTTGCCCTGTTCGACCACGCGTTCCGGCTGCAGCAACGACAGCTCGGGCGAGCCGTACTTCGGCGAGTACTGGTAGTTCCAGATCTCGACGCCCCAGTTCTCGGCATCGGCCGCGGTCTCGGCATCGAGCGGCTCCGCGAAGGTCAGGTAGACACCCTGATCACTGGTGCGCCAACCGACCGGCATGCCATGCGGCGCCGCGGTGCGACGCACCCGATGGAAGCCGCCTTCGCGCGCCGCGCTCGTCTGCCAGCCCTGCAAGCCGATCACGTACAGCTGGCCGTCCTTCTGCGAGAAGCGACCGCGCATGCAGCTCGACGAGAAGTTCGCCGGCAGCCGCGTCACGCCGCCCTGCACGACGCCGTCGACCTCTTCCTTCAACACGAGGTAGGTCGAGCAGGTGCCGTACGACTGGTGCAGCAGGCGACCGTCGAGATCAGCCCATGCCTTGCCGGTGACCCACACCTGGCCACCGCTCGAGTTGTCGATCTCCATCGGCATCCAGCACAACGGCAGGTCGGGCTGGTCCGGCACCGGCGACCGGTGCGCGGTGTCCTTGACGCCGGCGTAGTAGCCGGGCTTCGTGATCCAGTTGAGCCGGCAACGCGGCATGAACGTGCCCTCGTTGTCGCCCGACGTCACGATGCCCGTCGGCGACACGCCAAGGCCGTTCGGCGCGCGCAGCCCCGTCGCGAAGGTCTCGATGCGCGAACCGTCGCGCGACACGCGCAGAATCGCGCCGTGGTGCGGCACGATCTTCATGAAGCCGCGGCCACCCGGGTTCACCGGCGCGCCCTTGCTGAAGTAGAAGTTGCCTTCGGCGTCGGTCTGCAGGTCGAACGCGAACTCGTGGAACGCGGGCGTGATGTAGACCTGGTTGTTGAAGCACTCGTAGTGGTCGGCTTCGCCATCGCCATTGCGATCGTGCAGCTTGGTCAGGCCGTCGCGACCGTGCACGACGACGACGTCGTCGATGATGCGCAGACCGAGCGGATCGAACAGACCGGTCGCGAAACGTCGCCATTCGAGGCGATCGAGGTCGTCGTCGATGCCCGACACCACCCACACGTCGCCGTTCCACGTCGACACCGCGGCGCGACCATCGGCGAAAAAGTCGAACGCACCCGTGCGCATGCGCGACTGGAAGCGGTTGTCGAACGGGATCGTGATCGTGTCCACCGCGAACGCACTGGTGTCGGCGGCGCGCTCACCCTTGGTCACGATCGCCTCGCCCCAACGCGGCTTGGACGGCTCGCTCGGCAGCGCCGCCACTTCGGCCGGCTTCGTCATCTCCGGCATCACCGCCGCCAGCACCTTCTCGTCACCGGCCGCGTGCAGCAGTTGCAGGCGCAGCGGTTGTTCGTGCGCCGGGACCTGCAGCAGGATGCGCGCCCCGTCGACGACCAGTTCGGCGCCGGCCGAGCCGTGCAACAAGCACACCAGGTTCTGGCGCGGCCGGCCGACGCTGTCGACATCGGCGCGCTTGTCGCCGGCGAACACGTCGATCTCGGAGAAGAACGCGCTGCCACTGCGCACGACGAACAGCAGGTGCCGCCAGTTGCCGAGGCCGTTGTCCTGCGCGATGCCAACCCCGTGCTTGTCGCCTTCGCCGAGCCGATCGGAATCGACGCTCGCGATCTTTTTCCAGCCGGCCGCTTCGGCATCGGCCGCCGCGGCATCGGGCATCGCCGCCGCCGCACTGCCGAACACTTCGTACTGCTGCGTGCTGCGGTAGCCGGTGTGCCAGGTGAACGTGTTGATGCGGCTGACGTCGATGGCCTTGCCGAGATCGACCAGGAAGCGGCCGTCGTCGGTCTCCTTGCCGTCGACCTTGTGCTTGTCGAACCACACGCTGCGTTGCCAATCGTCGCCGTTGGCAGCGCCTTCGCCATCGGCGAGCTTCTGCACCGAGGTCACGTCGCCTGCACCGTGCACCTTCGCGAACGCGGGCACGAACGCGATCGAGGCGCCGGTGCCGCTGCTCGCATCGAGCCAGTCGCTCTTCGCCGGGCCGCCCATCGGCAGCGTGTCCCAGCCGCGCGTCGTCGCCGCCAGTTCGACCAGCGCCGACACCTTCGGCTGCCACTGCAGCAACGCCGCGCGCATGCCCGCCGCGACGGCGATCGAGCCGGAGCCGGAGCCGTCCGGGCCATCGAGCACCACCATCGTCTGCGCCACCTTCGACGGGCCGAGTTCGAGCGTGCGCGCCAACACCCGCGGGCCAGCCCCGGTGATCGCGTAGCTTTCGCGCACGTCCATCGCACCGATGCGGTAGCCGACCACGACGGCGTCGCCATCGAGCCACATGCCGCGATACACGCCGTGTTCGCGCGGCAACGGTCCATACGGAATCGCGCGCGGATCGCGCAGGTCGCCGCCGTTCGCCCAACCCGGACCGGGCTTCGTCTCCGCCAGCTTGAAGCCGCGCAAGGACGGCATCGGCCCATGCGAACCGTCGTAGGCGGTGCCGCGCAGCCGCAACCAACCATCGGTCCACGCCGCCGAGAGGCGCAGCAGTTCGGTGTCGAAGGCGACCGCGCCGGCGTCGCCGACGCGCACGACCAGACCCTTGTTGGTGGTGCCGGTGAGACCGCCGCCTTCGAACGTCGTCATCATCGCCGGCCCGTAGTCCATGGCGTACGGGCCCTTGTCCTGGGCGTTGGCGGTGGCGAGCAGAACCGGAATGACAGCGACGAGCGGGGTCCGCATGAGGCGGGCCATCTTACGGATCGTCCGCGCCAAGCAAGCGCCGGGATGGCCACCGATCGGAGGCGCGCCACAATCCGCATTCCCAGGTAGACTGGGAACATGCCGACTGCCCACATCCCCTACGACGACAAGTTGCTGGCGGCGAGCGGTCGCTCCGCGGCCGAGATGGAACGCGAGTTCCGCCTACTGCTCGCAGCGAAGATGTACGAGCTGGGACGCCTCTCTCTCGGCTATGCCGCGGAACTGGCCGGACGCAGCAAGGCCGACTTCCTGTTCGATCTCGCACCGCTCGGCGTTTCGATCCTGAACTTCGGCATCGACGACCTGAAGCACGAAATCCATGGCGCGTGAGCGCTTGCTCGTAGCCGATGCCGGCCCCGTAATCACCCTGGCCGCCATCGGCAGGTTCGGCTTGCTGCGCGAACTCGCCACGGAGGTCGTAGTACCACGACGGGTTTTCGAGGAAGTCGTCGCCGGCGCACCGCGCGCCGGCGCAATCGAGAATTCGCGCCGACTGGATCCGCATCGCCGATGGTCGGCCTGAGTTGGTCGATGCATTCTCTCTGATGGTCGATCGAGGGGAAGCCGAGGCACTTGCAGTAGCGAAGGACCTTCCCGATTGCTTGCTCGTGATGGACGACCAACGAGCACGACGTCTTGCCAACGAGCTCGGACTGCGCTTCACCGGCACGCTCGGAATGCTGGATAAGGGCAAGCGAAGTGGACTGGTCGGCTCGTTGCGCGCGGAGATCGGCAATCTGCAACGCGTTGGCTTTCGGATCGCGGAGAACATCGCTACCGAGTTCCTGCGACGCGCCGGGGAATGAAAGAGGCAATTCCCCTCATCGCTCCTCAATCGAGCGATTGCCTTCACGATGACGTGGCCCCCCTGCGAAAGCTCGATGGCGAACCCGAATCAACTCTCCGGCTTCTGCGCCACACCGGCCGTCACACAGAACCGCAGCGCCTGCTCGACCGACATCGACAGGACGCGCACCCGCGCCCGCGGCACCACGACCGTGAACCCGCCGAGCTGGTAGCTCATCGGCAAGTAGACCGCGACCTTGCCGGCCCCCACTTCGGGCATGTCGGCGAAGTCCTCCTTGGTCAGGAACCCGATCTGCTCGACCCCTGCCTGCTGCTCCACCATCACCACCTTGCGGAACGGCCGATCCTCGGCGCTGGCGAACAGCCGCACGACGTCGACAATCATCCCGTAGATCGACTTCACCACCGGGATGCGCTCGAGCCACGCCACCAGGTAGCGGTGCAGGCGGCGCACCACGAACGAGTACATCAGCAACCCGGCGAGCAGCACGAGCAGCAGCGAGGTCAGGAACCCCATGCCCGGCCAGTAGCTCGTCTCGTCGAGGAACAGCAGCACCAGCTTGCGCAGCAGCGTCTCCCCCGCCACCACCGCTGCGTAGCCAAGGTATCCGGTCAATGCCAAGGGCAGGATCGCGGCCAATCCGCGCAGGAAGATCTTCGCCAGGAACCGCATCCGCGCATCGTGCCGGCTTGCCGCCGCAGGGGCCACTTCCGCGCCCGCGGACAATGGACGGTGTCTTTCCAGCGAGACAACCCACCGCAAGAACGTCCCAGCGACGGCAACGCGGCCGCTGCGCCGACGCCAGCAACCGCCACAACCTGGGTGATGTGCCTCGAATGCAGCCAGGGCCAAACCGGCTGCGCTCCGGTATCCTTGTTGCTAGCCGGCGCACTCGCAGCACCGTCCCGAGGATCCATGGCTTCATCCCGCATCCTGTTTGCCGTCGTTTGCCTGAGTTTGACCACGTCCGTGCTCGCCCAACGCGGCGATGGCAGCAGCAGCAAGCCGAGCCCGAGCCCGCGGCCTTCGGTGTCGACGCCAGCTCCTTCGCCACGGCCCTCGGTCTCCCCGCCGGCACCCGCCCCGCGGCCGTCGGTGTCGACCCCGGCGCCGCGCCCGTCCCCGTCGGTGTCGGCGCCGGCCCCGCGGCCCGCGCCTTCGCCCCGCCCCTCGGTGGGCGCCCCGGCCCCGCGGCCCTCGAACCCGGCCCCCGTGTCGCGCCCGGTCAACGTGCCGCCGCCGCGGCAACCGGTTTCGCAGCCGCGCCCGTCGGTGCCGAGCACGACCCCAGGCTATTCCCGTCCGCAACCAGGAACGTCGCCGCGGCCGGCGCCCACTCCCCGCACTTCGACGCGCAATGACGTGCGCCCGCCGGTGTCCGCGCCGGTGAATCCGCCGCGGTATTCGCCGCCGGTCGAGGCCGATACGAAGCCCGGCTCGGGTCGCGTGATCAGCCGCCCGGCGCCGGCCGCCGACCGCAAGCCCGTCGACGCGCCTTCGGTGCGCCCGACCCCGCGCAAGGAAGCGGGCGGCGAAGTCGTGCGCGCCAAGCCGCGCGGCACCCCGATCGACGATCGCTACCGTCCGACGAAGCCCGTGCCGACGCCCGGCGACAGCAAGCCGCAGCCCGGCCTGCAACCGCGCCGCCCGTCCGACCTGCCGCCCACGAGCAATCGCTACAAGCCGGCGGACACCACGTCGCCGACTTCGGCCACGCGGCGTCCCGTGCCAATCGCCGGCGGCAGCGCCGGCAGCGTCGCCACACCGGTTCGCAAACCCGCTTCGACCGCACCCAACCTGGCTCCGCGCAGCGGCGCCCCGCGCCTGTCGGCACCGCGCGCCAACGTGCGCCCGATCACTTCCGCGGTCTCGGCGCGCTACCAGCGCGGCTCGTATTCCTCGCACTGCCACCCGACCTATTGGCGCGGCTACTGGGACCCCTGCTACGACACGTGGGGCCACTGCCACTCCTGGGGCTTTGGTGCCGGGTTCGGCTCGTACGGCTGGCAGCTGTCGTTCTACTACCCGTTCTGGGCCTGCCGCTCGCTGTGGTGGAACCACTGCTACCACGACACGCTCTGGTCCTCGTGGTCGAACCCGTACTGCGCCACGACGAGCTACTGGTGGTACCCGGGCTCCGTCTACTGCCCCTCCTACCTCTACGTGCCGAGCACGGTCGTCGTCTACGAGACCAGCCCCGCGGCGGCAGTGGTGCCGGCCGGTGGCAGCAGCGAAGTGGTCGTCGCCGGTGGCGGCGTGGTCGGTTCGGCCCGCAGCGTGGAAGCGGGTCCCGGCACCGAAAGCCTCGCGCAATCGCTGGCAGTGAAGTACGTCGAGCTCGGCGACTTCTACTTCCGCGCCGGTCGTTATGACGATGCCGCCGAAGCCTATGGCAAGGCGCGCAGCTACACGCCCGAAGACGCGTCGGTGCACTTCGTGCTCGCCGATGCCGTGTTTGCCACCGGCGGATGGCACTACGCCGCGTTCCTGATCGCCGAGGGCCTGCGTCTCGAACCGGCCCTCGCCTCGGCCACGACCGACAAGCGCACCTTCTACGGCAACGCCGCCGACTTCGACGCGCAGATGGCGGCCCTCGACAATTACCTCGACAAGAACCCCTACGACGCGCAGGCAATGCTGGTGCGCGGCTACAACCTCGCCTTCAGCCTGCGGCCGGCCGACGCGCTCGCCATGTTCGACCGCGTGCTGTCGATCGAGCCGGAGAACCGCGCGGCGACGTTGTTCGTGAAGGCCCTGCGGCCCGCGCCCGAGAAGGTCCCGTCGGTGTTCTGAGAGTGCAGGCTTCGCCTGCGGCGCGACCGTGCGCTACGCTCGCGCCCCGATGCCACGCCGAATCGACAGCTACCTCAAGGACCTGATCCCCGAAGAGAAGTTCGCGTTCTACGAGACCGTGCGCGACTTCGGCGACACTGAGATCGCGCCGCACCTGCTGCACTGGGAACGCGAACACCGCCACGTGCCCGACGAGACCATCCGGGCCATGGGCGACCTCGGTTTGTTCGGCCTGCCGATCGCGGAGCAGTACGGCGGCCAGGGTGGCGACCACACCGACCTCGTGCTGATGGGGCTCGCCATCGGCTACCACAGCCAATCGGTCGCGATCACACCCGGCGCCGCGCTCTCGCTTGGCGCGAAGCCCTTGCAGCTGTGCGGCACCGAAGCCCAGAAGAACGCGCACCTGCCGGCCCTCGCCCGCGGCGAACGCATGTTCGTGTTCGGCCTGTCCGAACCGGGCCGCGGCAGCGACGCCGCCAATCCGCAGGTCACTGCCGCGAAGAAGGGCGACCGTTGGGTCATCAACGGCGAGAAGTGCTGGTCGACCAATGCGCGCTGGGCGAGCCACGTCGTCGTGCACGCGCTGACCAATCCCACCGGCCCGAACGGCAAGCGTTCCACCTGCTTCATCGTGCCGATGGACCAGAAGGGCGTCTTCTACCAGGAGATGCAGGGCAAGAAGGTCTGGGAGCAATCCTCGACCGGCTCGATCATGCTCGAGAACGTCGAAGTCGCGCACGACGCGATCCTCGGCGCCGAGAACGACGGCTTCAAAGTCATGGTGACGACGCTGAACGGCGGCCGCCTGTTCATCGCTTCACTGGCGCTGGCGTCGCTGGCGTTCGCGCTCGACAAGACCCGCATCTACGCCGAGGAGCGCATCCAATTCGACGACAAGCCGATCGGCCGCTTCCAGCGCGTGCAGGACGTCATCGTCGACATGGACATCGCGCTGGAGCGCGGCCTCACCTGGCTCGTGCACTGCTGCCGCCTCTACGAAGAGAACAAGCTGTCGCGCGAGCAGGCCGCCAAGGTGAAGGTCGACTGCAGCCGCGCCGCGAGCGACCTCGTGTCGCTGGCGATGGAAGTCTGCGGCGGCGTCGCCTGCTTCGATGAGTTCGGCCTGATCCGCCATCACAATGATCTGTTCGTGACGCGCGTCGGCGAGGGCAGCAACTTCGCCCTGAAGGACCTGATCGTGCGGCCGTTGCGGCAGGGCTGAGCCCGGTCACTACGGCACGATCGTCGTGCGCATCGCGGTGGTGACCGATCCGATGAGACCACTCGGGCTCGGCTCAAGCACGACTGCTCGCCGCCAACGAGTCGCAGTCGGGTCGCTGAAGTTGCTGAAGGTGTCCTGGTTGAACCGGCGCACCACCTTGTCGCGGAAACCGCCACCCGCATCGAGAACTGCCGCTTGTCCGGTTCGTCGCGCAGCGCCGTGCTGCGGGCGAGCGGGCTCGTGCGCGCGGCGAACTCACTGCGGCGGGCGCAGTGCGATCGACGCGACCTTGCCCGGCTCGATGACAACATCGTCCTTCGCGTCGGGCCGCAGCTCGCCACCGGTCTGCGCACACAACCAGACCGACGCAGTCGTCGGTGGCAGCCACAGGCGCGCCAGTTCCGCCGCGCGTGGCACGAAGCAACCGAGCCGCTTCGTGTACTCGTGCTGGCAAGCGACGATGTCGTCGATGCCAGCGGCGTGCCATTCGTCGGGCACGACCAGCTCCAGCCAACGCGCGCTCTTGGCGTTCGGCAACAGCGCGACATCGACGGCGCCGGCGACCACTTCGAGATCGACCTCCACCACCGCCTGGGCGGCGACCGTTCGTTTCTCGGCGCGATGCAACAGCATGCCGGTCCACAGATCGATCACGAACACCGTGCACTCGCCCGGTGGCGTCCTCACCGCGAACGCGCCATTGCCCGCAACCGTCGCCAGCGGACTGGCGAAGCTCGTGAAGCCAAGATTGTGCTGAGGCTTGGGCCGATCCACCGCGATCCCGACGAGCATGCGACCCGCCGGCGCCGGCGACCGCACGCGGCCGCGCACCAGGGCCGGCAGATGCGGCCGCAGGTCGAAGGCGATCGGGGCCATGCCGGCTACGACCTCGATCTCGCCGAGCGGCACGACATCGGGCTGACCTTGCTGCAGTGGCCGCGGCAGCAGCAGTTCGACGCGGTGCCGGCCGGGCGCCAGCGGCGGTGTGCGGAAGGTGCCGTCGGCGGCAAGCGCCGTGACGCTGCCGTAGCGACGCCGCGACCCGTAGGTACCGGAGTGGGC
This sequence comes from Planctomycetia bacterium, assembly GCA_005776475.1. Classification (GTDB taxonomy): domain Bacteria; phylum Planctomycetota; class UBA1135; order UBA1135; family UBA2386; genus UBA2386. The sequence continues at coordinate 35,426 of SXPB01000130.1, forward strand.
GTGGCCGGCGAGGCCGGCCTTCTCCAAGTCGTGACCGTCGAAGCACAGGCCAGCCCCGTGCGGCGGCAGCGCACCCTGCGTCGATCCGGTCACCACGACGCCGTCGGCCACCGGACCTTCGAACTCGAGATACGCAAACGACTCCGCCTCTTCCACCTGACCGGGAACGTGCACGAGTTCGAGCGCGTCGCCGAGTGCGACTGGACCATGCGTGCTCTGCTCCGAACGTTCGCCGACGACGATCTGCATGCCGGCATCGACGGCACCGGGCAAAACGAACCTGCCGGCGGCGTCGGTGCGCACCGCAGTGCACGGGTGCGCCGGCCACACGACCTTGCTCGCGTCCGCGCGGTACCGCGCTTGCCGCAGCCAATCACGCAGACCGACGCGCACGCCCGCCACCGGCTTGCCTTCGACATCGACGACGCGCCCCGCCAGCGTGCGGCCGCGCGGCAACACGACCGGGAAGTCGAACGCGGAAACGGGAACGGCGACGTGGGCGCAGCCTTTCTTGACGAACAACAGCGGCCCCTTGGGCCGCGGGCCCGACCAGGCGCCGTTCGCGTCCGTCGTCGCCACCGGCGTCTTCGTCAATTCCTGCGTCACGAACGTCTCGCCGTCCGGCAAGGCGCAGACGACGACATCGGCGAGCGGGGCGCCGGCTTCGTCGACCACGCGACCGCGCCAGCCCGTCAACGTTGCCGGCGCTGTTTCCTGTGCCGACAGGCCGGCTAGCACGAACAACCACAATGGCAACCACTGGCTTTGCATGCGTGCGACCTCGGGCAGACGAACCCGTCCGCGGCAGTCGATGCTAGAGTCCAGCGCGGACATCTGCACCGCCTTGTCGTTCCGCCAACGGAACATCGGAGCGATGGGACCGGCTGCGCCGGCAGCGTCCCTCCGACCACTCCAGCGCGGCACGTGCATTGCCATGGCCAGCCGAGGCTTTCATGCGCATCCACACTCTCACCGTCCTCTCCCTGGTGTCGCTGCTCGCGGCGCAGGATCCGAACGCTGCCCGCGTCGACCGCGACGCCTTGCTGCGCCATTACGCCGTCGTCGAAGCCGAGTTGCGGCAGGCTGACGCGCCGCGCGATCCCGTGCTCGCGGCCCGCCGGCAGCAGGTGATCGAGCACCTGCGTGAGTATCGCGAACGCGGCGTGTTCGGCGTCAATGCCGACTACCAGGGCAGTCGGGTGCCATTGTTCGTGGACCCGGAAGGACGCCGTTGCGCCGTCGCGTGGCTGCTCGATCGCACCGGCAACCGCGAAGTGACGCTTGCCATCCGGAATCGGAGTAACGAGGCCTGGGTGGCAGACCTCGTCGGCGAGCCGGCCCTGACCGCATGGCTGCGCAACAACGGGCTCTCGGTCGCCGAGGCAGCGCGCATCCAGATGCCGGGAACGAGCCCACCGACGATTCCGGTGCTGCCACCGCCAGAACCCGCGGACGTGCCCGAATGGACGCCCGCCGACGGGCCGCGCCCCTCGACGCCGACCGGCGCCCCGAGCCCCGGCTCGGAATGGTCGCCGCGCCAACCGAACCAGGCCACGGGCGCGCGCGCCGCAGTCGGTGCCAGCACCCCGCGCGGCACGCCGATCGACGCCTTGGGGGCCCCGACCTGGATCCAATGGTGGGAATGGAACCGCGGCGCCTTCGAACACCCACCCACGGCGGTGCGGCTGCCAGCGAAGGGCGGCACCGTGGCCGATCCGCGGCGCGCCGATGCCGAAATCCTGCTGCGTGAGTTCGCGAACAGCACCGATGTGGCGGTGCGCACGGCCGCCGTGCAGGCGCTCGCCCGCATCGGCAGCGCCAGCGACCTGTCGCCGTTCCTCACCGACAGTGCCCGCGAAGTCCGTTTGATGGCGCTGCTCGGCCTCGGCCGTTCGGGCTCGGCGCCGCATGCCTACGCGCTGGCGGCGATGGCAGGCAAGCCACTGCAGGGCGAAACCCTCGCGGTGCTGCTGGCCGGCATGTCGATGCTGCCCGAAGGTCACGTGCAGCGTTCGCTGCAACGCCTCGTGATCGATCGCCTCGGCGATGCGCGCCCGAGCGTGCGGGCCGCGGCGACGATCGCCGCCACCATCGTGCCGAGCGACGTGCGCCGCGACGCCGCGCGCCAGGTCCTGCAAACGGCGACCACGGCGACCCAGAAGGCCGAAGCGGCGCAACTGCTCGGCCCGGACGCCGACGTCGAAGATGTGGCGGTGCTGACGGCGCTCGCGAGCGACCGCAACGTAGAGATCCGCCGCTCCGCCGCGTTGGCACTCGGCCGCAGCAAGCACGAACTGGCGTTGCCGGCGCTGCAGAGCGCCTACGAGCTCGAACACGAGAGCCTGACGCGGGCGCTGCAGCTGCTGGCGATCGGCGACCACGGCGGCAAGGCGGCCGGACCGTTCCTGGTCAGCGAACTCGAGCAGGGCAACAAGCCGCACCGCGCGCTGGCCGCGCTGGCGCTCGGATTGTGGGGCCGCGAACGCGCCTTCGGCGACGCCGCCGATCGGATCCTGCAAGCGTTCGAACGCGAGAAGAACCAGGACCAGAAGGGCGCCTACCTGCTGGCGCTCGGGCTGCTGCGGCATGCGCCGTCGCGCGACTTCCTGCTCACCCAGTTGGGCACCAGCGCGTCCTCGGCCGTGCGCGGCGCCGCAGCAACGGCGCTCGGCCAACTCGCCGATCCGGTGGCGATGCCGGGCGTGTCCGCAGCGCTGGCCAACGACACCTGCGCGTGGGTGCGGCAGCAAGCGGCGCGCGCGCTCGTGCAGTTCGGGCACGGCGCCGTTCCGGCTCTGGCGCAGTCGATGCGCAGCGACCTCGGCGCCGACGTGCAGGCCGCGGCGGCGTTCGCCCTCGGTGGCATCAACGATGTGCGCGCCGCAGCGGCGTTGCTGGCGTTCGCTCGCGAAGAAGGCACGGCCGCGGCAGCGCGCGCCGGCGCTCTGCTCGGGCTCGGTCGCCACTTCCGCCAGCACGAGCCGTCGTTGCCGGCGATGCGGTTCCAGCAGAACCACCTGCTGCTGCCGGCGATCACCGCCTGGGCCTTCGCGCACGAATTGTGAGCGCGATCAGTAACCCGCCGTCAGCAACACGCCTTCGCTGAGCGTGACGCCGAGCGCGTTCGTCGGATCGAGCACGGCGGCCTGCGCCGCCCACGCCTGACCGTGCCATGACAACGGCACGCCGCCGGCGACGGTGGCGATGCCGGCGCTGTCGCACACAACGAACATCAACACGTCCTGGCTGCCGAGCCATTGCGTGCAGCCCGACCCGAGGGGCACTGCACCGGCGTTGAACGAGAAGCCGAACAGGCACGGCGTGTTGGCGAACGCGCCGTGCGCTTCCACCGCGAACATCTCAGCGCCCGCATGCGGCACGCCCGGCACCAACTGCAGCGGCCCCAACGCCCCGACGCAACCAGGCCCGAGCGTCTGCACCGAGTGCGCCGGACGACTGTCGAAGGCATAGGTGTCGGTGCACGGCACCGAACCAAAATTCGTGACCTGGCGATCGCCAGCGAACGCGACCATGCGCTGCCGAGCTTCGTCGAACACGAACACGCTGCGCGATCGCGGCTCCGGCGCCGACGCCAACAGCCGCGGCGTCCACGCGACGCCGTCCCATTCCCAGAGGTCGTTCAGCACCATCGTGGCAGCGCCGCTGCCGAACTTGCCGCCGAACAAGAGCACGCGCTGCGACAGCGGGTCGTAGGCGAACGCATGCTCCACGCGCGACCCCGGCACCAACGTCGCCGTCGTCGTGACGTTCCACACCGTGCCGTTCCAGCGCGCCGTCACGAACCCGGCAGCACTCCACGCCACCTGCACCAGTTCGTTGCGCGCCGCGTCGAACACGCATTCTGCGTCGGCGACGGCGTTCCACGGCGCCCCCGGCCCCGGCGCGAACTGCGTCCAGGCAACGCCGTCCCATTCGTAGAGACCGGACACCCCACAACTGGCGACGAGCTTGCCGCGGCCGGGATGGAACGTCGGCCGCGCGATGCACGGCTGCCCGGCGACGACGGGCGGCGTCCACGCGATCCCGTCCCACTCCTGCGTCACGACGCCGGCCGTGTCGCTGCCGACGACCACGGTGCGGTTGCGGATCGGATCGAACGCGCCGCGCGGATACACCAGCGCCACCGGCGACGGCTGCCGCGACCACGCGCTGCCGTCCCATTCGAGCCAGTTCAGCGGATACATCGACAACGCGACGACGCGCTGGCGATGGCCATCGAACCACGCGCCGCGCAGGTCTTCCCAACCGATGCCGTTGCCGTGGCTCGTCCACGTGGTGCCGTCCCATCGCGCCGTATCGACACCGAGGCCTTGGGGCACCCGACCGCCCACCGCGAACAGCACGTTGTTCGCCGGATCGTGGCAGACGACATGGCTGTCGCGCACGGGTGCGGTGCCCTGTTGCGTCCAGGTGGCGCCGTCGTAGGCCCACAGGTCGCCGGGCGGCGCCGTGCTGCCCGCGGGCCGGCCTCCATGCAGCACGATGCGCTGCAACGACGGCACCCACGTCATCGCCGACCCGTAGCGCGGCGTCGGCCACGCCGGCGGGTTGACCCATGTCCAGGCGGTACCGTCCCACTCGCACATCAGGTTGCCGGTGCCCATCGGCGTGTAGGCGACGATGCGTTGCCGGATCGGATCGCTGGCGAACGTTCCCGTCACGGTGCTCAAGTAGGCGACCGGAGCCTGCGTCCAGGTGGCGCCGTCGAAGTGCCACGCGGCGTAGTTGGCGTTGCCATTGATGCCACCGCATAGGAACAACTTGTTGTTCGCGGAGTCGTGGCCGAGCCAGCCGTAGGCCTGGCGCGTCGGTCGCTGGATTGGCTGTAGCTGCACCCAGTCGATGCCGTCGTACTCCCACGTGTCGTCGAGCAGCGACGTGTAGTTGAGGGAATACTCGGTGCGGCCGCCGAACAGCACGACGCGGTGGCGCACTTCGTCGTAGCCCATCGCGAAATCCGAACGTGGCGGCGGCTGGTGCGCGGTCTTGCGCAGCGACCAGGCGTTGCCGATCCACTCCCAGGTCGCAAAGGTGGCGGTGAACACACTGCCATCGACCCGGACCATGCGGCCGCGCCGGTTGTCGAAGGCGAGCTTCTGCGTCGATCCCGCTTCGGCGGTGGCGAAACGATGGAACTCCGGCGCCTGGGCCAAGAGCCCCTGGACGAAGGCGATCACCACCAGGAGTCGTCGGCACAACGTGGCGGGCGAGGCGAGGCGCATGGCGGCATTGTGGCCAGGATCGATCCGGAGATCACTATCGCCGCGGCCCGTCGCCGCGGCCGTCGGGTTCGGCGCGGGCCGGCGCTTCCGGCGCCCCCAAACCGCAAAACCGCGCACTTTCCCGACAGCGTCCGAGTTCGCATCACTTCGTGCGAAGCGGCCTTAAGACCGGGCGTTCCCGCAGCCGATCCTTGCACGCCTCCCCGCACGCCCCTAACTAGGCGCCCCTAGCACCCCCAGCATGGCAAGCCAGAAGAAGCCCACCGGCACCCCGGTCGTCATCGTCGAGTCGCCCGCCAAGGCGCGCACGATCGGCAAGTTCCTCGGTTCGGACTACCGGATCGAAGCCAGCATCGGGCACATCCGTGACCTGCCCGGCGACGCCAGCGAGGTACCGGAGGAACTGAAGAAGGAGAAGTGGGCGAAGCTCGGCATCGACGTCGAGCACGACTTCAAAGCGCTCTACGTGGTCCCCGCCGACAAGAAGGACCACCTGAAGAAACTGAAGGCGATGGTCAAGGACGCGTCGCTGCTCTACCTCGCGACAGACGAAGACCGCGAAGGCGAGTCGATCTCCTGGCATCTCGTGCAAGAACTGCAGCCGAAGTGCGAGATCAAGCGGCTGGTGTTCCACGAAATCACCAAGACCGCGATCTTCGAAGCGCTCGAACATCCACGCGCGATCGACATGGACCTCGTCGAGGCGCAAGAGACGCGCCGCCTCGTCGATCGCCTGTACGGCTACACGGTGTCGCCGCTGCTCTGGAAGAAGGTCAAACCGAAGCTGTCCGCCGGCCGCGTGCAGAGTGTCGCCGTGCGGCTCATCGTCGAACGCGAACGCGAGCGCATGCGGTTCCTGGCCGGTGAGTACTGGAGCCTCGATGCAACGTTCGCAACCGGCGATGGGGCCACGTTCACCGCGGCGATGCAGGGACTCGGCGACAACCGCGTCGCCACCGGTCGCGACTTCGATCCCGAAACGGGCAAGGTGAAGGACGGCGCCAAGGGCCTCGTCGTGCTCGGTGAGAAGCAGACGGTCGGCCTCGCCAACGAAATGGCGGGCCAGACGGCGACCGTGCTCGACGTCGAGCAGAAGCCGTACACCGAACGCCCCTACGCTCCGTTCACGACGTCGACGCTGCAGCAGGAAGCCGCGCGCAAGCTGCGCTTCGCCGCGCAGCGCACGATGCGGGCCGCGCAACGGCTCTACGAAAACGGCTTCATCACCTACATGCGCACCGACTCGACGACGCTGAGCACGCAGGCGATCGCCGCGGCGCGCACGTTGATCGATCGCGAGTTCGGCGGGCAATACCTGCCCGACGCCCCGCGCCAGTACTCGACCAAGGTCAAGAACGCGCAGG
>SXPB01000131.1 GCA_005776475.1 Planctomycetia bacterium
CGGCGAAATGGAGCCGACGCTGCAAGCCAAGCTGTTGCGCGTGCGTCAGGAACGCACCTTCCGTCGCGTCGGCGGCGTGCAGGACGTGCCCGCCGACGTGCGCATCATCACCAGCACCAACCGCGACCTGCGCCAGATGGTGCAGACCGGTGGCTTCCGCGAAGACCTCTTCTACCGCCTCAACGTGATGACGGTGCACGTGCCGCCGTTGCGCGAGCGCGCCGCTGACATCCCGCTGCTGTCGCACTTCTTCCTCGACCAGATCGGTCGCCAGATGGGCAAGGCCCTGTCCGGCTTCACCGAGGAATCGATGGAGACGCTGTGCGAATACACGTGGCCGGGCAACGTGCGCGAACTGCGCAATGCCATCGAACACGCCTGCATCGTCTGCCCGAGCGGGATGATCGACGAGATCCACCTGCCGAAGTTCACCGGCGGCGCGCCGGACGGCAGTGACGAGATCGACCGCACCTCGCTGGTACTCGACGGCGGTGACCGTTCGCTGCGTTCGCTTGAATCGCAGCTGGTCGCCAAGGTGCTCGACGACACCCAGTGGAACATCAGCCGCGCCGCGGCGATCCTCGGGATCAACCGGACGACGCTCTACAACAAGATCCGTCTCTACGAACTCGGCAAGCGGCCGCTGCGGGCGAAGGTGGTTGTGTGAAACCCGTCGCCGCCGACCGTCTGCCCGGCTTGCTCGGGCACGAACTGCGCAACCCGCTCGCGTCGGCGGTGACCGGTGCGATGCTGCTGCGTGAGATGACCGACGTCGACGACCCGCGCAGTGCGGTGCTCGACGGCGTGCTGCGGGATCTCGATCGCATGACGCAGCTGACCGACGGTTGGCTGCAGCTGGCGCGCGCCGGGCGTGTCGCCGGCCGGCAAGTGGTGGTCGAGGATCTGGTGCGTTCGGTCGCGCAACGGCACGGGGCGGAAGTCGTGGTCTGCCCCGCCGAGCCCGCGATCGACGGCAACCGGGCGTTGCTGGAACGTGCACTCGACAACCTCTGCGAGAACGCTCGCAAGGCTGCCGCGCGCACCATCCGCATCGCCGTGCAGAGCGTCGGTGACAGCGTGCTGATCCATGTCGAGGACGATGGCTCGGGAGTCGCTCCCGAGAACGTCGAGCGCATCTTCGCGGCCGGTTGGTCGTCGCGGGGCAGCGCTGGGCTCGGTCTCTACGGCGTCTCGGCGACAGTGGCGGCGCATGGTGGCCGGATCCGCTGTGTGCCGTTGGCGCGCGGCACGCGCTTCACCCTCGAGTTGCAGGCCGCGCCGGTCCGGACGGCGATCGCATGAAATGCCTGCTCGTCGACGACGAGCCGGGCATCCGCGAGGGCCTGGCGGCCCTGCTGCGCCGCAAGGGACATCACGTGCGCACCGCCGCCGATTGCGCGGCCGCACGCACCGAGCTGGCCGTCGGTGACTTCGACGTGGTGGTGACCGACTGGCGTCTGCCCGATGGCACCGCGGCCACGTTCGTCGCCGCGGCGCGTTGTCCGGTGGTCGCGGTCAGTGGCCATCCCGAAGAAGTCGAGCCGTCGCCGGGCCTTCGCCATGTGCTGACGAAGCCCGTCACGCCGGCGGTGCTGGCGGCGACGTTGGCCGGACTCGCAGCCGCCCCGGTTGCATCGGCGCCATCGGCCGCAACGTCGCCGACGTTGCCCATCGACGTGCAGCAGGTCGTCGATGCCTTCCTCGGGCGATTGCCCATGGACGCCGTCAGCGAACTGCGCGACGACGGCACCTTCGTCACCGTGTGTTCCCGGTTGCGGTGCGCCGCCCCGGTTCCGAGTGCGGAAGCCGGTGACTTGCGCACGTGGATCCGCGGCCAGGAGCGCCAGGTCGAACTGCGTCTGTGCCGCGACGGTCGTCCCGACCCCGGCCTCGCGCTGGTGCGGCCGGACGAGCCCTGGCCAGAAGCCGGCGCGTTCGCCGTCGACTTTCACGACACCCCGGTCGAAGCACCCGCGTTCGCGGCTTTGCTCGCCCGACGTCGCGGTCGGCGTGCGCGCGGCCAGGCTGTGCACTTCCTGAACGTTCCCGGCGCCTTGCGTCCACTCGCATCGAGTCATGGTGATGCCCATGACATGCCGATGAGGGATGCGGTCGGTCCCCGCGTACTCGCGGAGTTCCAAGACCTCTGGAGTGGATCGTGAGCGACGACAATGGCCACAAGCCGGCGGCACCTGCCGCCGATTCTCACGCTGCGACTGCGGCGGCATCGACGGCAACCGGCACTCCGGCGGCGTCGCCGCACGCTCCGGAAGCGCTCACCGGCCTGATGGCGGCGGGTGACAAGGCGACCAAGGCGAACGCCAAGAGCGGGCCCGATCTCGAGTCGCAGGCATTGCACGCGGCCGAGCAGGCGCTCGCCGCGGGCGAGCAGGCCCTCGCGGCGGCGCGCGTGCAGCTCAGCGACAGCCGCGCCACCGGAACCCGCGCCAAGGGGCGCGGCCGCGAGATCGCCTTGCGCGCGTTGCTCGCGTTCAACGTGCTGGCGATGGTCGTGGTGGCGATGCTGCCTTCGCCCGGAACCAAGACGACGGTGCCGCACGACACCACGCACGTCGATCCGAAGCCGGCGCCCAAGGGCTTCAACGATCCGTGGAATCGCGCGCTGGCTGCGGCCGAGCAGCACGATTTCCCCGCGGCGATCGCGATCCTCGAGCAGTACCTGGCCGACAATCCACGCCTGGTGCCGAGCGAGCGACTCAACGTGCTGGGCACGCTGTCGACCTACGCGGCGCGAGCCGGTCAGTACGATCGTTCGCGCGAGTTCCGCCAGAAGGCTGACTCCATCGAACAGAGCCACTCGCTGCCGGCCGACCTCGTCGCCGACGCGAAGGCGGCGCTGGCCCGCAACGACCAGGAGGCACTGCGGCGCATCTGGGCGCGGTTCCTGCTGCAGCAGCGCCAGATCCCGAGCTGGTTGCAGAAGCACGTCGCCGAGGCGTACCTGCAGCTCGGCGACAGCTACCGCCTCGAAGCCAACACCGCCGCCGAAGCCGCGCGGTTGAAGGGCCTCGAAGCAGCCACGGCGCGCCTGCGCGCGGAAACGTTGCAGGGCAAGGAGAAGGGCAAGTGATCGCCTTCGCCGCGTTGCTCTTGTCGTTGGCCGGTACGCAGGCGCCGCAAGGCGAGCCCGTGTTCGCGCTTCGCCATCTGCCGGGCAGCGAAGGGCGGCCCGGCCGCATCGTGGTGGCAGCGGACCGGCGTTCGCTCGACTGCCTGTCGGCGCTCCGTGAGCTGACGGCGGCAGTGGGATGGAACATCGACGTCGAGAGTTCGCCGCTGGCGAACGATCTGCGTGGCGCCGCGATCGATCTCAACCTGGAGGACCAGGACCCGCGCATGGTGGCCCAGTTGATCGCCGTCGCCGCCGGCGCCGATGTCGTGTTCGACGACGCCGAGGCGGTGGAAGGCGCGCGGCCGACGCTGCACGTGGTGCGCACGCCTTCGCCGGAGACCGAGTCCGGGCGGCAGCGTCTTCGCGGCATGGCGGGGCAGTGGTACCGATCGTTCCTGCGCGACGAGCTGCAGTACGAACCCGTGGTGCAGCGCGAGTCCGTCCAGGTGCGCATGAATCTCGGCCAGATGCTGGTCGAGAGCGGTGACCTCGAGTCCGCGATCGCCTTCTTCACCGAAGCCTACGAGCGTCGTCCGCACGACCATGTCGGCCAATCGATCCTGCGCGTCGGAGAGTGCCATCTCGATCTCGCGCGTGGGCACACCGACCGTGCGAAGCAGAAGGCCGACTACCAGAAGGCCGAGGACTGGGTCCGCCGCATCCTCAACAACATGCCGAGTGCGCCCGAGGTGACCGCCGCGACGATCCTGCTGGGTCGCGCGATGCTCGGGCAGGCCACCGCGGAGCTGCAGACCGAACAAGTCCGTCGACTTGCCGAACGTTGCCAGGACGAGTTGCGCGCGCGCGTGATCCGCCTGCTCGACTCGGCCGAGATGATCGACGTGTGGTTGCTGTCCGGTCAGGCCCAGTTCCTGATGGACCGGCCCGATCGCGTGCTGGAGACGATGCTGACGCTGCGCGAGTCGCCTTGGTTCGGCGACATGGCCGAGCGCCAGTTTCGCGACTACCACTTCCTGCTCGGCTACGGGGCGCTCGGCTCCGGCAAGCACGAGCTGTCGATGCGTTCGCTCGAGTGGTTCCTCATCCACGCCGAAGACGATCCGCGGCGCGGCGGTGCCTATGTGCTGCTGGCCGAGTCGTATCTGGCACAGAAGCGGCTGTTGCAGGCGCGCGCCGCCAGCGTCGAAGCTCGCATGCCGCGCTACCTCGGCGGCATGACGCCCGATTGGCGCCAGCGCACGCTCAAGGTCTGGGCCCGCACGGCGTTGGCGTTGGGCGAGCGCGAAGGCGCGTTCCTCGAACTGGAACAACTGGTGCTGCGCGGCGAAGAGCCGGAGCTGTCGCTGTTCCTGGTCGACGAAATGCTCGCCGACCGGCAGTGGCAACGCGCGATCGCGGTGGCGCAACCCATGCTCGAACTCGAGAGCGCGTTCGGCGACCGGGCGCGGTTCAAGACGATCGTCGCCCTGTTCGAACAGGCGATCGCGAGCGCGCACCTGAACGACTTCCCGCAGCAGGCGATCCGCCTGGCGCCGAAGATCCAGGATCCGGCCCTGCGCTCGCGCAGCGCGTCGATGATCGGTGACGCCTACACGCGCCTCGGCCGGCTCGAACACGCTGCCGACGCCTACCGGGGGATCCTGCGATGAGCACATTCCACTTCGTCGGTGTGTGCATCGCCATTGCCGCGAGCAGCCACCTGCTGGCGCAAGGCGACAGCGAACGTACGCAGGCGGAGATCGCCCGGATGCAGCGACAGTTGCAGAGCAGTCGCGGCGAGGCCGATCGCCTGCTCGATCTGCGTCTGCGCCACGATCTCGGTCTGCCTTCCGATGGTGCCGAGCGCACCTTCCGCCACGCGACGCCCGTCTCGACCGAAGCGATGGAGCGCATGGACCAGGATCTGCGGTCGCAGGAGGCGGAGAACCAGACGCTGGCGGAGCGCTTCGAGAAGCTGCGCACGGCCGTCGATGCGTTGCGCGCCGAAGCGGCCACCAAGGCGAAGCGTGACGGGGAACCGGACGACATCACGGTGATTCCGCAGACCGGGTCGGCGCCGACGACGGGCAGCGCGGCTCGCCGGACGCCCAATGCCGTCGAATCGACCACGACCGACACCGAGTCGGGGCCGTCGCCCGTCGATCGTCCCACCACAGCGATTGATCCGGCGACGGTGACGAACGCCATGGACCCGATCCGCGCGCAGATCCACGGCTCGACCGACCACCTTCGCGTCGCCCACGCGCTGTTCAAGGCGGGCCAGGCGCTGATCGACCGTGCCAACGTGGCCCGGGACCAGGCAGCGTCGGGCAAGGACTCCGGCCTGCTCGCCGTGGCGCGCGATCTCGACGATCGCGGCATGGAACGACTGCGCCGTGCCCTCGACGAACTGGCGCCGTTGATGCAGGACAAGCAGCCTGCCTTCGAAGTGCTGTTCTGTCGCGGTCGCTGCCTCGAACTGCTGTTCCGCTATGCGGAACGCCACGAAAAGCTGTCGCTGTCGGGCACGCCCCGCGAGTGGCAGAAGCGTGAACAAGAAGTGCGCGACCCGTTCCTGCAGATCTCGGCGCGCGATGTGGTCCGATCGGGAGCGCGTGGCGAAGCGGAGACGCTCGGCGTCTGGGGCAAGGCTGCGCAATCGGCGATCGAGCACTTCCGCTGGATGAACCTCAACGCCGGCTACGACGCGTTGCCGACGATCCGTGCCCTGACGTGGCCGGGAGAACGCGAACAGTGACCGGCGACGCCGAATTGTTGCACGCGGGCTTCGCGCACTTCGTCGCCGTCGCTCGTGACCTCGAGCAGAGCTACGCGGTGCTGAAGGCGCGCGCGGATGCCGTCGATCTCGAACTGCGCGCCACCAACCGCGCGCTGCAGCAGGCTCTTGCCGACCGTGATGCGGTGTTCGCGGCAATGCCGATCGGCCTCGTCGTCAGCAAGCCCGATGGCACCGCGACGCCTGGCAATGGCGAGGCGACGCGGCTCCTTGCTGCCGGCGATGCCGCCGGAATCGACCTGTTGCAACGCGCCGATGGCGACGTTGCGTGCGCCGGGTCCGTGGTGCGCGTGCGCCGCGTGCCGCTGGCCGACGGCGAACTCGTGCTGCTCGAAGACCGTTCGCACGTGCTGCAACTGGAACGCGAAGTGCATCGGCTCGATCGCCTGGCCGGCTTGTCCGAGCTGGCGCTCGGCATCGCCCACGAGCTCAAGAACCCGCTGACCGGTGTGCAGGGCTTCGCGGCGTTGCTCGAACGCAGCGACGACCCGGAGCGCATGCGTCGGTTCGCCAGCAAGATCGTGCAAGGGGTGCGACAGGTCGACGAGATCGTGAAGTCGCTGCTGGGGTTCGCCCGGCCGGAGCGACAACGCGGCCGGGCGGCGACGATCGGCGACCTCGTCGCCGAAGCCGCGCAGGCGTCCGGCCTGCCGACGGTGCGGGTGCAGGTGACCGGCGCCACTGCGGCCCGCGTCGATGCCGACGCGCTCGCCCGCGTGCTGACCAACCTGTTCCGCAATGCGATGGAAGCCGCGCCCGCCGTGCGCATCACGGTGCAGGCGGCGGTGCGTTGCGGTCGCGTCGAGATCCAGGTGCGCGACGACGGGCCGGGCGTGCCCGCCAACGTCGGCGCGCGCGTGTTCGAGCCGTTCGTTTCGACCAAGGAGCGTGGCACGGGCCTCGGCTTGCCGCTGTGCGTTCGCGTGCTCGCGTTCCTGGGTGGCGACCTCGAGCTGCTCAATCCGGGCGAGCCCGGTGCCTGCTTCCGCGTTCGACTGCCGTTGCTGGCCGAAGATGTCGGCGTGGCCGTGGAAGGTGCCGCATGAGCGGTCGCGAACTGGTGCTGCTCGCCGACGACGAACCGTTGTCGCGGGAGTTCCTGCAGGAGGCGCTGCAGTCGTTCGGCTGCGAAGTACACGCCGTCGCCGATGGCCAGCAGGCGATCGAAGCAATGGCGCAGAGGGCCTACGACATCGTCGTCACCGACCTGCGCATGCCGCATGCCGACGGCATGGCCGTGCTGGCGGCGGCCAAGAAGGCGGACCCGGAGCGTCCAGTCGTGCTCGTCACCGCGCACGGCACCATGCACACCGCGGTCGTCGCGATGCGCCACGGCGCCGACGACATCCTGGAGAAGCCGGTGGTGCTGGAGGAGCTCGAAGTGCTGCTGGCGCGCGTGCGCGACCGCCGGCGCCTGTTGCGCGAGAACTCGTTCCTGCGCGCCGAGACCGTGGGCGGCGACCTCGTCGTCGCGTCGGCCGCGATGCAGCGCGTGGTCGAATTGGCGGCGCGGGTCGCGAAGAGCAAGGCCACCGTGTTGGTGACCGGCGAGAGCGGCACCGGCAAGGAACGCATCGCCGCGCTCGTGCATCGAGCCAGCGATCGTGCGCAACGTCCGTTCGTCAAACTCAACTGCGCGGCGATTCCCGAGGCGTTGCTGGAGAGCGAACTGTTCGGCCACGAGGCGGTTTCGTTCACCGGTGCGGGGCGCCGACTCGAAGGCCGCTTCGAACTGGCGGACGGCGGCTCGCTGTTCCTCGACGAAGTCTGCGAGATGTCGGCCGCGATGCAG
>SXPB01000132.1 GCA_005776475.1 Planctomycetia bacterium
CTTTCACGTTCGACTTGCATGCCTCATCCACGCCGCCAACGTTCGTTCTGAGCCAGGATCAAACCCTTCACTTGGAATGGTTGTGTTTCTTGGCGTCGCTCTGGGTCCCACTTGCGCAGGACCTCAGATGGCTTGCCATCCCGCGCCGCTTGCGCAGCACGGACAGCTTCTAAAATTAGCTCACACGCTTCTCTTTCGAGGCCACCCAGAATGTCAAAGATCACCCCGCTTCGGGCCCTCCGACTTGCGTCGGCGGCGTGCGAGGGGCGGGAGAAGGTAGCGAGCGGTGTGAGGCCTCGCAAGCAAGCGATCGAAGATTTTTCGTCTTTTCGCAAGATGTTGCAGCAGGACAGTTTGCGCATGCGACTTCGCCTAGCCGCCGAGTTTCGCGATGCGCGCTGCGCGGGCCGGGTTTCGGCTGTGGAGATCTTCTAGCCGTGGCCCCGCGGGCAGGGGCACGCGGAACTCGTCGAGCTGGGCGCCATCGAGTCCATGGCACCGCACTTCCAGGCTGGTTCCACGCACCTCGATCGACCCCCAGTGGAAGGCCTTCACCAGCACCTTGGCGTGCTTGTGCGGGCGCACGTCGTAGAGGTCTTTGCCGCCGCCACCGCTGCTGACCAGCGGCACATCGGGCGCCGCCGCGTCCAGGAACCGCTGGTAGCAGTGGTCGTGGCCACTCATGTAGATGCTGACCGCGTTCGCCTGCAGCTCCGGCAGCAGCGCGACCAGCAGCTCGCCGCGATCCTTCTGCCGCGAGGCGCTTCGCATGGGGAAGTGGGCCGCAACGACGATCCAAGGCTCGCTGCAGTGCTGCACCTGGTGGCGCACGAACTCGAGCGCGGAGTGCCGGGCATCGACGTGCACACCGCTGTAGTCGCTGTTGCAGTCGAGCCCGAGAATGCGCACCGGCCCGAAGGCGCGGGAGAAGTGGCGCCCGCCGGCAACTGCGTCGGGGTTGGGCACGCGCAGGTTCGCCAGGACCTGCTGGCCCCCCGCTTCCATCACGTCGTGGTTGCCGAGAACGGCCCAGAACGGCGCCTGCGCCAACGCCGCCGAGAACGGGCGGAAGAAGCCGCTGCGGTAGTGCGCGTGCTGGCCCTTGGGGTAGACGACATCGCCAAGGTGCACGACGAAGTCCGGGCCGTAGCCGGCGACCGCGGCCCCGATTCCCGTCACCGCGGCGGAATCAGGAAACCAGCCCCAGCGCGCCGGCCAGTGCAGCACCGGGGTTCGCTGCAACCACACCCACCACGGCTGATCGCCAGAATCCCCCAGGAACGCAAAGCGGACGGGCGCCCGGTCGTCCACCGGCGCCGTGCGAACGGAGCCCCGGTACGCCACCTCGCCGTCGACCGCGACCCGATACTCGTAATCGACGCCCGGCAACAACTTCGGAACCCGCATCGCATGGCGCCGCGCCGCCTCGCCCGCGAGCACGCCGCCGACCGAGGCACCGCTGCGGTCAAAGCACTCGACGCTCACGCGGGACGGCGCCGAAGTGATCAAGCCGATCGTGACCGATTCGGCATCGACATCGAGCACGTAGGCCTCGCTGCGCAGCGGCGGATCGTCGGCGACGTTCAGCCACAGGCAGGCGAAGCCGAGCAGCCAGAGTGACCGTGCTAGCCAGGGCGCCTTCACATCGCCGTTCTACCCGCCGTGTCGGCAACCGTCATCTCAACCGCCGAAGCGAACCGTCACCTTCGTCGTGATGCCGCCGCGCACGCGGAAGTCGCCGACGATCTCGAGCCGGCGCGGCTGCAGCAACCGCACCAGGTCACCGCCGATGTCGTTGGTGACCTTCTCGTGGAAGGCGCCGACGTTGCGGAAGCTCCACAGGTAGAGCTTCAGGCTCTTCAGTTCGACGCACAGACGATCGGGCACGTAGCGGATTCGCAACGTCGCGAAGTCCGGCTGGCCGGTCTTCGGGCAGACACAAGTGAACTCCGGACAGTCGAACTCGATCTCGTAGTCGCGCTCAGGGCACGGATTCGGGAACGTGTCGAGAACGGCCGAATCGTGAGGACCGGGAGGCTGCAGCGGCATGCGCGCAGCGAACCACTGCTCGTTCGCACGCACAAGGTCGCGGGCGGCGAATCGCCGATTCAAGGGGTCTGGGTCACACCCGAGGCACTCGGCGTCGCGAACTCCATGCACACGACCCCGGCTGCGTTGCGGCAACGCGCGCTGCCGCACGGACTGCACGGCGGCGGCGCCGGATGGACCAGGGCGACGGCGCCCGGTGGCGCGGTGCGAAGCGGGTCCATCGCCCCAAACCACACCCGGCACCGGGCCCCGGCGGCCGCGAGCACATGGGACGCACCCTGGTCCGGACCGGCGACCTCGCCGCCGGCTCGCTGGACCAGCTCGCCGAGCGCCACCAGGCGTCGCACCTCGCCAGGAACGTGGCGCAACGACGGCACACCCTCGGCAGCCGGCAAATGCGACTCCGCCGGCCCGAACAGGTGCACGCACGGCATGTCCCGGTCGGCGGTCAACGCCCGGACGTGGGCCGCGCGCAGCGCTCGCGCATCGACCGGATCGGTGACCACGACCACGCGGAACGGCCGCGCCGCATCGACGCCGAGTTGCTGCAATGCCGCGCGTTCGCGTTCCAGTTCCGGCGCGGCGGCGACGAGGCGTGGCAACGTCACCGACGCCTCGGGGGCAACCGCGCGCACCAACGCCAACGCTGCCGTCGCGGGATGCGGCACGCCGCTCGCCGCGATGCAACGACGCAACAACCACGCGCTGCCCGCTTCCTGACGCCACGCGCGCTCGATGCCGAGACAATCGCGCGCGCCGGCAAGTCGCGCCAGCAACGCGCTCTTCCAATTGCCCTGCAAGTCGATCGCGACGTCATTGGGTTCGCGCCGCATCGCCGCACGGGTCGCGAGCACGGCACGCAGGCCACCCCGCCGATCGAAGGTCACGACGTCGGCGATGCTCGGCAGACCGGCCAGCAGCGGCGCGAACGTGGTCTGCGTCACCACCCGCAACCGCCACTGCGGCCGCACTGCATGCAGGGCGGCGATCGCGCCGAGGCCCTGCACCAGGTCCCCCATCGCCGACAGCCGGACGAACAGGACCGTGGTCACCGGCCTTCGCCGACCCGTTCGCGCAGCACGAACGACTTGAAGGGCAACACGAGCCGCAGGCGTTCGGCGTAGTTCGCCGGCACCGGCAGCGCGTCGCTGCTCTCGTGCAAGACCCACCGCGACGTCCACGGACGGCGGCCGGATTCGTCGCCCGGCGGCAACAAGCCAAGGCCGAGCAGCAGCGGCGAGTCGAAGTGCCCGGCCGTGCGCAGGTCCTTGGCATCCACACCGAGCTGCACGATCGCACGCTTCAGGCAAGCCGCCGCTGCTGCGCGCGCCCGGGGGCCGATCGGGAACGCCATGGCGCGGTCGAGGCCGACCGTCCACGACGCGACGACCGGCAACAGCATGCAGGCGATCACCACCTGCCTCGGCGTGGCACAGACCAGCGGCAACACCGCCGCCGCCGCCGCGAGTCCCAGCGCCGAGATTCCGAGCCGCGGCACGAACGGGATCACGACCAGCGCGATCGCGCCGACCAGGCCCGTGGTCACCAAACCGATTCTGGCAAACCGCGGCAACGGCCCCCGCATGCCGACGAAGTGCGCGACGGCGGGCGCCACCGCGAACGTGAACAGGATCACGTTCGGCAGGATGTAGCGCGTCGACCGGCCGGGAAACACGGTGAGGATCGCAACCGCGACCACCGCGGCACCGCTGGCCATGCGCAGCATCAGGTCGCCCGGATCCATGCGCGCATCGCGCGCCCCACGCCATTCCCAGAAGCACCACAGCACCAGCGGCATCTGCACCAACACCGCGCGCACCCAGAAGGCCGGAATGTCGGCGACGTGATGCCATTCGTAGCCGAGCAAGCGGCCGACCGACTCGTCGTTGGCGACGGTGAGCATCTGCGCCGGCGCCACGGCGAGCGTCCACAACGGCACGTAGTAGCAGAGCGCGACACCGATCATCGCCAGCGCGTACGGTACGAAGCCGCGCAAGCGCCGATGCCGCCACCACACGAGCCAGGCCCCGATCGCGAACAGGAAGTACGGCGGCCCCTTCTGCAGCAACGCGAGACCGCCGAGCAAGCCCGCGGCGACGACGAGGCTGCGGCGGTCGCGGGCGACGCCCGTGGCCAGGCAGCACAACGAAACAGCGGTCAGCGCCGCGAACAGCGGATCGATCTCGGCGGTTGGCCAGACCGAGACGACGATCGGCGACGTCGCGATGCCGATCGCCCCGATCCAACCGGCGCGGGCGCCAAACCACCGACGCAGCAATTCGCCGACGGCCCAGGCGGCGAGCCAGGCCGACAGCACGGCGGGCAACCGCAGCAGCAGCGGATCCAAGCCGGCCCACGGCAGGATCGATCGCAGCAACCAGTAGTGCAGCGGTGGCTTCGCCCACGTCGGCTCCTGGCCCAACGTCGGCACGAGCCAACTGTCGTTCGCGGCCATCTCCAGCGCGATCTGCACGCGCCGAGCTTCGGTGCCGTCGAAGCCGGCGAGACTCCAGGTCGGGTACACGGAGAACGCCACCAGCAGCAACAGCAACAACGCGCGCAACAACACGCGGCGCAGGCTACCGGGGAGCGGCGACGGACTCACGCGTCGCCTGCGAGTCAGGCAACAGGCGGTGCGGGTGGTGTGGGGGTCGGCTCAAGCGGCGCGGGAGTCGGCGCCGGCGGCGCCGGCGGTGTCGGCGGCTGCCGTCGGGCCTTGTGGATCAGCCACAGGTTGCGCGCATAGATCGGCGGCCCACCGATGTTGGCCATGATGAACGGGCCTTCGAGCTTGTAGATGGCATACGCGAGCGTGAGCAACGCGCCCAGCAGGCTCAACCACCAGAACACCACAGGCATCACGCTGCGCCGGTGCCGTTCGCTCGCGATCCACTGCACGTAAAAGCGCGAACCGAACACGATCTGCCCGCCGTAACCGATGGCGTGCCAATACCACGGAGTCGCTTCGGCCGCCGTTTCGACAAGATTCGCGAGCATCAGAACTCCTCCTTGACCTGGTGCTGCAACAGCCGCGTCCGCAGCCAACGCATCGCCATGCAATCGCGCAGACCCTTCCAGATGCGGTTGCCGATGCCGTACTTGGCGACGCCGGCCGCGCGCGGACGGTGATTGACGTCGACCTCGACGACACGACCACCGAGGTACTTCACCAACGTCGCCATGAAGCGATGCATGCCGGTGAACTTCGGCGCGCGCAGCCAGAACTCGCGGCGAATCGCCTTGATGCCGCACGCGGCGTCAGTCACGCGATCGCCGGTCAGCCAGTTGCGCACGGCGTTGCCGATCTTCGACGACACCCGGCGCGACCACGTGTCCCGCCGCTTGCGCCGCACGCCGACCACCGCATCGCATTCGCCGGCTTCGACGTGCGCCACCATCGCCGGCAGGTCGCGCGGGTCGTTCTGCATGTCGCCGTCCATCGTCGTCACGATCGGGCCTCGCGCCTGCTCGGCACCGGCCATCACCGCGGCACTCTGGCCGCAGTTCTTCACCAGCGTCACGATGCGCAGCCACTCGGCGCCGTGTCGCTGCTTCCATTCGCGCATGCGCTCGAGGCTGCGATCCTTGCTGCCGTCGTCGACGAGCAGCGCTTCGAACGGCCCGTGCGGCCCCAACACCTGCGCCACTTCGTCCAGCAGGTTCTGCACGTTCTCTTCTTCGTTGTAGATCGGCACCACCAACGAGAAGCGCAAGGAAGGAGAACTCATCGTGCGGCAACTCGCAAACGGCCATCGACAGCGACGCTGGCTGCGCCGCGGCTGGCGAGGATGAACGGATTGACTTCGACTTCTGCGATCGCCGGGAAGTCCTGCACCAGTTGCTGCAGACGCAGCAGGGCATCGATTGCCGCTGCCACATCGGCCGCCGGCGCACCGCGGAACGCGGCGAGCAGTGCCTTGCCCTTCAGCGAGTCGAACATCTCCGCCGGGTCCTTGCCGTCGAGCGGGCCGATGCGCACCGCGACGTCGCGCAGCAGTTCGACCTGCGTGCCACCGAGTCCCGCCGCGAACAGCGGTCCATAACGCGGATCTCGGGTCATGCCGAGCAACACTTCGCGATGCCCCTTGGCATGCGCTTGCACTTGCAACGACACGTCGGCGAACTGTTCGCCGAGGCGGGCCAGCAGTTCCTTGGCCGCGGCGAACACCTCGTCGCCCGAGCGCAGACCGGTTCGCACGGCGCGGTACTCGCTCTTGTGCAACAACCCCTTCGCCTCGGCCTTCAGCACCACCGGAAAGCCGAGCTGGTGCGCCGCGGTCGCGGCATCGCCTGCCGAGTGCACCCGACGACTCACCGCGAGCGGGATCCCGTACGCATGCAACACGGCTTCGGTCGCGGCCGACGGCAGCCAGCCGCCAGCCCGATGCGCCGCGAACACCTTCGCGGCAGCCTTCTTGTCCACCTTGCGGATGCGCGCGCGCTCGGGCCGGCGCGACAGCCACACGTGGCGGCGGTGCATCAAGCGCAGCGTCGTCGCCGCATCCTCGGGATAGCGGAACACCGGGATGCCGGCCCGCAGCAGGATCTCCTGCGCCTCGTCGCCACGTTGCCGCCCCATCACGCACGCGAGCACGGGCTTCGCGAACTTGCGCGTCTCGTCGACGATCGCCTGCGCAACCGCGGCTGCGTCGATCATGATCGGCGACACGAACAACACCACAAGGCCGTCGATACCAGGATCCTTGACCACCTGGCGCAACGTCGCCCGGTAGCGCGAGGCGTCGGCCGAGGCGATGAGGTCGATCGGATTGTGCACGCTGGCTTCGGGGGGCAGCACCCTCTGCACCGCCTTGGTCGTCGCCGGCAGCAACTTCGCCATCTCCATGCCGAGCCCGACGATCGCGTCGGTGGCGAGAATGCCGGGGCCGCCCGCGTTGGTGACGACGAGCATGTTGCGACCGCGCGGCGGCGGCTGGCGCAACAACGCCTGCGCCAGCGCGAACATGTCGCGGAAGTTGTCGACCCGCAACACGCCGCACTGCTGCAACAGCGTGTCGGCGGCGACGTCGGCGCCGGCGATCGAACCGGTGTGCGAACTCGCCGCGGCGGCGCCGGCATCGCTGCGTCCCGATTTCACCGCGATGATCGGCTTCTTGCGGGCGACGGCGCGCGCGACCTGCACGAACTCCTGCGGTTCGCCGACGGTTTCGAGGTAGAGCAGGATCACCTTCACCTGCGGATCGTCACCCCAATAGGCGACGAGATCGGCGGCGGTGACATCGACCCGGTTGCCCACCGACGCGAACATCGCCACGCCGAGGCCCGCTTGCGCCGCGTCGGCCAGGATCGCTTCGCCGAGCGCGCCCGACTGCGACACCATCGCCACCGAACCGACCGGCGGCGGCGTCGCCGAAAAGCTCGCGTTGGCGGCGAACTCCGGATCGGTGTTGATGATGCCCATGCAGTTGGGGCCGACGACCCGCATCCCGTGGCGAGCCGCGATCGCCCGCAACCGCTCTTCGCGCTCGATGCCGACGCCGCCGATCTCGCGAAACCCGGCGGTGATGACGACGAGCCCCTTCACGCCCTTGCGCCCGCATTCTTCGGCGACCTTCAGCACGGCATCCGGTGGCACCACCAACACCGCCAGGTCGACCGGGCCCGGGATCGCCTTCACGGAAGCGAACGCTGGCACCGACAGCACCACCTCGGCCTTGGGGTTGACCGGATACACCGGCCCCTGGAAGCCACCATAGATCAAGTTGGCCACCACCTGTCTGCCGATGGTGCCCGGCCGACGACTGGCGCCGACCACCGCAATCGAACGTGGGCGGAAGATGCCATCGAGACCATCAGTGCGTGCCATGACCATGCGTA
The DNA here is from genome assembly GCA_005776475.1 of Planctomycetia bacterium. GTDB lineage: Bacteria > Planctomycetota > UBA1135 > UBA1135 > UBA2386 > UBA2386. The sequence continues at coordinate 7,888 of SXPB01000132.1, forward strand.
CGAAGCCCTGCAGAGTAACGACGAGAGAAAGCGAACGGAACGCACACTTGCCTTGCGGTGCCGTCGCCGAATGATCTGCCGATGATGCCACCCTTCGTGCATGCGATGCGCCCGCACCAGTGGGTGAAGAACCTCCTGGTCTTCGCGCCCTTGGCCTTCACCGAGAAGGGACTGCTGTTCGAAGCCCAGGCCTGGCTCGCTGCGGTCTGCGCTTTCGCTGCATTCTGCTTGTCCGCCAGCTCGATCTACCTGCTGAACGACATCGTCGATCGCGAAGAGGACGCGCGGCACCCGAAGAAGCGTCTCCGGCCGATCGCCGCCGGGCGCCTCGCGGTTGGCACCGCGCGCCTGCAGCTGCTGGCGCAAGTGGCCGCCGCGTTCGGCCTCGCAGTGCTGGTCCCCGGGGGGCAGACGCTGCCGTTCTGGGTCTGGCCTGCGGCCTACCTGACGCTCAACCTCGCCTACTCGTTCTGGCTCAAACGCCTCGTCATCATCGACTGCATGTGCATCGCCGCCGGCTTCCAGCTGCGCGTGATGGCCGGGGCCGCCGCGATCGGCGTCAAGGCGTCGCACTGGATCCTGCTCTGCACGTTCTTCTTCTCGTTGTTCCTCGCGTTCTGCAAACGCTACGAAGAACTCGCCCGCCAATCGGAAGCCAGCGGCCGCACCCGGGCGACGATGGAGGACTACACGACGCCGTTCCTCAACATGCTGATCGGCCCGCTGGCGGCACTGAGCATCTTGACCTACGCCCTCTACACGGTGAGCCCCGAGACGCAGGCGACGCACGGCAACGACCGGTTGATGTACACGGTGCCGTTCGTCACCTACGGCGTGTTCCGCTACCTGTTCCTGGTCTACCGGAAGAGTGAAGGTGGCGACCCGGCCCGACTGCTGTTCCGCGACGTGCCGCTGATCGTGTCCGGCCTCGGCTACGTGGTCGCGGTCCTGGTCCTGTTGCGAGCCTGGCCTGCGCTCGGCTGATCGCGAATCCGCCCGGGCCGGGCTATGCTGCGCCGCCCGGTTGAAGTGATGTCGCAGCGTCTACCCCTGGATTCGTCTGCCCTCAGGGCCCGTTTCGCCGCCGACCTGGCGGCTGGCAAGACCGTCGCGTTGTCAGCCGACGAACTCGCCGACCCACACGTGCGGAGCTATCTGCCCGAGCTGCTCGACGAGATCAGCCGAACGCAACCCGAGGCATCACGCCCACCGATGCGCGTTCCGGGTTTCACTCTGCTCGGCGAAATCGGTCATGGCGGCATGAGCACGGTGTGGCTGGCGAAACAGGAAGTGCTCGACCGCCACGTCGCCGTGAAGATCGCGCCGAAGTGGGCCAGCGGCGATCCGAAGCGGCAGCAGCGACTGCTGCAGGAAGCGCGGGCGATGGCGCGAGTCGGCCATCCCAACATCGTCGCCATCCATGACATCGTCGAGATCGGCGACACGGTCGCGATCGCGATGGACTGGATCGACGGGCTGACGCTCGCCGCCATCGTGGCAGCGCTGAAGAAGGCACCTGGCGACAGCGATATGCAGCTCGTGCGCAACGCACTGGGCACCCCCGCCACGGCCTCGCTCGCAACCACGACGACGCAGTTCTTCGTGCGCATGCTGCGCGACATCGCCCTCGCCGTGCAACGCGTGCACGACGCCGGCCTGCTGCACCTCGACGTGAAACCGTCGAACATCCTGGTGCGCCGCGACGGCACGCCACTCCTGGCCGACTTCGGGGTCGTGCGTGAGATCGACCTGCAGGCGACGCACACGAAGACCTTCGCCGGCACTCCGGTCTACGCCGCCCCCGAACAGTTGCGCCGCGCCGACGCCGAGTTCGGCCCGCACACGGATGTGTATTCGCTGGGCATCACGCTCTACGAGGCGCTGACCCGCACCCAGCCGCTGCAACACCTCGGCCTGACCCGCATCCTGCACGACATCGTGAGCGGCCGCATTCCGCCGTTGAACCAGCAAATCGCGGCACCGGCCGACCTGGCCAACATCGTGCACAAGGCGATCGCTCCCGAGCCGGCGCTGCGCTACCCGACCGCCGCCGCCTTCGCCGCCGACCTGACCGCGTTCCTGGAGCACCGGCCGGTGTCGGCGCGGCCGCTGTCGCGCTTGCAGCGAATGCGGCGCTGGGCCCGCAACGAACCCTGGAAGGCTGGCCTCGCCGCGACACTGGCATTGCTGCTGCCGTTGCTGCTCGGGCTCGGCGTCTACGTGTGGACCCAGATGCCGGCCCTGACCGAGGCCGCCCGACTCGAGCAGTTGGCCAGGGCGAACCAGCTGAAGCAGGAGGCCTACCAGTCCTACATCAACAACACCAGTTCGGAGACCCACGCAATCCGCAAGCTGCACGAAGCGATCGAGGTCGATCCCGGAGAGTCGTCCCTCGTGTGCCTGCTGTCGTTGATGCTTGTTGTCGCCGATCCGGAGCTGGAACACGTACTGCAACGGCACGCTCGGGTGGTGGCGTCTTCGCGCGGCCTGCAGCTCTTCGCTGAGAAGGTCCGGCAACGCCGGTTCGGGTTCACCGCCGACGAAGTCGCGACGCTGCGCACGTCCACTTCGCCGACCGATCGCTACGTGCTCGCCCTCGACCGGCTGTTCGTGGCCGAGGACGCGAGTTACGAAGAGGTCTACGACGAAGCCTACAATTGCATGGTGCAGGCCGTGCTGCTGGCCGACTCGGACCCGCTGCTGCACGGGCTCGCCGCCTGGGCCGCGCTCCGGGGCACCCGCAGCGCGTCCTACCATGTGGAGGCCGTCACCCTCCGCAAGCGCTGGCCCAACGACCCGATCGCCCGACGCTGGCTCGCCGTCGCGAACGAACCGCTGGAGACGAAGGCACCTTCGTCACCCACGACGTTGGGCGAGGAACTTGTCACCGAGTTCCCGGACCACCCTGGTGGCTACGAAGTCCTGGCCGGGGTGTCCCTGCGCAGCACCCCGCCCGACTTCGACCGCACAATCCAAATGGTGGAACGGGCCCGTTCCGCCGGGGTCGGATCCGGAGCCTTGACCACGCTGCGGCTCTACGCCGCGGCTCTTCGGGACGGGAAAGCAGCTGCCGAAAAGGCTCTCGCCGAGACGCCCCCGGAGAACTTGTCGCTCACCCGGCGTCTGCGACTGATGCTGGTGGTCGATCCAGCCCAGGCGCGCAAGATGTGCGACGACATCCTGCTGGCGAGGCCGCGCCCCGACGACCTCGATGCCGTGATGCGCACCGCGGAGAGAATGGAGGACGAGGACCTCGCCGAGCGGGCCTGGCAACGCTGGCGCACGGCCTTCCCCGATCGGGTCCGTCATCACAACGCCCGGATCGGCGCGATCTATCCCGACCCGAAAATGCCGCAGGCGGAGAAACTCGCGGCCATGCGCGGGATCGCCGAACTGGCCGCGCAGATGACGCTGCGGCGTAGCCACCTGGCCAACAATGGCGCGGTCTTCCTCGTGGTTTTCACCACGACCCGCAACTGGAAGGCCCTGCTCGCCGTGGCCGAGCGCATCATCGAGTTCGGGAAGCCCGAGCAATCGGCCCAAGCACACGCGTACGCCGGCATGGCGGCATCGCGGCTCGGCCTGCGGTCCAAGGCAGCCGTGCACCTGGGAGCGGCAACGCTGTCGCGGGTCACCAGCAACTGGTACGCGAGTTCCCTGCTGGAGAAGGCCTGGCTCCTGTGCGAACCGGAAGGGCTGGCAGAGACCCGCAACCCGGTCAGCGCGCGCGAAGCGCTGACGGAGTTCGAGAGCCTGGTGCCGTCGATGCGGGGGCTGTCGACCGGCCCCTGGTACCGATTGGTCTCCGCCGAGGTCGCCTTCGCGAACGGCCACACGGAGGAGGCGATCCAAAACGCCACCAAGGGGCTGAGCCAGGGCCACCTCGACGGCCACGCCCCCGAGAACACCCGCGAAATGCTCGAAGACGCCCTCGAGCGCTACCGCCGCTGAACCAGACTCACGGCATCGGCACGACCATGAGCCGGGCCGCACCGCCCGCACCTTCGCTGGCGACAACCAGGCGGCCGTCGGCGAGCACGGTGAGCCCTTCCGGTTGCGGCAACACGGCAGCATCGAGTCGACGCAGTCCCAACAGGCGCCCCTCGTAGTCGACGCGCAAGACCGCGTGGTCCTTCGCCGACAGCAGCAGCAGTTCTGCCTTGCCGGGCATCACGGCGATCTCGCTGATCGTCAACTCCAGTTCGGCGCGTTCCTTGCCCTTGTCCGTCGTGCGCACCGGCACGTCCAGGCCGAGCGCCTCCGCCTGCCGCAACAAGGACCGCCGCTGCAGCACACACACCGGTGCCTCCGTCGCCACTCCCGTCGCCAGGTCGATCGCGAACAGCGCGCGCTGGTCGCGTTCGCTCTTGCTGGAACCGACGCCCTCCTTGGGCATGGCCAGCAAGCGGCGGCGCGACGCATCGAAGCACAGCGCTTCCCATTCGCGCGGACCACCCGGCAACCACGAAGAGTCCACGATGCGCCAGGTCCCCGCCGCATGCGCGACGCGCGCCAGGTACCCGTCGCTGCGCAGCAGCCAATAGTCGGCATCGACGCGCACCAACGCTTCGTAGTCCCCACGCTCACCGAACACCGCCGTGGTCGTCGGTCGGCGGCCCTCGATGTCGAACCAGAACAGCGCACCGAGTTCGTCCTGCAGGCAGGCGAGCGTGCCATCCGCCGCCTGGGTGATCGCCGATACTTCGCGCAGTTCCCTCGGCAACTCGCACACACCATCGGCGAGATCGTCGACCGGATCGGAGCCACAGGCAGCAACGACGAGCAGCAGAGCCACGCTCGCGACGAGTTTCCGCGCGGACACCTTCATCGGCCCGACTCGCGACGAGCCAGCATGAGGCAACGCACGGTCGCCAGCAGGAACAGCACCGTCGCCCAGGTCACGTTGCCGAACGCGAGCAGCTGGTTGCCGAGTCCCTTGCCGAGCAGATCCTTGGCCATCAATCCCACCACCGCACCAGCGGCGAACAGCACGATCGCCAACAGGTCGCGGCGACCGCGCAGCCAGCGATCGACCAGGAACGCGACCGGAAACAGCCACACGCAGAAGTGCGCTTTGCTGCTCTGCGGCGACAGCAGCACCATGCCGCAGGCGATCGCCGCCACTTCGCCGAGACCGACGCGACGCTGCAGCGCCGCTGGATCGACCGCCGCCCGCACCGCCTGACCGGCCGCCCGCACGCCGAACGCCACCACCGCGAGCACGGCGATCTGCAGCGCGATCTGCACCACCCGGAACAGCGTCGGCGACAGTTCGCACACGAGCACGTGGCCGGGCTGCCCGAGCACGAAACTCGGATCGGCGACCTGCACCGGCGTGAACAACCGCACCAGCGTGCCGCCGAGGCTCTGGTTGAGGATGCTGTGCGAATTCCAGGCGCCGGCCGCGCTGGCGGCGCCGCCCACTTCGAGCCCGCGCAGGTTGACGTCGTACCACGCGCGCCACCAGGACTGGCCGTCGACGCGCGGGAACACGAAGTCCGGCAGCACGGTCGCGGCGACGACCGTCGCCAGCAGAAGGCCGGTCGCGAACCACCGTCCGCGCACGAAGAACAGGCCGAGGAACAGCAGTGGCGTCGCCTTGATCGCCGCCCCGATTCCAGCCCACAGCGCCGCTGTGGCCCGGTTGCGACACCACGCCGCGGCCGTCAGCCCGACGAGGCCGGCGATGAACAGGTCGTGGCTCTGGTTGGTGAGCACCGAGGCGACGTGGCGACCGCCGACGATCGCCGTGACCACCCAGAACCAGACCAGGCGCCCCTTCGTCACGTCCGCTGCATCGCGGCAGGCGTAGCCATGCAGCCATCGCGCCAGCAACACGAGGATCACGAAGTTGACGGCGAACCACACCGGGGCCTGCCAGTCCTTCGGCACCCACGTCATCGGCACGAACGGCACTGCCGCGAACGGCGGATAGGTGAACGGCTTGTCGTCCGTGCCCCGGCGATAGATCTCGGCGCCGGCCGCCATGCGTTCGCCGCCGGTCACGTAGACGGGCAGTTCGCGGTCGTCCGCCTTGTTGGCGCGAAAGCCGAACCAGAACCCGCCGCCGACGAGGACGGCCAACAGCAACGGCCACAGCCACGCCCGCTTCGGCATCGCGGCGTTATCGCGGCGATCGCCGGCAGAGTCCAGGCACCCGTTCCTTGCACTCACCTCGACCAGCGCGGAACTTCACCGGCAGCGAACCTGCGCGATTGCCGTCCGTTCGGTATCCTCCCCCGCCCTCCTTTGCCCAGAACTCGAAAGACCCCCCGGCCAGAACGCCTTGGCGTGTGGCTGTTCGGCGCCTACGGCGGCCTCGCCACCACGGTCGTGGTCGGCGCTCGCGCGATCGCCCGGCGCCTCGCTCCGCCGCGCGGCCTCGCCACCGAACTGCCGGTTGCGGCCGGCATTCCGTTCCAGGATCTGGGCGACATCGTGTTCGGTGGCCACGAGATCCGGCACTCCGACTACGCGTCGTCAGCCGCCGAGATCCAAGCCCGCACCGGCTCACTGCCCCCCGAGTTGTTGCGCGCGCTGCGCAGCGACCTCGCCGCCGCCAGCAAGAACGTCGTCACCGGCGCCATGCCGAATGCGGGCCGCACCATCGACAGCCTCGCCGACCGCAAGGCAGTGCGCGAGCCTCTCGCGACGCAGGTCGAACGCATTCGCGACGACATTCGCGCCTTCGCTCGCCGCAATCGCCTCGACCGCGTGGTGTGCGTCAACCTCACCTCCACCGAACCGGCGCTGCGGCCCTCGCCGGCGCACCGTTCGGCCGCCGCGTTCGAACGCGCGCTCGCCCGCAACGACGTCAAGGCGGTGCGGCCGTCGGCGATCTACGCCTGGGTCGCCGCCACCGAAGGGCTGCCCTTCGTGCACTTCACGCCGAGCGAGTCGGCGTTCTTGCCGGCGATCCGCGAAGCGTTCGCGACGAGCGGCACGCCGTTCATGGGCCGCGACGGCAAGACCGGCGAGACGCTGGTGAAGTCGGCGCTGGCCCCGATGTTCGCCTACCGCAACCTGCGGGTGCTCAGCTGGCAGGGCTACAACATCCTCGGTGACCGCGACGGACGCGTGCTCGCCGACAAGGAAAACAAGAAGACCAAGGTGGCGACCAAGGACGCGCTGCTGCCGTCGATCCTCGGTTACCCGCTGCACACGCACGTCGGCATCGATTACGTGCCGTCGCTGCACGACCTGAAGACGGCGTGGGACTTCGTGCACTTCGAAGGATTCCTCGGCTTCAAGATGGCGCTGCAGTTCATCTGGCAGGGTTGTGACGCGATCCTGGCCGCACCGCTGGTGCTCGATCTGGTGCGCTTCGCGGATCTGGCGAAGCGACGCGGCGAGAGCGGGCCGATGCCGCACCTCGCGTGCTTCTTCAAGCAGCCGTTCGGCGTGCAGGAACACGACCTGCATCGCCAGTGGCAGCTGCTGGTCGCCTACCTCGATCACGTGCGCGCCGGTCAGCGCGGCTGACGCACGATGTGCGGCATCGTCGGCGCGCGGCACGACTGGTTGGTCGAGAACAGACTCGATCCCGAACGCGCCCTGCGCGACGCGGTCGCGACGATGGCGTGGCGCGGACCCGACGGCCAAGGCGTCGTCCGGGCCGGAGCCTGGTGGCTCGGCTGCGCGCGACTCGCGATCGGGCCGGCCCGCAGTCGCCAGCCGGTGGTTCGCCTCGGCGGCCGCTTCGTCGGCGTGATGAACGGCGCCATCACCAACGCGCGCGAATTGTGGCGGCACTTCCTGCCCGGGTTGGAGGGGCGACACGACTTGCCGAACGATGCGTGGCTGCCGGTGCTCGCGGTCGAACGCGGCAAGCACGAGATCCTCGCCCAGCTGCGCGGGCACCACGCGTTCGCGGTGGCTGACACGCAGACCGGCGAGCTGTTCACCGGCAACGATGAATACGGCGAGAAGCCGTGGTTCGAGTGGGTTTCGAACCAGGCGGGGCGTCCGACCCTCGTCGCGTTCGCATCGACGCCGGTGGCGCTGCGCAAGGTGGGCGCCCCAGCACCGCCGCCGGAGCACTGGCTCGCGGAGTGGTTCCGCTTCGGCTGGCGCCCACGCGAAGTGCCCCAGATGACCGACAAGCCGACCGCGGAGTGGCGTGCCAGGCAGGAACGGCGCGAACGGAGCCCCGAGGCCCCCGGCGTGCGCACGGCGCTGCTGACCAGCGTCGCGCGCTGCATCGACACACGCGTTCCGGTCGCACTCGCGCTCTCCGGCGGACTCGACAGCAGTTGCCTCGCCGTCGCGGTGCATGCGCACGGCAAACACGTCCCGGCCTACCAACTGCGCGCCGCCGGCGCGCCCGCCGCAGAACGCGATGCCGCGCAGGCGATCGCGGCCCGCACCCAGCTCGACCTGCGCCGCGTCGACGTCGACCGCGAAGTCGCCGACGCGTTGCCGTTCCTGACGGAATGCGCCGGCCTGCCGCTCGGCGATCCGTCGATCCTTGCGATGCACGCGTTGGCGCGCGCCGCCGCCGCCGACGGCATCCGCGTGCTCTTGTCGGGCGAAGGCGCCGACGAGCTGTTCCTCGGCTACCGCCGCTACCGGGCTCTGGCCCGGCTGCCGCGCACGACCTGGCTGCGGGCGCTCGCCCCGCAATGGTCGATGCGCTACGGCGCCCGCATGTTGCGGGCGATGACGGCGCCGGATCCAGCGACGGCACTGCTGGCGGTGACGCCGCCGGCCTTCGGCGCCGAAGTGCTGGCGCCCGAACTGGCGGCACAAGGCTGCTGGCGCGACGAGGCTTTGCATCCGGTGCTGCAGAGCCAGGACCGGGTGCTCGCGGCCCGCGACGCGGACCTTCGCGGCTACCTGCGCTTCGACCTGTTGCCGAAGGTCGACGTCGCCTGCATGGCCGCCGGGATCGAAGCGCGCGCGCCGTTCCTGGAAGGCGACTGCGCCGCCTTCGGCCAGACCCGGGACGCCCTCGGCAAACGACCGCTGCGCGCAGCGTTTGCGAACGACCTGCCGCCCGAAGTCCTGCGCCTGCCCAAGACCGGCTTCGCCCTGCCCCTCGACCGGTGGTTTCGCGGCGATCTTCCCTGGCTCGACCTGCTGCGCGAACCCACGACCTGCCAGCGCCGACACTTGCGACCGGGCGGCATCGCCCGTGCGATCGACCGGCACCGCTCCGGCAAGGCCGACCTCGGCCACGCCCTCTACCTCCTGGTCGCGTACGAGACCTGGCTGCGCAGCCCGGAAGGAAACACCGACTCGGTACCGACCGGGCCCGGGGGTGGCCCGTAGACTCCCGCGCCTTCGATTCCCCAACTTCCTCCGTTAGGAACATGAACATGAAGAAACTGCTGACTCTCGCTCTCTCGCTCGCCCTCTGCGCCCCGATCTTCGCCCAGCGTGGGGCCAAGCTCGAGCAATCGATCACGTCCGGCGACGTCAAGATGTCGCTGAACTACACGTCCATCCCGCTCAACGAAGGCAAAACCATGGCCACGTTGCTGAGCAAGGAAGGCGCCGAGATGCGCGCGGGCATGAACGAGCGCCTCGCCAACCGCCCGATCGCCACCTTCACGACCTCGGTCGACGTCAAGGTCGGCGAGCTGACGCTGGCCGCCGGCGAGCACAAGGTCTACTTCACGGTCGGCGACGACGCCGCCATCAGCATGAACTTCAAGTCGGGCGACAAGGTCCAGAGCACGAAGCTCACGCTGTCGAGCGAGTCGGGCCACGAGTCGAAGCAGCTGCTGATGTGCCTCTACGCCAACGACAAGGCCGGCGCCGGCGTCTACCTCGCGTTCGGCAAGCTGTCGGGCTTCGTCGACTTCGCCCCGGCTGGCAAGGGCGAACCGGCCAAGACCGGCAAGTGATCGCACCCGAGGTCACTGCGGCGGCAACAACCGCTGCAGGACTTCGGCACTGAGGCCGCCCGCGACCACGTCCGGGAAGGGGCCCTGTGGCGCACCGCCACCCGCGGCCGACCAACGCTGCAGCAGCGCCTCGGCCCGCGCCCGCAACTTCGCGGCGCACGCCAACGCAAACGCGTCCTGCAACTGCGCAAGGTTGTCGCCGCGCCGCGCCAGCTGGTCTTCGAGGGCCGCCAAGGCCGCTTCGCTCTGCGGCGAGGGCGCCGGCACACCGCGCAACACCGGCACCACGACCCGATCGACCGTGCCCGGCAACCCGAACCGCTCCCCCGCCGGCAGGTGCGCCATCACGACGGCCAGCATCTCCGCCATCGGACCGTGCACACGCCCGCGCGCGACGATCGATCGCGAATTGCCAAACGCTTGCCAACGCAGCACCAGGCCAGAATTGGTGGCGATGCCGCGCTCGCCCTGGACGACGTCGATGGTGGTGACGCCGAGCCGGTTGAGGCTGCGTGCGAACGCCCGGATGGAGACGGGCACCAACCGGTAGATCGCCAGCCGATCGAACACCGGCAGCGCGATGCCGGTCGAGGCATCGACGCACGAAGTCGAAGCGAGTCCGTAGGTGACTTCACCATCGGCGCAGAACCGCACGCGGCGCACGACCTGGAGCACCCCGTCGCGCAACTCGACCTCTTCCACTTCGCACACGAAGTCGGTCGGCGGCCAGATCGTCGGGGCGAGTTCGTCGCTGACGCAGCCGACGAGCAGCAACGCACACGCGACGATCGCCGACGATCTTTGCCAGGAAGAGTGGTGAGCAGGCTGCACGCGTCGGCTATTGTAGAAGGCCAATGGTCCTCATCCACGAGAAGATCACTGCTCTGCTGGAGCAGCGTCGCCTCAAGAAGAGAGATCTCGCCAGGGCCTTGGGCGTTTCGCCGCAGACGGCGACCGACATCTGCAAAGGGCGATCGGCGATCACGCTGCCGCACCTGCGCAACCTGGTCAGCTTCTTCGAAGTGCGCGCAGAGTTCTGGCTCGACGACGAACGCCTGGCCCCGGAAGAGCTCGATCACCTGGCGGCGCGCGGTTCGGCCCAAGCCTTGTCCCGCAGCGGCATGACGCAGCTGCCCGACCCCGAACGCTTCCTGCGGCGACTGCGCGCCTTCGTGCAGCAGAATCGCAGCGCGTTCACCACGATGTTCCCGGACCTGACCCCGGTCGAGCGGCAACTGCTCGGCCTCGCGGTCGAAGGCGACCGGGGCACGTTCGGCACGGTCGGCGCCGCCAACTGACGCACCGGCCGGCTGCCGTCGGCCACCGGACCCGCCCGGCCGAATGACATCGGCATGACGAAGGCCCCGACGCACGGTTGCGACTGCCCGGCAGCTTCGCGACCATGCGCGAATGCACCTGTTGCCAACGTTCGCTTCCCTCGCGCTGCTCGGAACCCTGGTGGCGCAAACCGAACCGCCGGCGGGGGTCGTCCCGAAGAAGCCGTTCACCATCGGCGCCGGCAAGCCGGTCGAGTCGCTGCCGAACGAGCCGCACCTGCGCAACGTGCGCCAACTGACCTTCGACGGCGAGAACGCGGAGGGCTACTGGTCGAACGACGGCACGCGGATCATCCTGCAGCGGCGCAGCGCCGACATGCCGGCTGACCAGATCTACGTGCTCGACATGGGCACCGGCGAGATGAAGCAGGTCAGCACCGGCAAGGGCCGCACTACCTGCAGCTACTTCATGCAAGGCGACGACCAGATCGTGTTCGCCTCGACGCACCATCACGGCGATGCGCCGCCGGTCGTGAAGATGACGGGCCGCGGCTACCAGTGGGCCATCCACCAGGAATACGACCTGTTCGTCGCCAAGCCCGACGGTAGCGAACTGAAGCAACTGACGACCGGCGCTGGCTACGACGCCGAAGCGACGGTGTGCGCAGTCACCGGCGCGATCGTGTTCACCTCGACGCGCGACGGCGATCTCGAGCTCTACACGATGGAGCGCGACGGCAGCAACGTGAAGCGCATCACCAACCGGCCCGGCTACGACGGTGGCGCGTTCTTCTCGCGCGACGGCAAGAAGCTCGTGCTGCGCTCGGCGTTCCCGAAGACCCCCGAACAAGCCGCTGACGATGCGCAGCTGCTCGGCCAACAACTGGTGCGCCCCTCCAACATGGAGATCACGGTGTGCAACCGCGACGGCAGCGACTTCGTGCAGGTGACCAAGAACGGCGCCGCCAACTTCGCGCCGTACTGGGTGCCCGGCGACAAGAAGATCATCTTCTCGAGCAACTTCCGCGGCATGGAGCTGATGGCGAAGACCGGCGACCACAAGCAGGCGCGCAACTTCGACCTGTTCGTCGTCGACGCCGATGGCCAACACATCGAGCAGATCACCGACAGCCCGATGTTCGACGGCTTCCCGATGTTCTCGCCGGACGGCCGGCATCTGGTGTTCGCGAGCAACCGCTACGGCGCGAAGGAAGGCGAGACCAACCTGTTCGTCGCCGAATGGGTGCAGTGAGTCCGGTCTGACGCGACGGCAAGCTCGCAACCCACGGCATTGGGCGGGCTTCCAGGTTTGTCCCAGGCTTTGCAACGGCTTCATGGTGCGGGCCGATGCTCGGCGCCATGGACTACGAACTGCTCGAAGGCGTTACCTGCGCCGGTTCGGACCTGACCGCCCGCCTGCTCGCTGAGCTCGCCGCCGCCACGGTGCGCCTGGACGACGCGGAACGAAGGATGCGCAATGCGGCGATCTGCGGCATCCGCCCGGCCGCAGCTCTGCGCGCCGAACACGTGCTGTGCCGGCGCTACGTCGCTTCGCTGAAGCAGATGCTCGCCGAGATGCCGCCGTTCGAAGGAGGTCGCCATGTTGCGACTGCTTGAACGCGACTCGCACGGGCATCGCCTGCGCGATCTGCTCGGCCGCTTCCGCGACGAAGAACTCGCTTTGGGCGAAGCACTGCGCGCGAGCCAGGAGGAACTCGAATCGGTGCAACACGCAGCGGCGCGGCATCGCGTCGATCTCGAGGAAATCCAACGGCCGCTGATCGCGCGCTGCACCGAACTGCAGACCCGGTGCGATGATTTGGCCACCGAACTCGTGCACGTGCGCATGGCCGTGGCCGGCGCCTGCGAAGAGCTGACCGCCTTCGACCGCGACCGCTTCGAACGGCATCGCCGCGGCGAGCCGCTGCTGACAACCGCCTGATCGACGAAGCGTCTGCCGCCACCGAAGCGGCGTTCGCCAAACGCACCGGCGCGTGACCGGTGCGGACGGTCACAGTCGTTCGAGCTCGACCTTGCGGAACTCGCAGGGCGCCGCCTCCGCTTGCAGGGCGATCTGGCCCTTCTCGGCGGTGCAATCCGTGCCGGCGTTCACCAGGGTGCCGTTGACCCAGATCGTGATCGCGCGACCGCGGCACTCGATCACCATCGTGTTCCACTCGCCCTTCGGCTTTTCGCTGTCGTCGGTGAGGTTCTTGATCCGGCGCGCCTTGCTGCCGTCGACGCCCCAGTTCGCCTTCGGGCCGCGACGCTGCTCCATGTCGGGCACGGTCACGTCCTCGCCGATGCACCAGAAGTCGCCGGCGTTGTTGACGTGCAGTTGGCACTCGACCGACTGCGGGAACATGCCGTAGAGGCGACGCGGCGTCGACGAATGCACCAGCACGCCGCAGTTGCCCGGTTCGCCCGGCCAGCGCCACTCGACGGTCAGCTTGTAGTTGTCGTACGACGCGTCGGTGATCAGGTGGCCTTCGGGCTTGCCCTGACTGACCAGGATGCCGTCCTTGACCACGAACGATGGCTCGACCTTGGCGCCGTTGTCCGCGGCGGGAACGTCGGCATGCCAACCGGCGAGGTCCTTGCCGTTGAACAACGACACGGTCTTGCTGGCGGAACCGCCGCACGCGGCAAGGGAGATGAGGAGGAACGGAACGACGAGGCGCAGCACCATGCCGCGAACCCTACGTCGCTGCCGTTCCGATGCGAGCGTTCAGTAGACGAACGCGATCGACGGCTGCGACACCGCGAAGCCGTTGACCGGTGAGAACGCCACCGCCTGCCAGGCCAACTCGACGCCGAGCAGAGACTGCAGCGACGGCACTGCCACGGACGCGGTGAGAGGTGGCGCCACGCCGAGCGCCGCCCACAGATGCCCCGCCGGCTCGATCCACAGCGAGTCCTGCGCTCCCGGCAACACCAGTTCGGGCCCCGGCAACCCGAGCACGAGCACCAACACGTCGCCGGCGACTCCGTTCGCGGTTGCCGTGATCGAACCACCGAGCGGCGCGCTCGAACTACGCACGTCGGGCATCGCCAACACGACCGCCGCCGGCGTCGACGTGACCGCTCCCGCCAGCGTCACGCTGGGTGCCAACCGCAAGCTGCCGGTGCCGGTCACCGCCGCCTCCTGCACGGTCATCGCGCCACCGACCAACGAACTCTGGCCGCGTACCGTCACCGTGCCTCCGAACAAAACCATGGCGGGCTGGTTCTCGTACGGAGCGGCCGGCACTTGTCCACCAAGACAAGCGAGCGGACACATGCCCGAGCCCCCACGCACGACACACTGCATCAAGTGCACGTTGCTGCCGGACCCAACACTCAATCCCGGCGTCGCGTACGCGTTCCCCTGCAGCGACGGCCAGATCGCACTGCGCCCGCGGATCGTCGATGCTTCGGCAACGAACAGCCCAGTGCCGACAGCGGCTCCGGAGTCGATCGTGCAGTTGCGCAGTTCGACGTGCGTCGAACCGGACACGTTGAGCCCCCTTGGTCCGTTCGTGTTCCAGGGCGGCGACGCCGTGACCTGTTCGAAGACGACACGTCCCTGGCAACCGCTCACCGAGATCGCGCCGTAGAAATTGAACATGGCCGTGCCGATCACGAACCCGCGCACCAGCGTGCGCTGGGTCGGCAGCGTGTTCACCACCCGGATGCTGCCCTGCACGATCTGCACGCCCGCACCGCCGAGAATTGCTAGCCCTTTGGCGGCAACCAGCACGTCGCCGACATAGCCACCAGGCCGTACCAGCAACGTTGCGCCATCGGGCGCTGACGCCGCTGCCACCACAAGGCTCGTGTAGTTCGTGCCCGGCCCATTGTTGGCATCGACGATGAGCAACTGCGCCGTCAATGGACCCGCGAAGAAGAACGCCATGAGCCCCAGGATCTTCATGCTGCAAGGCTCGTCTGGGCCGTCGTCGCCGTCAAGGCGCCAACCGTTCAATGCACCAGGCCGCGCCGTCGCGGACATACCGGAAGCGGTCGTGCAGCCGCCCGTCACGCCCCTGCCAGAACTCGACCGCAGCCGGCACCAGCACGTAACCGCCCCAGTGCGGCGGCCGTGGCACGGTTCCCGCTCCCACCTGCTGCGCCAACGCTTCGACGCGGCGTTCCATCTCGTCGCGATCGGCGACGACGCGACTCTGCGGCGACGACGCGCTGCACAGCTGAGCCCGGCGCGGGCGGCTGGCGAAGTAGGCATCGGCAGCCGCTTCGGGTGCGGCCTCGATCATGCCGGTGATGCGCACCTGACGATTGCGCGGCGCTGGCCACCAGAACGTCGCCGCGGTGCGCGGATTCGCCGCCAGCTGCGCCCCCTTGTCACTCTGCTTGTTGGTGAAGAACGCGAAGCCGCGGGCGTCGAGTCCCTTGCACAGCACGATGCGGCAGTGCGGCTGACCATCACGATCGACGGTCGCGAGCGCCATGCCGTTCGGTTCGTTCACGCCGGCTTGTTCCGCCAGCGCGAGCCATTCGCGACAGAGCAGGAGCGGATCCGTTGGCAGATGCTGGCGATCCAGCGGTGCATCACCGTATTCGATGCGGAGGCGGGAGAAGCGATCGTCGCCCATGCCTGCAATGGTAGTCGCGGCGCGATGCCATCCATGCGCAACTCGACGTAGTTCTCGGGCTCCGGTGGGAAGGCGCCCGCGGCTACCATCCGCTCATGCGAACCCTCAGCGTCGCTGCCTTCACTTGCCTGTCCCTGCTCTCCGCATGCGGCGGCTCCAGCGCCGGCGCCTCGGCCCCGACCACCGAACTCGGCGTCGCCTTCGCGTTGCCGCGCTTGCTGGTCCTCGGTGTGCAGTCGTCGCGCACGATGGTGGCCGAAGGCGTGTGGTTCGCGACCACGCAAACCGGCGCCGGCCTGATCGGCCAGGTGACGCGCACTGGCACCATCACCGTGAACGGCAGCGGCGCCGCCTACGAGCCGACCCCCACCGAGAAGCTCGTCGTGCGCGGCCTGCCCGAGGCCCACGAGTTCGAGGCGATCCAGGTGATGGGCAATGCCCAGGCCGCCGATGCCCAAGCGTGGCTGAGCCAACCGCATCACCTCAGCTACACGCATCGCCTCGCCGGCCTCGGCGAACTTCGCATCGACGAAAAGTTCGACGGCGTGCAGTTCCTCGTGACCATCCGCGGCCATGCCATGATCGGCGCGCAGAAGTACGACCTCGACCTCGCCGTGCGCGGCACCACCGGCGGCAACAGCGACTCGAACGGCCGCGAATCGCAGACGAACCACACCATCACCGGCAGCATGCGCAGCGACGGCACCGAGATCGTCGTGCTCGAACAGCACGTGGTGACCTTCGCGTCGGCGATGTCGCTGCGTCTGCTGCATTCGCAGCGCGGCTGGGCGAGCCAGGTGCGTTCGGCGATCGGCAACTCGCTGCGCAGCCGCGGGGCCGAATGGCGCTTCGTCGATGTCGTGGTCGAGACCGCCGCGAAGGAAAAGGGCGGCCAGCGCACCGACGAACTGGTGTCGTGCACCGGCAAGCTCGTTCGCGACGACCGAACGATCGGGCCGATCGAGGTGCGCGACGGCATCGCCAGCGTGACCGGCGACGCGACGGTGATCCCGCTGCAGATCCCGTGGGCGCGCTGAACCGCGCCGGGAGCTCGCCGCGACGGCGAGCTCCCACGTTGGTCACTGCACCTGCGTGACGCTGCGCACCGCGTTGCTGAACAGGAACCCGCCGCTCTCGCCGTTCACCAGCGGGAAGGCCGGATCGAACAACGCCACGGCCTGCGCGGCGATCGCAAAACCCGGCGCGAACACCGGCGCAAAGAACGTGAACGGCACCGCGTTCGTCGGCGCGAGCGTGACGGCGGCACCGATACCGAGGTCGAGCGTCGAGATGTAGACCATGCAGCCCGGCACCGTGGTCAAGATGCCCGTCATGTCGAAGCCACCCGGCAGCGGGTTGACGCTCAGATAGAGCGCCGACAAGTAGAGGCCCGAGCCCGGCACGAACTCGGGGATGTTGCCGATGGTGTAGGTCACCGTGGTGCTCGGGTTGATGACCGGCGCCGGCGACGCCGACAGCGTCAACGGGGCCAGCGTGGTCGGCGGCACCAGGACGAACGGCGTCACCGACGACAGCGTCGACGACACCGGGACCGCGCTGACTCCGGCAAGCGTGCTGCCCACCACCATCGTCGTCGTGTTCGTGCTGACCGCCATGCTGACCCACACCATCGTCACGTCACCGGTGGTCAGGTTGATCTGCCACTGGAAGGTCGCGGGGTTGGTCGTGGCGTATTCGTAGACGCCGTCGAAGGTGACGTAGAGCACACCTGCGGCCTCTTCCGTCTTGATCAGGCCACTGCCCGCGATGGCCGGGTTGAAGTCGCGCCAGTTGTACCAAGCGAGGCCGGTGGCCGTCGCCGTCGCCGCCAGGGAGGCAATGTAGGCCGTGCCCTGGTTGCCGACCGCGGCGGCGGTCAACACACCGTTCGACGAGATGGTCCACTGCGGTGCCGTGCCACCCGGCACCGGCGGCGCCACCGACGGCGAGAACGTGGCGACGACGTCGTCACCCGTGGCCAGTACCGTGGCCGCCGGAGTCGGCGGCACATAGAGCAGACTGGCGACACCGGGCACCCAGTTGGCGATGTAGCCATTTCCCGCCAGGGTGAACAACAGCACGTTGCCATCCAACGCTGCCTTGGCCGCCGGCGAACCAGCGAACGACTGCATCAGGCTGCTGCTCGTGTCCGGAGCCGAGTAGTTGTGGCAACCGGCGCCGAAGTTCTGGTTGTAGGCCACCGACAGGTCGCGGATCTGCAGGCCCGTGAAGTGCGGCGCCAGCACATTGGTCGCGATCGGGTGCGTGCCCTGGATGAGCAGCCACGTCTCCGCGCCGGGCACGTAGGTGAACGTTCCGGTGCAGTGCGTTCCGAACTGCGTGTCCGGCGAAGCGATCGCCGGCGCGTTGTCGGGGTCCGCGTCCATGGGCGCCGACAGCGGGCCCTGCAGCATGGTGGCGACGTTGGTGACTTCACCGCCGCTCAGCGTGGCCGTGCCGTACGCCGAGCTCAGGACCATCTGGCGGTCGTAGAGCACGTTGGTCGGAGTGCCCGTGCGCTGGTCGGTGAACCAGACCTGGATCGCGTAGGTACGGCCCGCAACCAGCGGGGCGACGTTGTCGATGCGGATGCCACCCCAGCCGGTCGGGTTGGCGGCCGGCGACGTCTGCATGGCCAGCGAGTTGCCGAGCAGCTTGTTGTACTCGATGTTGCCGGTCGTCGAATTGTTCAAGCCGCCGTTGATGTAGCCGGCCCAGCCGGTGGGTTGGAAACCGCCCGCGAAGGTGACGCCGTTGACGGTCGCTGGGATCGCGACGATGCCCGGTTGGTGGGCGTTGGCGGCGAAGACGAAGGCGCCTTCGACGCTGACGTCGGTCGGGGCGACGCTCGGGAGGACTGGGCCCCACGTGATGGTCTGGGCCGTGGCGGCGCAGGCCAGAGCGGCGGCAACGAGAACGGAGCGTGGTGCTGTGCTGGACATGGTGGAGTCGCGGATCGAGGCTGGGATTGGGGAGTCGTGCGGGTCGGTTGCGACGCGTTGCTCCGCCGAGGGCGCGAAGTCTATCGAGTGCCGGAGTCACGATGACGTGCGCGTGTACGCAGGAGTGCACCACGTCTGTCGCGATGCGGACCGTGGTGCGGCGCGATCTACGGCACGGCGCACTTCCGGGAGTTCAGCGCAACGTTCCTGGTGGCTTGAAGAGCAGCTGGCCTGGCCGGCGCACAAGGGCAGCGACGGGCCGCACCTCCATCACCCACAACCGGCTCTTCGCCGCGCCGAGACTTGAGCTCGCGAAACTGCTGTGGATCGCCGCAGGATGCCAGCGCGCGCGCAGCAGTTGCGCCCCGACCATGGCCGAACCGGTCAGCTCGATGCTCTCGATGGTCCCCGGACCGGTCGGCGACAACACCAGGTCGACGCGGCCGACCTTGGACGTCACCTCCCAGGCAGTGCCTCTGGCTCGTCGGCATCTCGGCACTGCTACTGTCCGTCGTGGTGGCGAGGTGGCTCGGCTGGCGCTGTGGCGCACTGTGGCCGTGAACGGCACGACGGCGCCATGCGCCGGACACCGCGGCATCGCATCGGCTGGCACCGGCCAGTGCTACCGCACCTGGCTTCGGACTGGTTTGCCGTTCGCGAGCTTCTTGCACTTCTGCGTACATTCTGCGCGCATCGGTCCTTCCGCAGGTGGGCACCTATTCCGCCCGCTCTGGAAACCGAGATGCCACTCTCCTACCGCCAAACCATGCGCGTCCTGGCCCTCGCCGTCGCGCTGCTCCCGATCGCCCCACTGGCTGCGCAGAACTGCAACCTGCTCGCAATGGAGGCCGCCACCACCACCACCTCGACCTTGTGGGACATCAGCAAGGTGACCGGCGCCGCGTCGAATCCGCGCACCGTCAACGCAACTCCGTTCCGCGCGCCGACCGAGATGGCGTTCGGCCTCAACGGCGTGCTCTACGGCGTGTCGCAGGGCACCACCGGGGACTGGCCGGCTGGCGGCAAGCTGTGGTCGATCAACCCAACCACCGGCACGCCGACGTTCATCGCCAACCTGACCCAGTGGCTGTCCGTCGAGGGCGACCTCGCCGTCGACCCGATCAGCGGCAAGCTCTACGCAATCACCGGCATCGGCGATCTGTTCACGATCAACACCAGCACCGGGGTCTGCACGACGGTCGGCACCTTGGCGTGGAGCGACTACTCGGCGATGACGTTCGATGCGGCCGGCGAAATGTGGATCTGGGACACGTTCACCCAACAGCTGATGCACGTCGACAAGACCAACGGCGCCGTGCTCGGTTCGGTGACGACCACGCCGTCGCCCGGTGGCGGCATTGGCAGCCTGATCTTCGACCCGATGAGCGGTGACTTCTTTCTCGCCGCTGGCTCGACCTCGCCGAAGATCGGCACGGTCAATCCCAACACCGGCGCGTTCACGCTGAAGGGCCCGATGACCGGCATGGGCGGTGTCTATTCGATCGAGATCGACAAGCGCGCCTGTGCTTCGGTGACGAGCGACGGCGTCGGCTGCGTCACGCGCTTCGCGTCGTTCTACGAATCGATGACGGCGACGGCGATGGACCTTGCGGGCAAGCGCGTCGTGGCCACCGCGAACAGCGGCGGCTACTCGCTGCAGACCCTGCCCGGCAACGGCATCTCGTTGGCGGCCGCGGCGGTGATGCTGCCGCTCGGCAACGACGACAGCATCGTCTTCGGCAGCTACGGCCTGTGCATCGGTTCCAACGGCTGGGTGGCACGTGGCCCCGGCAACTCGATCGCGCCGGTCCCGCAACCAGCGGTGCTGCTGAACCAGATCAACCAGCAGATCAGCGCCTGGACCGACCTCGATCCGAGCGATCCGGCAAGTGGCTTCGTCTACTACCACGAGCCCGCGCCAGGTGTCGCTCGCGTCGTCTGGGCCGGCGTCATCGCGCCCGGCAACTTCGTCCCCAACTGGTTCCAGATCACCTGGAACGTGTTCAGCGGCGATTGGGAGATCGAGTTCGGCACGCTGGCGACGAACAATCCGACGCCATGGCTCGTCGGTTACTCGCCCGGTGGGCCCAGCCTCAATCCCGGCCCCAGTGACGTCTCGACGTTTGGCGCGCCGACGCACCTGCTGAGTGCGTTCGACGTGTTGCCACTGACGATCGCCGCGATCGGCCGACCGGTGCAGCAGAACGTCGCCGTGCAGTTCAACGCGACCACCACCAACGTCGAGCCGACCGCTCTGCTGCACATCGGCATCATCGGCTTGACCGACCCGCACCTCTCGTTGGCCTTCCTCGGCCTGCCCAACGACTGCTGGTTGCACGCGAGCCTCGACGCCTTCACCACGCCGGTCTGGTTCCCGACCACGACGCAGAATTGGAATGTGCTGACGTTGCCGGCGCTACCGGCGTCGGTGAACGGCTTCGTGTTCCACACGCAGGCGATCACGTTCGACAACAACGGCCTCGGTCCGACGACGCGCGTCAGCAACGGCCTGAAGTGTGTGGTCGGTCTCAACTGAGGCCGGCTCGCCGAGGAGCACCAGCGCGATCGACCGCGGTCCGGCATGCTGGTGCGTCACAGCGACATCGAGCAGGTCACGCGACCAGGGACCTGCGAGCGTGCCGTCATTTGCGCGGCCAGACGTTGTCCTGCTTGTCGCCGTCGGGGAAGCGCCCGGCGGGATCGAGCGTGATCTTCTCGATCTTGCGCGGCCCGAACTGCAGGCGAGCCTCGAAGGTGCGGCTGCCGCCGAACCACACGTCGACGGGCCAGGTCACGATCGCCGAGCCGTCGGCGCCGATCTTGGCATTGGCCATCGTCCCGAGAGCGGGCCCGTCGCTCGCGAACTCGACTTTCAGCACCACGGGAGACGGCATCTGCCCAGCCTGGCGCACGGTCACCACCGTGTCCGAGCCCGAGCCGCGCACGCCCTCGATCGAGCCGTCGACCGACTCCGTGGTCCACAGCCAGTAATACCAGAACCAGCCGAGATCCTGCCCGAGCGCGTTGCTCATGAAGAACGCGAAGTCCCACGGCGACGGATGCTTGAAGGCCCAGGTCCGCGCGTACTCGCGCATCGCCAGCTGCACCGCTTCGTCGCCGACGATGCCGCCGAGCATCGACAGCATCATCGGCGCCTTCTGGTAGGCCTGGAAGCCGTACTGGTTGCCGGCGTAGTTCGCGTTCCACATCAGCGGCGGTTCGGCTTCGTTGCCGCTCAGCTGGCCGTAGCTCTGGCCGCGACCGTCGAGGCTCGGCGCTCGGCCGCGACGATGCGCACCCGAGAGGATGTTCATGTACGAATCGAAGCCCTCGTCCATCCACCCGTACATCGTCTCGTTGGTGCCGACCATCATCGGCCACCACTGGTGCGCGGTCTCGTGGTCGGCCGCACCCGCGTTCGAGTTGATGACCATCGGGTACTCCATGCCCGCACTCGGGCCGTCCTGCATCGTCAGCTGCGGGAACGGGTACGGCACCCAGAGCCCCGAGTAGAACTCGAGCGCGTGCCGTGCGGTCTCGCCGGCACCGCGGAAGCGGGCGGCGCGCTCGGGCAGGTGCACCATGTGGATCGGGACCGGCCCCTTGCCCGGGATCGTGGCGCGCGTCGCCTTCCAGACGAAGTTCTCGGCCGTGGCCCAGGCGAAGTCGTTGACGAGGTCGGCGACGAAGTGCCAGACGAGACGGTCGCCGGCCGCGGTCGACTTGCCCGGTCCGACTTCGTCAGGGCCGACGATGGTGATCTCGGCGTCGCTGTCGAGCACCTTGGCGAGCCGCTCGCGCGCGGTGGCGGTCAGGACCTCGTTGGGATTCTGCAGCACGCCCGTGCCCGTCACGATCCAGCCGGCGGGCACCGAGAGGCGCACGTCGAAGCGGCCGAAGTTGTTGTAGAACTCGGACGGTCCGAGGTACGGGTTGGTGTCCCAGCCGTTCAGGTCGTCGTACTTGGCCAGCCGCGGAAACCACTGGGTCGGTTGGAACAGCGTGTCGCTCCAGCGCTGCGTCATGCGGTGGCCGCGGCCGCCGTCGCCCCCCGGCAGCTTCGTGCGCCACTCGACCTCGAGCACGGCCTTGCCCTTGGCGGCGATCGGCTTGCCGAGGCTGATGGTCGCCACGGTCTGGTCGAGACCGCTGACGCTGCTGGTCTTGGCCGCGTCGTCGCCACCGCCGTCGCCACCACCGCCGCCGCGGCCGGTCCGGCGTCCAGGACGCGCGGCCAGATCGATCGGCTCGCCATCGATCGCCAACCGCGTCACCACCATGCCATCGGTCGTCTCGGCCGGTACCGAGGAACCGCGCTGCACGCGGTCGCGGAAGATGTTGTGGTCGAGCCGCAGCACGAGCCGCGTCAGTTCCGACGGGCTGTGGTTGTGCACGACGATCTGCTCCTTGCCGAGGATCGACTGCGTCCCGCGGTCGAGGTGCGCTTCGATCGTGAAGTCGGTCTGCAGCTGCCAGTAGTTCGGCCCGGGCTGGCCCGTGAAGTCGCGCGTGCCAGCGGCGAACGCGCGCTGGATCGAGTCGGTCAGCGGCACATCGCGGCGGATCGCGCGCGTCGAGGACTCGAGTCCTTTGCGCAGCAACTCCGGGGCACGGGCGACCACGTCGGCGGGCACGCTCTGCGCGTGCAGGAGGCCCGGTGCCAGGGATTGGGCAAACGCGGTGGCGAAGGCGAGGGCAGCTGGTCGGAACATCAGGGGGTCTCCGCGATCGGCCGGGAACGGCGAATCGGCGGCGAATCTAGCGGAGGGTCAAACCGCGTCCGACCGCGGAAGTGCACCGTTATTGGCGAACGCGAAGGGCCCCAGCAACGCGTTGCCCGGGTCAGGCTCGCAGGGCGCCCGGGAACAGCACGTGGTTCTCGAGGTGGATGTGTTCCATGATCGCGCGTTCGAACTCGGCGAGCCCGAGGTAGAGCGCGCGCCAGGTGCCGCAGGCTCCCGGGGGCGGCACGAACGCGTGCGCCAGCGTGCGCAGGCGCGCGAGATCGCGGCCGTGTTCCTCGTGCTCGGCGGTCAGGACCTGGATCGGCGCCACCGCACGGGCCGCCGCGCCCGCCATCAGCATCGGGAACAGCACCGTCTCCTCCTTCTGCATGTGCTGCTCGAGCCGGCCGGTCATCGCCTGCAGGTGGGCTGCGAGGCCGCGCGGGCAATCCGGCTTGTCGGCGTGCACGTGTTCGACCTTCGCCGCCATCGCCAGCAGGCGCGGCAGTTCCTGGCGATGGCCGGCGTGGAAGTGGTCGTCGCGCATGTCACTTCTTGCCGCTCTCCTTCTTTGGAGCCGTGACGTTCCACAGCTTGATCGACTTGTCGACGCTGCCCGACGCCAGCCGCTTGCCGTCCGGACTGAACGCCACGCCCCTGACCGGGCTGCTGTGCCCCTGCAACGTGAGCGACTCCACGCCGCTCGCGGCGTCCCACACCTTCACCGTGTTGTCGAAGCACGCCGACGCCAACCATTTCCCATCCCGGCTGAAGGAGAGGCAATTGATCTCGCTGGTGTGCCCGCTCAACGTGAGCAATTCCGTTCCCTTCGCGGCGTCCCACACTTTCACGGTCTTGTCGCCGCCGGCCGACGCCACGCGTTTCCCGTCCGGACTGAACGCCACGCACATGACGTAGCTCGTGTGCCCTTTCAAGGTGCGCAACTCCGCTCCGCTCGTGGCGTCCCACACCTTCACGGTCTCATCCAGGCAGCCCGACGCCAGTTGTTTCCCGTCCGGGCTGTAGGCCACGCTCCAGACTTCGCCGGTGTGCCCCTTGAGGGTGAGCAACTCCGTTCCACTCGTGGCGTCCCACACTTTCAATGTTTTGTCCGAGCTCGCCGACACCAGCCGTTTCCCGTCCGGACTGAAGGCCACGCAATAGCCCCCCATGGTGTGCCCAGTCATTGTGAGCGACTCTTCTCCGCTCGTGGCATCCCACACCTTCACCGTCTGGTCGAAGCTCGTCGACGCCAGTCGTTTCCCGTCCGGGCTGAACGCCACGCCCGAGACCACCTTGGTGTGCCCCTTCAACGTGAGCAATTCCTCTCCGGTCGCGGCGTCCCAGACCTTCACCGTCTTGTCCGAGCTGGCCGAAGCAAGCCGCTTGCCGTCGGGACTGAACGCCACGCTGTAGACCCGGTTCGTATGCCCGTTCAACGTGAGCGGCTCGGCGGCGGCCGACTGCGCGCGGGCGAGAGCCATGCACACGACCACCACGCCCAATGCGGTGGGGAATTTCGCGGCCCACGAACCAAGGCCAAACCGGCCTGCACCTGACAAAGTGATTCTCATTTCCAGCTTCCTCGTTCCGC
>SXPB01000133.1 GCA_005776475.1 Planctomycetia bacterium
GACGCTGCCGACCGGTGAAGCGATCGCCGTCGTGGCCCTGCTCGCCGAAGCGACCGTGGAACCGGGCACGCGGCAGGACCTGATCGAAGTGTTCTTCGCGCATCCCGAGGGGGCCGTGCAGGCGGCGGCAGTGGCCGCGTTGCGGCGTTCGGGCTGTGTCGCCGGCATGCAGGCCCTCGGCAAGCTGCTCGCCGGCGGCGCCGTCGCCGGGCAGCGCGAGGCAGCGCAGCTGGTGATCGATCTGGCGCCCGCCAATCGGGTGGCGTTGTTGACGCCGTTGCTGGGCTCGACCGACGCCGACCTGCGCCGCTTCGCCGTCCGCGAGGTCTCGAAGGTCAGCTTCGCGCGCTATCTCGACCGTTTCGACGGCATGGATGCGAAGGCCCGCGAGATTGCCGCCAAGGCCCTGGCGAAGATCGACAGCCAGATGCTGGACCGGCTCGCCGAAGAGATCGGCGCGCTCGATCCGTCGCGCCGGCTGAAGGCCTTGCGCATCGTCGACGTGCTCGGCGCCGGCAAGGAACTGCGCGAACCGTTGCTCGATCTGCTGGACGACCCCGACCGGCGCGTGCGCGCAACTGCGGTCCGCATCGTCGAACTCGCCGGTTCGGTCGAGGGTGTGCAGGTGTTGCTGGCGGCGCTCGCCGACCCGGATCGCCGCGTCCGCGCCAATGCGATCGAAGCGTTCGAGGAGCTCGACGATCCGCGCTACACGCAGATGTTGCTGCCGTTCCTGCGCGATCGCGACAACCGCGTGCGGGCCAACGCCGGCAAGGCGCTGTGGAACCTCGGCAGTCCGGAAGGCCGCGACACGCTGGTCGAAATGCTCGCCGAACGCGACGAAGCGGCGCGCATGTCGGCGGTGTGGGCGATCGGCGAACTCGGCTTCCCCGGTGCCCGTGAACTGCTGGTGGCGCGGGAAGCGACCGAGCCGAGCGGCAAGGTGCGCGCCCGGATGCGCGAAGCCGTGGCCAACATCAGCAAGCCCAATGCCGAGGTGAACCGATGATGCCGGCGTTGCTCGCAGCGGCCGCGGTGGTGGCGGTGGCGTCATGCCTCGCCTGGCCGCGCCTGCGCCGGTTCCTGCATTGGCGGCGCCACTGCCTGCAGCTCGCCGCGATCCACGGTCTGTCGGCCGGGCAGGCCCGCACGATGTGGAAGCTGGCGTGGCGAGTGTCGCCGGAGCTGCCGCTGGCCGTGTTCGTGCGGCCGTCGTTGCTGCAGCAGGCGGTGGTGCGCGGCGAGATCACGACCGGCGAAGCGGCGGCGCTGCAGGAACGACTGTTCTGCGGCTCGTGATCGTCGGCCACCGGGTCGGCGCGTAGCATGCCGCGCGCATGGGCTCTGCAAAGTTCACGTTCGGCGTCATCGCCTTGTTGCTCGGTCTAGGTGTGTTGGGCGCCGTCGGCTGGCATTTCCTGTACGAACCGATTCCCGGCATCACCACGTGGCGAGCGATCGGCGGGAGCGGCATCGGCCTCTGGCTGTGCAGCGCCGGGGTCGGTTTCTTGAAGGAGGCGTTCGCCGGCGAGCCGCCGACTGCGGGCGAGCGCATCGTGGTCGAGCAGGTCCGGGCGGAAGGAGCGGTGGCGCAGGCGGTGGAGGAGCACGTCGAAGGGGATGCCGCGTTGCTGCGTCAACTCGGCGAACGCGGCGTCGATCTCGACGCGCCGCGCGCGATCGACTTGCACTTCTTCGCACCGGACGCCGAGCGGGCCAAGGATCTCGCGGCGCGGTTGCAGGCCGACTATGGCGGCAAGGCAAAGATCGGCTTGTCGAGCGGTGACGACGAGGTCAGTGTCGAACTGACGATCCAGGCGTCGCCGCGCGCGGTGGCCGAGCGCGAGGCGATCGAACAGCGCGTGCGGACGGCGCACCGCTTCGAGGCCAACCACGACGGTTGGGGCACGCAGCTGTAGAGCCGCCGCGCGCCCGTTCGTTCAGAACGAGAACACCACGTCGAGCGCGTTCGACAGCGTGAAGCCGAGCGGCGCGGTCGCGTCGAGCACCAGCGACTGGTACGAGACGTGGAAGTTGATGAACGCCGGGTTCGGCGGCAGGCCGAAGACCACCGAGGTGTTGCCACCGACGCCGGCGATGCCGACGGCCAGGTTCACCGCCGACGCGGGATCGAGGTAGACCGTGCAGTTGGCGAGCGGGATCGGCGGTTGCGCGAGGCCGAGGCTGCCGAACAGCGCCGTGATCTGCCCCGGTGCCATGTTGCTGGTGTAGAGCCCGTAGTTGGCATTGCCGAGGAACGGTTCGTCGGTGGCGAGTGCGGGCACCAGCGTGGAGCTGCCGCTGCAGCCGCTGCCGATGCTGGCCCACGTGCCAGCGGTGAACTCGTCGGCGCCGATTTCGAGCGGGACCGAACGCGTTTGGCCGTCGCGGTCGTTGCCGACGTTCGCAGCAACGCTGGATGCGGCGATGCACGGCGAGTTGCCGGCGAGGTGGTAGTCGCGATTGGCGGCGTCGCGGAACATCGGGTCACTCTGCAGCGACGCGAAGTCGCGCAGCGCGTTGGTCTGCCAGGCGAGCAGCGTTGCCGAGACCGTCGTCGCGTTCGGGCCCCACAGGGCGAACGGACCACCGCTGGTGTCGTGCCAGCAGTTGCTGTCGCACACGAGCGGCACGGGCGCGGTGGTCCCCACCGGCGACAGGATCCGCAGCATGGGCGCGGCGGCACCGATCGATTTCACGACATGTTGTTGCTGATCTCGGCGAAGGGGACCTCGGCGACGCCCGCGGGATAGGCACCGAGCACGCACAAGAGGCCGCCGACGCCCGCGTCCATCACGAATGTATTGTGCACGATGCGCGTGCCGTTCGAGCGCCGCGAACTGATGTAGCCGAAGCGACCGGTTTGGTTGAACGCGCCCGTGTTGGTCAGTTGGCAGCGCCAGAACGTGCAGTTCTGCACCAGCGTGTTCGCCGGTTGCGCCGTGTTGCCGTAGATCGTGACGCCGGTGCCGCCGCAGTCGTGCACCACGCAACTGTCGATGATGGGATCCTGCGCGATGCCGTGCGTCGCTTCGGCGTAGAGGCAAATGCCGTCGAACGGCGCATTGCGGATCTCGATGCCTTGCAGGGTCACGTAGTCGGCGCCACCCCAGAACACGCCCATCGCGCGGCCGGTCGCATCGAACACCGGCCGTTCGCCCAGCGCAGGCTTCCAGGTGATGCGGTTCGTCGACGAAGCGCCGAGCCAACTCGCCATCGTCAGCACCGCGGTGCTGGTGCCAAAACCGCCGCCCGTGTTGGCGGTGGTGAACGGCGAGCCTTCGTTGAACGGGCCGGCGTCGTCGTAGAGCAGGAAGTCGACCGGACCGGCGACACCTTGTGCCGCCAATGCGGTGGTTGCATCCGCCAACGAAGCAAAGTTGATCGATGACGCCGGCCACGTCGGATTGATTGTGTAGGGGCCGATCATCTGGGCCGGGAGCGTGGCAATGGCGACGAGGGACGGAACGACGAGATAGGCGATTCTGCGCATGGTGTGGATCTTGGACGAGGCGGGGCGGAACGCTAGTCGATGCGCGCGCGACCGTCAGGCCCCGGTGCCGCAGTTACAGGCTTCGGACCTTGCCGCTCGACCGCAGCGGCGCCATGTTCGCCGCCGCAATGGACTCGGTGAGCCAGTTCGTGCTGGGCGGGGCCTTGGCCGCGGCGGCGCTCGGAAGGCGCACGAAGGCGTGGCGCGCTGTGGTGTGGGGTGGTGTCGTCGCCACGCTGCCCGATCTCGACGTGCTGTTCGACCACGGCGATGCGATCCGCAACATGACGATGCATCGCGGCCACAGCCATTCGCTGCTGTGGTTGACGCTCGCCGCACCACTGCTCGCCGCCGGCATCGCCGCCTTGCATCGGGAGCGCGCCCTGTTCTTGCGGTGGTGGTGGGCGGTGTGGCTGGCACTCGTCACGCATCCTTTGCTCGACACGATGACGATCTACGGCACGCAAGTGCTGCAGCCGTTCTCGGCGCATCCGTTCGCGATCGGCAGCTTGTTCGTCATCGATCCGCTCTACACATTCCCACTGCTCGTGGGTTGCGTGGTGGTGGCGGCCTGCGGCGGCAGCCAGCGCGGCCGGCGCTGGAATGCGGCGGGTTTGTGGCTCAGCACCGCCTACGCGGCGTGGAGTCTCGTGGCACAGCAGTGCGCATTGTCGGCGTTGCGCGAAGCGGTCGCGGCTCGCGGCCTGCAAGCAACGACGCTGGTGGCGATGCCCGCACCGCTGCAGACCGTGTTGTGGCGCGTGCTCGCGTTCACCGAGACGCATGCCTACGAAGGCTTCTGGTCGCTGTGCGACGACGCCGCACCGCTGCAGCTGCTGGCGATCGATCGCGGTCGGCCGCTGCAGGATGCGCTGGCGGCGAGCCCGTCAGTGGCGCGGCTCGTCGCGTGGAGTGGCGACGGCTGCAAGGTGGAGCGCGTCGGCGACGAACTGCGCATCGCCGACCTGCGGTTCGGTCAGGAACCGTGGTACTTGTTCACGTTCGTCGTTGGCAGCGTTGGACCCGCCGGGGTCGAAATGGTGCAGCCGCCGCGCAAGGCCGGCAGTCGCATCCCGTTCGGCCGCGCCTTGCCGTGGTTGTGGGCGCGCATGTGGGGCGAACGCCTGCCGACGCCGCGCTGAGCGCGCGGGCACGTTTCCCCGGCCGGGAATGCGGCAGCCGCGCCGCTCGTCCACTATCCTCCGCCGCCAACCGCATGCGCCACTTCGTCGCCGCCGTCGTTCCGTTCCTCCTCTTCCCCGGGCTCGCCAGCGCGCAGAACGACGCGCCGGCCAAACCCGCGAAGGCCACGCCCGTGTTCGAGAACGGCGAGGCGCAGACCGTCGAAGCGTTCAAGGATCGCAAGCAGTGGATCCGCGAATGGCTGTTCGTCGAAGCGCCGTTCGACAGCGATCGCGACGGCAAGAACGATCGCCTGCACGTCGACGTGACGCGGCCGAAGCAAACCGACAGCGAGGGGCTGAAGGTGCCTGCGGTCTACGAGACCAGTCCCTACTTCGCCGGCACCGGTCCGCATGACCTCGGCTACTACTGGGACGTGAAGCAGGAACTCGGCGCCCCGTCGCCCAAGCGCGCGGCGATGAAGCCGATCCCGTTCGGCGGCGAGCCGGGCATGATCTCGCCGACTGAAGTGATGCGCTGGCTGCAGCGAGGCTACGCGGTCGTGCATTCGTGCTCGCCTGGCACCGGCTTCTCGCAAGGCTGTCCGGACGTCGGCGGCCCGGCCGAAGTCGGCGCGCCGAAGGCGGTGATCGACTGGCTCAACGGCCGCGCCAAGGGCTACAAGACCGTCGACGGCAAGGAAGAGGTGAAGGCGACGTGGTGCACGGGCAAGGTCGGCATGCTCGGCACGTCGTACAACGGTGGCCTGCCGATCGCCGCGGCGCACACCGGTGTCGAAGGTCTCGCCGCGATCATCCCGATGTCGCCGCCGTCGTCGTGGTACCGCTACTACCGCTCGCAGGGTCTCGTGCGCAGCCCGGGCGGCTACCTCGGCGAGGACATGGACGTGCTGTTCGACTTCATCGCCAGCTGCGAACCGAAGCGCCGCGAGAAGTGCATCCAGCTGTATCGCGATACCGAGCTGCTGAAGGGCATGGATCGCAGCAGTGGCGACTTCAACGACTTCTGGGACGTGCGCGACTACCTCTCGCACCTCGACAAGTACACGTGCCCGACGTTGGCGGTGCACGGGCTGTCCGACTGGAACGTGATGCCCGACCAGAGCATCGAGCTGTTCGTGCGCCTGCGGCAGAAGGGCGTGACCACGATGCTGTTCCTGCATCAGGGCGGCCACGGCGGCGAGCCGCCGTTCGCGTTGATGAACCGCTGGTTCACGCGCTTCCTGTTCGGGGTCGAGAACGGCGTCGAGGAAGAGGCCAAGGCGTGGGTCGTACGCGAAGGCAAGAAGGCGAGCCAGGCCGACAAGTACGCCGACTTCCCGCACCCGGAGTCGAAGCCGGTGACACTGTTGCCGCAGGCGGGTGGGGCGGGCGTCGGGGCGCTGGCGATGCAGCCGTCGGGCGGCACCGAGACGTTCACCGACGACGTGGCCCACGCCGGTGGCAATCTGGCGAGCGCGGAGAAATCCGAGCACCGGCTGCTGTGGGCGACGCCGGTGCTGAGTGAGCCGTTGCACTTGTCAGGCACCGCGAAGTTGCGCATCAAGCTCGCCGCCGACAAGCCGGCCACGAACCTGTCGGTGTGGCTGGTGTCGTTGCCGTGGACCGACGCGCGCCGTATCACCGACGACCTGGTCACGCGTGGCTGGGCCGATCCGCAGAATGCGAAGTCGCTGCGCCATGGCAAGCCGCTGGTCCCCGGGGAGTTCGTCGAAGTCGAAGTCGAGCTGCAACCGGACGACCACGTGATCGCCGCTGGCGAGCGCCTCGGCCTCATGGTGTTCGCCAGCGACCGTGAATTCACGCTGTGGCCGAAGCCCGGCACCAAGGTCACCGTCGATCTCGCCGGCACGGCGCTGACGTTGCCGATCGTGGGCGGCGCCGAAGCGCTGACGAAGGCGATCCAGCCGACCGACGCCAAGCGTTGACAGGCACGCGGACCGTCCGTCTCATCTGGGGATGGCGGACCGCGACGAACGCACGACGAGGCGCGCGGGAACGCGGGTGTCGCCGCTCGGCCAGGAACGATCCGGCCTGCGGGTCCGCCTCGTGCGGCGGGCGTCCAACGCCGCCGGCGGCGAGCCGTTCGTGCGCTTGCGCGAAGGTCCCGGCAGCCGCACGTGGCTGGCGGAAATCGTCACCGATGCCGGCGTGGCGTTGCAGCGGTTCGCGTGGAAGGTGCGCGTCGACGACGCGGCGCCTGCCGCGGGCGCCGAAGCCCGCAGTGCAGCCGAGATCGACGACGCGTGGCGCCGCGAGCGGGACACGTTGGCGCGGTTGCGTTCGCCACACGTGGTGGCCCCGTTTCCCGTGCCGGATGGCATGGAGTCGTCGTGGCCGGTGGCGTTCTGCGCGCGCACCGATCGCTGGTTTCCGCCGGTGTCGCCGCGGACCGGCCAGCCGCTGACGACGGGGGGCGATGCGGGCGAAGGCGCGAGCGCCGGCCCGGGTCTCGTCGAAGGCTGGGCGGCCCTGGTGCACGGCGACCACGACGACGCGATCGTCGACCAGGCGGCGCAGTGGCTGCCGTGCATCGATTGCCAGCATCGGCGCGAGTGCTACCAGCCGACCGGGCCGGGTCGCCCGCCCGCTGCCGTTGCCGAGTTGCACTTCCTGTCCGCGCGCGATGTCGAAGCGATCGCGTACGAACACCACGACCTCGACTGGAACGACGCCTGCTCGCTGCTCGGCGGCGCCGACGCGGCCGCCGTCCTGGCGACGAAGTCCGTCGTTGCCGACTCCGGCTTGCTGCCGCGGCTGCAGGCGGATGGGCAATGGCTGTTCGCCGTCGGTTCGCAGCGAGCCCCGCTCGAGCGGCTGCGGCAGAAGCTGCGGTTGTTCCGCGAACTGTGCCTCGGCACGGCTGCGGTCCACGCCCTCGGCCGCCCGCACCTCGGCGTGTTGCCGGCGAACGTGGGGGTGGCGCTGTCCACGGGCGCTGCCGGGCCGGTGCGCTGGCAACTGCAGAGCAGGCTCGGTGGCCTCGGCAGCGCGCTGCCGGTGCCGTTGCCCGGCGGTATCGCCGGCACCGGCTTCCAACTCGGCGCCTTCTACGAACCCGCGCCCGAAGTGCGCGCAGACGTGCAGAACCAGCCGTTCCTGCCGCCTGGGCTGCGGGCTGGCGAAGGTGCCGCGATGACGTCGCCGGTGGCATGCTGGCGCACCGGCAGCCCGGACGGGCTCGTGCGTTTCGTCGTCGAAGTGCAGGCGGCGGTGGGGCGGTCGTGCCGCACCGGCGACCTGATGGTGGTGCGGGCGACGACGGGCGGTGCATCGCTGGTCGCGCGCATCGACGAAGTGCGACCACGTGGCCTCCTGGCATCGGCGATGTTGCCGCCGAACGACGCGTGGCTGCAGAACGACGGCAAGCAACTCGTCGCCGAACTGGTGTTTCATCGCCGGCTCGGGCCCGCGGCCGACTTCGGCGCGCTCGGTGCCATGCTGGTCCGCGCCGTGCTGGTCGACGATCGGCAGACGCTCGACGAGGCGATGGCGGCGATGGCCAAGGTGCTGCGCTCGCTGGCCGACGAGCCGACCGGCGTGCGGATGCAGACTCGCACTGCGG
This sequence comes from Planctomycetia bacterium, assembly GCA_005776475.1. Taxonomy (GTDB): domain Bacteria; phylum Planctomycetota; class UBA1135; order UBA1135; family UBA2386; genus UBA2386. The sequence goes on from SXPB01000133.1 coordinate 8,201, forward strand.
CGGCGTGTCTGCGCGGGTTGCTGCAGGCGAAGGATCTGCGGGCCCGCGTCGATTCGAGCCACGTGTTGTACGCCGCCGCCGACCGTGCGGCGCACGAGGCGGCGCACGCCGCGGGCACGCCGGCGATCCCGACGGGCATCTGGTACGAAGTGTTGACGATCGCCCTGCGGCTGCTCGCTACCGGATCGCCGTTCGCCTACGTCGGCAGCCTGGCCGATGGCGCCACCACGTCGATGCAGGACCTGCTCGCCGACCTCGAGGCAGTGACGGCGGCGCTCGACGTCGAGCTGTTCCATCGCGAGGCGCGCGACGTGGCGGTGGCGGCGGCCTGCGCCGAAGTCCTCGAAGAACTCGACGATGCTCCCGCCGCCGCGGCGGCCGCCGGCCAGCAGTCGGGCTTCCGGCTGTTGCTCGAGCGCGATGGCGACAAGAAGACGCAGGAATTCGAATACACCGTCGACCGCGTGACGATCGGCCGGCGCGAAGGCGACAACCTGTTGCGTCTGCAGGATCCGATGGTGTCATCGAACCACGCGGTGATCGAAGCCGATGGCGATGGCTTCGTGGTGCTCGATCGCAACAGCACCAACGGCACCGAAGTCGACGGCATCCGCCTGCCGGTCGAGGTTCCGCAGCCGCTCGTCGATGGCAGCGTGATCCGGATCCGGCCGTTCCAGCTCGTGTTCCGCGAACGGCGGGCGAGCCAGGATCCGGGCCTCGCGACGGCGGAGCTCGGTGCTGCGTCGCTGCACGAACAGATGACGGCCGCGTTCGCCGCGATGCACGAGGCGCCGGCGGCGGCGGTGCACGAAGCGCTGCACGTCGTCCTGCGCCGCGCGCGCGAGACCCTCGGCGGCACGGTGCTGCGGGCGCTGCTGCAGGATGCGCGGTTGAGCGGCCGTGGCGCCGGGCTCGGCAGCGGCGGCGGTGCCTTGCCGGAAGCGAAGGCGCGCGCGCTGCAGCAACTGGCGCGCAGCCTCGTCGGCGCGGCGGACTTCGCGACCGTCGACCAGGTGCAGCAGTTCGCCGGCAACCTCGGCCGCTTCGTCGAGGCGGTGTCGCAGTGGATCGAACGCACGCTCGAGTTGAAGAAGGTGCTCGGCAAGCATCTCGAGTTCGGCGTCGCGGCCACCGCCACTGGGCGCGCGCCGGTGCGAAGTGCGGCCGAGGTGCGCGTGCTGGCCCTCGGGGCGACCGGCGATGCTGCCCAGGAACCGGCCGCCGCCCAGGTCGCGCGGTTCTTCGAGTCGTTCACCGAAGTCGTCGCCGGGCTGCTGCGCGGCAACCAGAAGGTGCGGGCCGCGGTTCGTGAGCGGCTCGACCCGGCGCGGCTCGTCGCCGAGGTGGCCCAGCAGTCCGGTCCTCGCGCCGCCGCCGCGACCACGTCGGAACTGTGGCAGGCCTATGTCGTGGCGTTCCAGGAACTGACCGGTGGCGTTGCGGCCGACGCCGAACTCGAGGCCTTGCTGCAACGCGTTCTGCCCGAACGCCCACGCTGACGGCGATGGCAACGGCCATTGCCGACCGCAGGTCGCTCGACGCGGTGGCGCGGGAAATGGCGACTGTCGGTCCGGCGCCGGCGCCTCGATGAGGTAGGCTTCCCGGCGGTAGCCATGAATCCGAAGAAGCCCGATCCGAGCCCAGGACCCGAACCCACCGATCCTTCGGAGGTTGGCGGCACCGAGTTCCTGGTGCGCGAAGTGAAGGAGAACGAAGGGCAGCAGGCGTGGTCGCTGCTGTCGGAGAAGATCCTCTACTACCTGCGCACGCGGTTCGGCCATGCGTCGTTCCCGCAGGGGGTCGAGTTCGGTGACTTCGTCAGCGACGCGATGATCAAGATCCTGACGTCGATCGACAGCTTCGAGCACCGCGGCAAGGACTCGTTCTGGAAGTGGGTGCAGACGCTCGCCGGCAACCTGTGGCGCGATTTCTGGCGCAAGCACGAGCGCGATCGCAAGCTCGGCTTGCTCGGGCGCGGCGATTCGGACGGTGGCGATGATCGGCCTCCTTCGGTGGCGGAATCGGCGCCGTTCACCGGGGAGACGCCGACGCAGATCGTGCGGTTCCGTGAGCTCGAACGGGCCGAGCGGGAGTGCATCGCGAAGCTGCCGAAGCACATGCACGACGTGTATGTGATGCGGCGGCAGTTGGACCTGTCGTTCGCCGAGATCTCGGAGAAGCAGGGCGGGGTCAACGAGGCGACGTTGCGCAGCCACTACATGCGGGCGCGCGAGAAGATCCGCGAGTGCCTCGGCATGCAGCTCGACGAGCTCGGCACGAAGATCCAGGGCTGGTAGGGCCGCTGCCGACCGCCGGCTCGTTGTTGGGCCGCCCGCGCCGGAGGCGGTGGAGGCTCGACCGAGGGTTTGCTACCGTCGGCGGAATGCTGAGCCGCCACACCGTCTGCGGGCCGCTTTTTCTGCTCGCATCCGCAACCGCGCAGGAACCGACCAGCCTGCCGGACCGCGAGGCGAAGCTGCACACGGCCGCCAGCCAAACGCTGGTCGCGTTCGCCCGCGCTGCCGAGAGCAACAAAGTGTTCGCCCGCGCCAAGGTGGCCTACGAATCGGTGCTGAGCGACTACGACCCGGAGCACATGGCCGCCAAGGCCGCGCTGGCGGCCGCCGGCCGCGACTGGACCGACAAGGGCACCCCCGCGCAGCAGCGCACCGTCGAGCAGGCCTGGGCGGCGGCGTGCAAGAAACTGGCGCCGATGCACCGCGAACTCGGCCTGGCGATGATTGCCGCCGATGACCTCGTGCGTGGTCCGCACCACCTGCAGCGGTGCCTCGCCTACGACCCGAATGACACTGCCGCGCACCAGGCACTCGGTCACGAAAACTACCGCGGCTTCTACGGCACGTCCGAGCAGATCGCGTTCTGCAAGCGACTGGAGGCGATCGAAGAGAAGGGCAAGGAACTCGCCGCCACGTCGTTCGATCCGACTGCCTTGCCGGACGACCAGTCGCCGATCGAGTTCCGCAACGCGAACCTCGCGGTGGTCGGTGCTGCACGCGCCAGTGGAAGGTGTGGACGACGTCGCCGGCAGCGGACACCGCCGGCAAGGCCGCGGAGTGGGCGGAGCGCGCGCAGGAACTGCTCGACTTCGTGCTGGTCGGCGGCCCGCAGCGGCGCGTCGCGCGCATCGACGGCAAACCGGTGGCGTGGGTCGGCCTGCTGCGCACCGACGCTGAGTGGACTTCGTTCTTCGCCGCCAACCCCGAACTGCTGCGCAAAGCGAAGCTCGAGGCGGCGCCGGACTCCGGGTCGTTCCGCTTTCAGTCGAGCCAGGGGACTGCCGAGGTGTTCCGGCACGGAGAATCGCTCGACGCCGACAACATCATTGCCCACGTCGCGATGTGGGGTTTCGCCAGCCAGCAGAACGAGGGTCTCGGCCAGGGCTTCGTGCACGTGATGACGTCGCTGCTGGTCGGCACCACGTGGACCTGGTTTGGCGCGGAGCCAAAGACCCGCGCCGCCAACCAGAAGCCGTTGCCGCGCGACGAGAAGGCGTGGGACCAACGGTTGCGCGAGGAGATTCGCGCCGGCAAGGACTGGCCATTGGTGCAGGTGCCCCGCGAGACGCTATCGAGCTTCCGCGAGATCGTGCGGGTCAAGTCGTGGAGCTTCGTGCTGTGGCTGATGGCCCGGTACCCTGACAACTGGACCCGTGCGCTGCAGGCGCTCCCGACCGACAAGAACCCGATGCCGGAGCAGGTCGAGAAGGTGTTCCTGCAGGATTTCGGGATGCCGCTGCAACAGATCGAGGCGGAATGGCGCGAGTGGGCGCGCGGCGATTCGGCGCTGGCGAAGGCCACGCGCAGCTCCGGCTGACGATGTGGGTGGCTTGGGCAGAGGCCAGCGCTTTATCTCCTCGACGCAGGGCGGGGTCAGCGAGGCGACGTTGCCCAGCCACTACCTGCGGGCGGGCTAGAAGGTCAGGGAGAGCTTGGCACGCACGAAGATCCAGGGCTGGTAGAGCGGTAGTCGGCCCCAAATCCAGAGAGTCTAAGAGCGTTTCGCTTCATTCGATCCTGTTCCGGGGCGGAGGTGACCTACTTGAGCGTTCGAGAAGCGGCCTGATATCGCTCGAGCATGGTAGCGGTCTCACCGGGGGAGAGGGTGCCGTGGCGCACAAAGAAGGCGAGCAGATTGTTGAGGTAATCAAACACCATCACTTCCCGGGTTTGGACAGTCGTGAATGTTTGCGGAAGGTCCTTGAGTTGAAAAACGTATCCAATGCCGTTTGAAGAGTGCGTCCCGTAAATGTTGGCTCGGCGCGCTTGCGAGGGGGCGAAGCTGAACTCGACCAAATCGCCTTTTGCCTCCTGTTTGAGTGGCTCACCAGGCGCTGTTCCACTTGCGACGGCGGACTTCATCTCGGCATCGGCTGTTTTTGCTTCGATCGAAGAAAGCTGCTGGATTTTCTCCAGGCTCGGCTCCAGCCTGCGAAGTTCACGCTTCCACTCAGCTTCTGGAACTTCGATATCACGAGAGTTCAGATTGGGATGGCGAAGGAGCTTGTCGAGGCTCATCGACCCCGGTTCAGCCACCGCCAAGTAGACAATGTCGTTTCTCTCCACGGGAAGAGATTTCCATTGCGTGGGATCTGTCGGCGGCGCTTCAATCGAGGTCGAGTTGTTGGCGACCGGTCCTTCGGCAGCCCGAAGCACCCGAGCCACTTCCTCGTCTAGGTCTGGGACGGCGGGATTGCTGACGAGGGCAGCGCTGATTCGGCCGTCGTCGACTGGCGTAACGGGAGATGTCCTTGCGAACCACCACAGGATAAGAACACAGAATCCTGCGGAGTAAACGGCCAATGATGATCGACTCAGTCCGATGTGTTTCGCCATACTATAGGTTCCCAATTGGTCGCAGTGGTCGTCGTCAGGCGAGAAAGCACCCCCGTTGGTCTCGACCGCGCTATTGCGGGCACGTTCGCGTCGCACAAGCAGAATCACCGCAATGCACCTTCGCTTCGATCTGGCATACGTGAGTCCCTGCAGTGCACCCTGCCGCGTCGTACAGAGAAAACTTCATTACGGCCGATTGACCGCACCCGGTCGCGGTAAGTGGGCCAGAGGAGAGTCCTGTAGTCTGGCATGCCGTGGATCCAGTGCGGGCAACCCAGCATCCTGTTCCAGGCGTCACGGTTGCGGTTCCATTCGAGACGCACCGATTGTTGGGATCGTCTGCGCAAGCCTGTACATCTCCCGACGTATCGCACTTGCACTTGCCATCAGTCCCGCCGAGATTGCTCCAAGAGACTCCCCAGCCTGAGCAGCTGAACAAACAGCCCAACGACGGGATGTAGGTGGGAAGTGTTGGCGAACAGGCGATTGTGCCGGTGCAAGTGTCAGTGGCGATGATCTCGACGCCAGAAAATCCGGCGGCAAGCACGGACGTTAGGGCAAGGTGCGTGAGTTTGGATACCATGTGACAGCTTCCCTCAGTTGACTTGGTTCGGTGGAGGTCGGGTCCAAAGTTGGCCGTTTTCCAGTGAGTAGAGGAGGGGGGGGGGGTACTTTTCAGCGGTTTTTCAACCGCTCCATCCCCGATTTGAACGACCGTCTCAACGCCGTCCGATCCATCGCAAGTTCCTTCGCCGCACGATGAAACGACATCTCGGGCTCGCACAGCTTCAACAGCACTTCGCACTGCCGCCCGATCAGCAGAGATTTCTTCGAGGAAATTCTCAGCCGCAGCGACTGCCGACTTCGCGCATCGACCCTCCGATTTCCGGAGGACTCCGAGGCCCGCACAGCTTTATCGAGTCCGACCTCGCCGCGCTTTGCGCGCACGCCACCGATCCGCTTTGCCGCGTTCGCCGCGACCTGGAACGACCATGCGCCCCAGTCCGACACTCGCTTCTTGCCGAGCAGTGCATCGACCCAGCACACCCGCGTGTGCTCGATCGCGTCGGCGATCACCTGCCGGTCGGTGCTGGTCGAGCAGGCGCCTCGTTTGGCCCCCGCTTCGATCGCTCGTTCGATGTTCTCCAGATCTTCCATGCAGCAGCGCGCAGGAAGCGCGGCGACCAGAACCTAGCGACCGGGACCATCCCGTCAATCCGCGGCTGGCGGTGTGGTGAAGTTGCATCGTTGCCGGCGATCGCGAGAGCAGGTTCATCACGGCCGAAAGAGACCCGACCTGCCCGGTCCTGCAGAATGGACCGATGCAGGGTGCGGACGTATCGTCTGTGAGCCACGGGGCGATGCTCCGGTCCTGAAGAAGGAAATGAAGACGACGATCCTCGCGTGCCTCTGGCTGATCCTGATGGGTGCCTGCAGTTCGACACCATCGATCCCTCCCGTGGTCGATCCTGCCGGGACCGCCCTCAACTACTCGACCGCGGCCTGGCAAGACGATCGCAACGGCTACGACCGGCTCATGGCCGCCTACGGAGACACGGCAAACGCGCAGAAGCTCGAAGCTGCTTCGCTGTGGCGTGACCGCATGGTCAATCGCGTCCGTGCGGACATCCGCAGCTTCCACGCCGAGTACGAAGTCGAGCTGACCAAGGGCATCGCGAACTGGAACATCTTCGGCGACCTGACGCAGCTCGGGTTGGCGCTGGCCTCGACGGTCACCAAGGGCAAGGAGACCAAGACGATCCTGTCGGCCGCCATTGCCGCAACGGCCGGTGCGAAACTGTCGGTCGACAACAACTACTTCCGCGAGAAGACGAGCGAGGTGCTGATCTCGAGCATGCGTTCTGCGCGCGTCGAGAAGGACACCGCAATCGTGGGCAAGCTGGCCAGCATGAAGGCCGACAAATACCCGCTCGAGGAGGCGCTCTGTGACCTCGTCGATCTCTACTACGCGGGCACCCTGACCGAAGCGTTCCAGCGTTTGGCCAAACAGGCGGGCAACGACGCCGAGCAAGTGGAAACCAAGGCCGCGGAGCTGGACAGCCGGCGCGCCTACTTGCTGGCGACAACCGAGGAGCAGATCGACAAGCGGCGGACGGTGACGGCAGCGATCCTGAAGCTCGAGGGGGCCGAGCTCGATGCCATGCTCACCGCGATGAAGGTGACGGCGCCCGCCGATGCCAAGCCGGCCGAGAAGCGCACCGCCCTCATCGGCAAGTTGAAGGCGGAGACTCAGGGAGTCGATGTGACCGATCCTGCATGGGCGCGTTGGGAAGAAGCTCTGGCGAAAGCCAAGGCGGGGAAGTGAGCCATGGCTGCCCTCAACTACGCGATCCGCGGTTCCTACACGCTGCCCGAGCTGGTGGCGGCAATCGAAGGCGAAGAGGCGTACGCGGAGCGGCTGACGCGCCTTGGCGTCGGGGTCGGCATCGTCGACAACTGGGCCGATTTCGAAACCGTGTCGGAATTGCCTCAGCGGCTCGCTGCGGACCTGGTGCCGACCGATGCGGCGCTCGCGCAGGCGATCCAGCAGCGTGGCACGGCCTTCCGCCTGATCCTGGTCACGACCGTGTTCGTCAGCGGCAAACGAGAGCGCATCGCCTTGTTCCGCAAGCAGCCCTGACTGTCCCAGCCCGCGGCTGGGGCGGCAGCGAGGCGAATGCTGGCAGGGCGCTGGCAGAGCACGCGCCCGTGCGCCCGTTGGGTTGCTACATGTTCCGCCGGTACTGCCCACCGACCTGGTAGAGCGCGCCCGACATCTGCCCGAGCGAGCACACCTTCGCCGCTTCCATCAGGCTTGCGAACACGTTGCCGTTCGCCAGCGCATCCTGCTGCAGCTTCTGCAGCGCCGCCGCCGCTCGTTCGCCGGCCACCGCCTGGAACGTCGACAACCCATCAATCTGCGCCTGCTTTTCGTCCTCCGTGCTGCGCATCACCTCGCGCACGATCTGGATCGGTGAACCGTCCTTCCCGAGGAACGTGTTCACGCCCACGATCGGCAGCTCGCCGGACGCCTTCTGCCCTTCATAGAGCATCGACTCGTCCTGGATCTTGCC
>SXPB01000134.1 GCA_005776475.1 Planctomycetia bacterium
CGACTCGCCGGTGATCAGCACGGTGGTGCGGGTGTCGGCGACGGCCTTGACCGTCTTGAAGATCGCCTGCATGCGCGGGTCGGTGCCGACCACGTTGTCGAGGCGCAGGCGGTCGTCGAGCGCGGTCTTGAGCTGCAGGTTCTCGCGTTGCAGCGCCGACTTTTCGAGGGCGCGATCGACGGCGACCAGCACCTGGTCCTCGGCGAACGGTTTGCCGAGGAAGTCGGCCGCGCCCTGGCGCATCGCCATCACCGCATCCTGCACCGAGCCGAACGCCGACAGCAGCACCACCGCCGTCTCGGGGTGGCTCTGGCGGACTTCCTGCAGCAGCTTCATGCCGCCGCCGCCCGGCAGCGACAGATCGCACAGCACGAGGTCGAAGTCGCCATCGGCCAGCGTCGGCAGCGCATCCTCGATGGCGGTGGCGGCGCCGAACTGGAAGCCGCGCCGCGACAACATGGCGCACAGATCGTGTTGCGACCTGGGGTCGGGATCGGCGACGAGGATCTTGGTCATGGGCGAAGTCGTGTCGCTGCGACACCGTCGTGCCGCTGCGACCCCGTCGTCATCGGCGGACGGTGCCGGCGACCTTGAAGCGGCAAACGTGGTGCGACTGCAGCTACGACCGGACCGGGTGGGGCGCTAGCCTGTGCCGCGCTTCCGCATGCCGTTTCCGTTCCGCAACCAGCCGGTGACGCCGAGGATCGGTGCGCCGGAGGAATCGCTCGCCTCGGTGCTCACCGAAGTGCGTGGCCTCGAACTGCAGCCAGGCCGGCTCGTCACCGACGTGCTGTCCGGTGGCTTCCGGTCGTCGTTCCGCGGCGGCGGTGTCGAATTCTCCGACGTTCGTGAATACGTCGAAGGCGACGATCCGCGCACCGTCGATTGGAACGTCACTGCGCGGCTCGGCCGCCCGTTCGTGAAGCGCTTCGTCGAAGAGCGCGAGCGCACGATCGTGTTCGCACTCGACCTCGGCAGCGGCATGCGCGCGGGTCTCGGGGTGTGGTCGGCGCGGCAGGCGGCGGCGCGCTTCTGCGTCTGTCTCGCGTCGATGGCGATCGAGAACCACGACCGCGTCGGCTTCGTCGCGGCCGATGCGGCGCGCGGCGTGTGCCGGTTCGTGTTGCCGAAGAAGGGGGCTGGCCACGTGCTGCGCATCGCGCGCGACGTCGTCGAGTTGCCGGTGGGCACCGGTGCGAGTGCCGTCGATCTGCTGCTGCAGCAGGTGGCCGGTCGGCTGCGCCGGCGCGCGGTGGTGTTCCTGTGTTCGGATTTCGCCGGCGACGCGCCGTTGCGCACGCTGTCGTCGTGTGCGCGCCGCCACGACGTCGTCGCCGTGCGCGTGTTGCCCGAAGAAGTGCTGCGGCCGCCGCCGGCGTTGCTGGCCGTCAGCGACCCGGGCACCGGGGCGGTGACCACGCTCGACTTCGCCGCGCCGGTGGTGCGCAGGGCGTGGCAGGCGCGCGTGCACGCGTGGCGGCAGCGTCGTGACTTCGAGTTCGGGCAGGCGGGCGTCGATTGCATCGACCTCGAACTGCCGGCGCAGGCGACGATCGACGCGATCCTGGTGCCACTGCTCGCATTCTTCCGGCGGCGAGAACGGCGAGGTGGACGGTGAGCCTGACGCCAGTCCGCAGCGCCGACTTCGCGCGCATGCCGCAGGGGCAGGAGCCGGCCGCGGGCGCCTTCGCGCGCCTGGAATGGCCGGGCGACGTGCGCGAGCTGCCGGCGGCCGGATCCCCGATCCTGTGGTTCGCGCTCGCCGTGGGCGTGCTCCTCGTGGCGGGCGGCCTTGCGTTCTTCGCGCGGCAACGGCGGGTGGCGCCAACGCCGATCCCGGCGGCGTCGACGGCGCAAGCGCTCGCGCGCTTGCGGGCCCTGGTGCCACCGGCGACGGCGGCGCCGTTCCTGGCGTTCTATCTCGAACTGAAGGCGGTGCTGCGGCTGCACGCACTGGAGTGCTTCGGTGTGGTCGCGGTGCCGTTGACCAGCGAGGAACTGCGGCAACGCCTGCGGCCCAACCACGACCTGGGTGCGGCCCTCGACGCGTGCGATGCGGTGTTGTTCGCGCGGGGTGTCGCCGACGAACCGGCGCATCGCGCCGCCTTCGCGCAGGCCGAACGTTGGCTGCTCGCCGCCGCCGGAGGCACGCCGTGATCGCCAGCGAAGCCGGGTTCACGTTGGCGGCGGCGCCCTACCTCTGGCTCGGTGCGTTGGCCGTCGTGGTCTGGTTCGTGCGCCGCGGGCGGTCGCGCGGCATCGAGTTCGCGGCGCCGGCGTCGCTCGCGTCGCTGCCGGTGACGTGGCGAGCGCGTTGTGCCGCCTTGCCGCAGTGGCTCACCGCGCTCGCCATGCTGTCGTTGTTGTTGGCCCTGGCGCAGCCGGTGCAGGTGCGGCCGTTGCCGCCGACGACCCCGGGCTCCGACCTGATGTTGTGCCTCGACAGCAGTTCGTCGATGGCGGCGGAAGACCTGGGGCTCGGCACCACCCGGTTCGACCTCGCCCGGCGGCTGGCGGCGCAGTTCGTCGGCGGGCGGCACCACGACCGCCTCGGCGTTGTCGCGTTCGCGCGCTACAGCGACCTGCGTTGTCCGCTGACGGGCGATCGCGACACCGTGGTGCGCATTCTCGAAGCGGCGGCGATGGTCGAGCCGGAGGGCAAGGAGGACGCGACGGCGATCGGCGCCGCGGTCGGCACTGCGGCGCAGGCCCTGGTGCGCGGCGGCCGCAAGGGACGCGTCGTCGTGCTCGTCACCGATGGCGAAGAGAACGTGGCGCTGCCCGGCGCCGAGGCCGAGATCGCGCCGTTGCATGCGGCCCAGCTGTGTCGGCAGGAGGGCATCCGCGTGCACGCGATCGTGGTCGGCGCCGGCAACCGCAAGGCCGATGGCCGCACCGTGCCGATCGACACCACGGCGGTGCAGCAGCTCACGCGCGCCACCGGCGGCCGCTTCTACACGGCGACGGACGCGCAGGCGTTGGCGTCGGTGTACGCGGCAATCGACGCGATGGAGCAGTCGCCGGTGGTGCCGGCGGGCATGGTCGCCGTCGGGTGGTGGAAGCCGGCCCTGGCGGTTGGGCTGCTGCTGCTCGCCGCGGCGCGGTTGCTGGCCGCGACCTGGTTGCGGAGGATGCCGTGATTGCGTTGTTGTTCCTCGACGGCGGCCAGTGGCCGGTGCTCCTGCTGCTGGCTGCGATGGTGGCATGCGCGCTCGTGCTGCAGCGCCGGCACGCCCGGGCTCGCCGGGCCATGCTGGGCGTGCGTGCGGATGCCGTCGCCGGCGCTCCGGTGTGGTTGCGGACCCGCGCCGTGTGCGGGGCGCTGGCGCTGCTGGCCTGCGGCGTCGCCTGGTTGCGCCCCGTGGGCGTGGGTGACGAAGCTAGCGACGGCGCCGACGTCGCTCTGTGCATCGATGTGTCGTGGTCGATGGCAGCCCGCGACCAGCAACCGTCCCGCCTGGGTGCAGTACAGCGGGCGATCGATGCGTTCGTGGCGTCGCCGCAGGCGAGCCACACCCGGCTCGCCCTGTGCCTGTTCGCAGGCGACGCGGTGCTGCGGGTGCCGTTGACCCACGATGCCGCCGCGTTGGCGTTCCTCGCCAACGACCTCGTGCCCGGCGCGCATGGTCTCGGCGGCACCGATCCGGCGGCGGCGATCGCCGTGGCGCAGCGTGCGTTGCCGGCGGGTCGTGGTGCCGCCATCGTCGTCTGCAGCGACGGCGAGGACTTTCCTGGCAACGGCCCCGCGGCGGCCGCGGCGGCGCAGGCGGCGGGCATCGCCGTGCACGTGCTCGCGTGCGGCGACGAAGCCGGCAGCAAGATCCCGGTCGCGACGGCCGCCGGCGAAGTGTTCCTGGTCGATGGCGACGGCAAGGAGATCGTCAGTCGTTGCGAGCGCGACCACCTCGCGGCGATTGCGCGCGCCGGCGGTGGCCGCGTCGTTGTCGCGGATGAGCGGGCGCTGCTCGACCTGCATGCCTCGACCTTGCTGCCGGCAGCTCGCGCGGCGGCGGTGCGCGACGGTCGTTTGCAGCCGGTGGCGCTGCAACACTGGCCCTTGTGCGTGGCGTGGCTGCTTTGGATGCTCTCTGCGTGGCTGCCGGAGCGTCGTCGATGAAGTCTCTCGCCGTGCTGCCCTGGCTCGTGTGGTTGCTGCCCGCGCAGCAGACCGCCGACCCGGTGCGAAAGGCGCTCGCCGACTACCGCGCCGGCCGCTACCAGGATGCGTTCGTCGCTTTGCAGGCCGCAAGCGCGCGGCACGGCGAGGCGCTTCCCGACGAGCTGCGGTTCAACCTGGCGATGGCGGCGTTGCGCGTGCAGCGCAGCAGCGATGCGGAAGCGGCCGTCCTGCCGTGGCTCGAACTGCCGTCCGGCGAGCGGCGTGCCGAGGCCGAGTTCCTCACCGCGATGGCGGCGTTCCAACGCGCCGAACGGGCGGCGATGGCGGCGCAACTGCCCGATGCCGAACCGACCGCGTGGACGATGGCGGTCACCGCGATCGACAAGGCGGTGGCGGGTTTCGCGCGCGCCGACGAGTTCCGGCGGCCGTGGCCCGAGGCGCAGCGCAACCGCGAGCGCGCCGAGCAGCGGCGGCGCGAACTGCAGGCCGCGCGCGACAAGGCGATCGCCAACAGGAAGCAGGAGCCGACGCCGAACGAGCCGCCGCCCGCGCAGCCGGATGGGACGCCATCCGCCGAGCCGGCAATCCCCGAGGCCGTGTTGGAGCCGATGCTGCCGAACGAAGTGGCCGCGCTGTGGCAGCGGTTGCAGCAGAAGGACAAGCAGAAGCGCTCGCTGCGGCAGGATGCGCAGCGTCGCGCGGTGGCGGCGGGAGAGCGTGGATGGTGACGTCGTTGCGCGCGGTGGTTGCCGGCGTGTGCGGAGCGTTGGTCGTTGCCGTCGCGCGCGGCCAGGCGGCGCCGCCGTACTTCGTCGAGTTCGCGGCGAAGACCACGCCCTGGTACGTGCAGCAGGTCGCACCGGTGACGTTGCGCATCGGTTTCGATGCGCAATTCGTGCGCGATTCGGCGGTGCCGTTGTTCGCGCAGCGCCTCGACCAGCCGTTCCAGGTGGTGGTGCCGTGGCTTGCCGGCGACGAGGCGCTGCACGTCGCCGTGCTGGCTCCCGCGGGCGATGTCCGCACGCATCGAATCGCGGTGGGAGAACAGGTGTTGCCGCTCGCGCTGGCCACTTCGCAGCAGCGCGCCGGCCGCACCTACGAAGTGCTCGAGCTGCAGTTCGTGCTGCAACCGCAACAGCCGGGGCCGATGGCCTTGGCGGCAGTGGCGCTGCGCCACGCCTTCGCGACGCGGTTCGTCGAAGACTTCCTGCGCGGGCGCCAGCCCGCCGATCGGCAGGAGGCCACACTGGTGGCGACGATGCCGGCGATCGAGGTGCTGCCGTTGCCGCCGGACGCCCCCGCGGGGTTTGGCGGCGCCGTGGGTGCGTTCGCGGTCACGGCGACGCTCGCTTCCAAACCGCGCGCCGTCGGCGATTCCTTCCTGGTCGAACTGGTGGTCACCGGCGACGGCAATCTCGCCACCATGCCGGCGCCGTCGCCGCCCTCGTTGGCGGGCTTCCACGTGCAGGGCGTTTCCAGTGGCCGCACCCAGGGCCGCGCCGTGTTCGCGCTCGATGTGTTGGCGCTGCGGGCGGGCGAAGTGGCGCTGCCGCCGTTGCCGTTCGTCGCCTTCGATCCGCACCGTTCCACCTACGTGACGCTGGCCACGCAGCCGCTGCCGCTGACCATCGCGCCGGCGACCGCAGCGCTGCCGGAACGGGTGCAGCGACTCGTCGCCGCCGATGGCCGGACGGTGGCGGCGGCTGCTCCGCGCGCCTGGTGGCCATGGGCGGTTGCCGTGGTGGGTGGGCTCGGGCTCGCGCTGCTGCCGTTCCTTGTGCGCGCGCGGCGCCGGCAGCAACGCTTCGTGCAGGCACGGCAGGCCCTGGAGCAGGCTTTCGCCGCCGGCCCGAACGCGACCCTGGCCGCCTTCGAAGCCGTACTCGCCGCCGCGAGCGGCGTGGATGCGTTCTCCGACACCACCTGGAGCGCGCTGCACGCGCGACTCGGTGGCGATGCCATCGCACCGCTGCGCGAACTGCACACGGCGTTCGACCAGGCGCGGTTTGGCGCCGTGCCGCCGACGCCCGCCGCCTGCGAGGCAACCTTGGCGAAGGTGCTGCGGCGCTGAGCCGAACTGGTGCAAGGGGAGGGACTCGAACCCTCACGGCCGTTTACCGGCCCGCGGCTTTTAAGGCCGCTGCGTCTGCCATTCCGCCACCCTCGCGTGCGCCTGCATCATGCAGCGGCGCGGCGCGCGGCGGAAGTTCGAGCCAACCAACCCGACCAACTCAGCGGCGCTTGCGCCAGAACCCGCGCGGCGCGGTCTGGTTTGCGTGCGCAGCTTCGACCGCAGTCGACGTCGGCTTCGCGGCAGGTTGCGGCAGACGGCCGAAGTGGTGGCGTGGCCACGGCCGGCCCGAATGCAGCTTCTGCAGAGGAGCCAGCGTGTTCTGCGCCGCCGACGCATCGACGACACGGCTGGCCGCCGGAGTGGTCGGGGTACGCGAATCGCGATGGAAGTGCCGGCCCGAAGTCTGCGCCGAAACGAACGTGGCGAGCAGCGTGCAGGCGAGGATGGTGAGGCAGCGCGTCATCATGGGAGTCGGGCGACGCAGGTTGCGGCGTCGGGGAAGAGTAGCTCGGAAGACCGTGCAGGTGGGATGCAGGGGTTGATCAGGTCCTCATTCGGGACCGCCATTTCAGAACAGGATCTCGATGCGCAGCAGGGCCGCGAGAACGTCGTCGGTGGCATCGATGCCACCGGGGTTGGTGATGTACTGCAGCTCCGGCTTCACGCTGAAGGCCGGCGTCACCGCGAACTTGTAGAGCAGTTCGAACGAGGTCTCGTCGTCGGCGGTGCCAGCGGGAGGCTCGTCGCTGAGATTGCAGTAGCTGATGCAAAAGCCGAGCACGTCGTGGTCGCGACCTTGCCACACGCCCGTCCACTCGGCACCGACCGAGAAGGCCGAGCCGCAGGCCGACACGGAGTCGTCGGCGAGGCCGAACGCGAAGAACACGCCGAGCCCCTGGCCGTCGTCGTCCTGCGCGTTCTCACGCCACATGCGTTGTTCGAGCGAGCCCCACAGGCCCGCCGTGCCATCGTCCGGATTGCCGTCGAAGTCGGTGAACGTCGCCGTGTGGTGGAAGCCACCGAGCACGGCGCGGCCCGATCCCCACTGGTCGCCGCCGGCCCACGCGTGGCCGGCCTCGGCGCACAGGAAGTACGCATCGGAACCATCCTTGGCGAAGAAGCCCTTCGGGCCACGGCCGCCGGTCGAGATGCCTTCACCGCCCGCACCGTCGTAGACGGCGGCGCCGACGTACCACTGTTCGTTCGGCACGTAGAACACGTGCACTGCCGTCGCCGGATCGGGATAGGTCGGGTAGGCGACGATGGTCGGCACGATCGCGGCCGTCGAGTTGACGAACTCGCCGCCGATCTCGTGGAACGCGAACTCGCTGTTGAAGTCGACCTTGCCGACTTTGACGCGCACGCGTTCGCCGAGCCAGGTCTCGATCCACACTTCGGCGATCTGCGCCGTGTCCTCGGCCTGGGTGTTGGAGAAGCCCTGGAAGTCACCGACGTCGTCGCTGGGGTCGCGGCCTTCGATCTGGTAGGCATCGACGAAGGCGAGCGTGCGCGGCAGGCCGGCGAGCGCTTCGAGGTCGAAGGCGACGTTGACGTCGAACAGCGTCGACACCGTCGAGCGCCGGCGCGTGTCGCCGCTCCACGGCGCCGTCAGGTCGAGCGTGTAGCCGCCGCCGAACTCGACGCCGGCATCTTCGCAGGTCGTGCGCAAGCCGTCCCAGTCACCGGTGGCGCGGGTCCACTCGGTCCACGGCAGGCCGCCGACCCATTCGCGCGGCGGCGCGCCTTCCTGAGTGGTCGGCTGGTCCTGGGCCAGGGCGGCCACGGTCAGAGCGAGGCAAGGGAACGCAGAGACGATTCGTTTCATTCTGGGCTTCCGAAGCGGACGCGTTCAGATCGGCGATACCCGGTGGAAACCTGGACAGGGTTTTCCCGCAAGTCGCCACCGAGGGAGTTGGACTCGCCCGCGAGGTGGCGGAACTTCGTCGCGCGGGCATTCGTCCTCGACCGCGCGTGCACTCGGCGGGAGGCGCAAGGAAACTGGAGGTCCCGCCCAGAATCGAACTGGGGTAAACGGATTTGCAATCCGTTGCCTAACCACTCGGCTACGGGACCGTGGGGCGAGGAACCTAGCGCGGCGGCGGTGCAGTGCAAGCGGCAACCGGCGTCGGACCGGCCGGGGCCGACGCCGCGCGCCCCGACCAGCCAGAACGGGCGCGTTCTTTCGGTGGCCGATCCGTATGCTCCTCGCCCTCGCGGCCTGTTTCCGGCCGCCGATGCTGCCCGTGAAGATCAAGAAGACCATCCATTTCGAGTTCGACCAGGAGCTGGTGCGCGAACCATTGCTCTACAAGATCAACCGTTCGTTCGACGTCGTCGTGAACATCCGCGGCGCGTCGGTGACCGACCAGGGGGGCTTCATCGCCCTCGAACTGGAAGGCACGGTGGCCGAAGTCGAACGCGTGCTCGATTACCTGCGGGGCCAGGGCGTGCGCCTGGGCGAGGGCCTCGGGAGCCACGAACGATGACCTGGGGCGCCTTGGCGCTCGGTTCCGGTGCGTTGCTCGGCCTCGCGGCCCTGCTCGGTGGTGGCGTCGGGGCGAAGGCTCCGAACGACCTCGTGGCGCGTGGCAAGAACGGTTGCGTCGTGTCGGCGGAGCCGCGGGCGACCGCGATCGGCATGCAGGTTCTCGAAGCCGGCGGCAACGCGGTCGACGCCGCCGTCGCCGTGGCGTTGGCGTTGGCGGTGACGCACCCGCAGGCCGGCAACCTCGGCGGCGGTGGGTTCCTGCTCGCGCGCATGGCCGACGGCAAGTGCTTCGCGATCGACTTCCGCGAGCGGGCGCCGGCCTCGGCGACCGCCGACATGTACCTGAAGACCGACGGCTCGGTCGACGAAGACAAGGTCCAGTTCGGGGCGTCGGCGGCGGGCGTGCCGGGCAGTCCGGCCGGGTTGCGTTTCGCGTTGCTGAAGTACGGTTCGATGAGCCTGCCGACCGTGGCGGCGCCGGCGATCCGGTTGGCGCGCGAAGGGTTCGTCGTCGACCCCTTCTTCGCCGATGACCTTGCCGCTGCGGCCAAGGATCTCGGCCGCTACGCATCGACGCGCAAGATCTTCTTCCGCGACGACCGCCCGCTGCAGGCGGGCGACATGCTCGTGCAGCCGGATCTCGCCGGCACCCTGGAGCGCTACGCCAAGGGTGGGCTCGACGGCTTCTACGCCGGCGAGACTGCGAAGCACATCGTGGCCGCCATGCAGCAGGGCGGCGGCTTCGTCAGCGCGAAGGACCTCGCGGACTACGAAGTGCGCGAACGGGAACCGCTGCGCGCGACCTACCGCGGCCACGAAGTCATCAGCATGCCGCCGCCGTCGTCGGGCGGCGTCGCGCTGTTGCAGATGCTCGGCATGCTCGAGCCGTCCGATCTGGGCGCGCTCGGCTACGGCGGCAGCGAGTCGATCCACCTGCTCACCGAAGTGATGCGGCGCGCCTATGCCGACCGTTCGAGGTGGCTCGGCGATCCCGACCACTACGCCGTGCCGGTGGCGGGCCTCGTGTCGCCGGAGTACTGCAAGAAGCTCGCGGCGGGCATCGATCGGCAGAAGCGCAGCGAAGTGGCGCCGGGCCTGCCACCGGGCGCCAAGGAGAGCGACGACACCACGCACCTGTCGGTGGTGGACAAGGCCGGCAACGCGGTCGCGATCACGACCACCATCAATTCGACCTTCGGCAGCTGCTGCGTCGTCGAAGGGGCGGGCTTCCTGCTCAACAACGAGATGGACGACTTCTCGAGCAAGCCCGGCGTGCCGAACCAGTTCGGCCTCGTCGGCGGCAAGGCCAACGCGATCGCACCCGGCAAGCGCATGCTGTCGTCGATGACGCCGACGATCGTCGTGCGGGACGGCCAGTTGCGGCTGGTGCTCGGCGCGCCCGGTGGCGGCCGCATCATCACCGCGGTGCTGCAGACGCTGCTCAACGTCGTCGACCACCGCATGAGCCTCGCGCAGGCCGTGCGCGCGCCGCGCATCCATCCCCAGTGGCTGCCCGACGAGATCACCTGGGAAGCGCTGGCGCTGGCGCCCGAAGTGCGGGCGGCCCTGGTGCAGAAGGGCCACACGGTCGCCAAACGCCCGCGTGGCATCGGCCAGATGTTCGCGATCGAAATCGAGCCGGACGGCACGCGGGTCGGCGTCTGCGACCACCGCAGCGGCGGCTCTGCGGGAGCCAACTGAGATGGCACATCCGATCCGCATCGCTCCGTCGCTGCTGGCGGCGGACTTCGCGCGCCTCGCCGACGAAGTGAAGTCGGTCGAGCAGGGCGGCGCCGACTGGCTGCACCTCGTCGTGATGGACGGCCACTTCGTGCCCAACCTCACCTTCGGGCCGTTCGTGTGTGCGGCGATCAAGAAGGTCGCGCAGCAGCCGCTCGACGTGCACCTGATGATCACCGACCCGTGGCGCTACGCCGATGCGTTCCTCGATGCGGGCGCCGACCTGCTGACGTTCCACATCGAGGTCGCGAAGAACGGCGACGTGCCGGCCCTGTTGGCGCATATCAAGAAGCGCGGCAAGAAGGCCGGGCTGTCGGTGCAACCTGACACCCCGGTCGAGACCCTGGCGCCGTACGTGGCGCAACTCGATCTCGTGCTGGTGATGAGCGTGTTCGCCGGCTTCGGTGGCCAGAAGTTCATGCCGTCGGTGTTGCCGAAGGTCGCGCGTTTGCGCGAACTCGGGTTCACCGGCGAGGTGTCGATGGATGGTGGCATTGCCGCCGCCACGATCGCGACCGCCGCCGCGGCCGGCACCAACGTGTTCGTGGCCGGCACCGCGGTGTTCGGCAAGCCCGACCGCAAGGCGGGCATCGCCGAACTGCGCACGCTGGCCGGCGGTGCTGCCGCCGGCAGCTGACGTCTTTACCAGCACGATCCCCGTCCGCTAACGTCCCTACTTCACCGTCTCTCGAACAGGAACTGAAACGACATGGCTTGGACCCGCTTCGGCAAGAAGAAGGACATGCCCGGTGGACTCTGGATCAAGTGCGAGTCCTGCGGGGCCATGCTCTTCCGCAAGGAGTTCGAACAGCGCCACCGGGTCTGCGGCACCTGCGGCTACCACTTCACGCTGCCGGCGCGCGAACGCATCGCGCTGACGGTCGATGCCGGCACCTTCGAAGAGAAGTGGGCGAGCCTGCGGGCGCACGACGTGCTCGGGTTCACCGACGTCGGCTCGCGCGGCGCGGTCCCGTACAGCGACAAGCTGGTGCAGACGAAGCAGAAGACCGGCGAAGCGGACGCGATCGTCACCGGCACCGCCAAGGTGAAGGGCATCGCCTGCGCTGTCGGCGTGATGAACTTCCAGTTTCTCGGCGGCTCGATGGGCATGGTGGTCGGCGAGAAGATCGCGCTCCTGTGCGAGTACGGCCTCGAGCACCGTCTGCCGGTCGTGTTGTTCGCCTGCTCCGGCGGCGCCCGCATGCACGAAGGCGCGGTGTCGCTGATGCAGATGGCGAAGACCTGCGGCGCGCTGCAGCGGCTCAACGCGGCCGGCGTGCCGACGATCTCGGTGATGACGCATCCGACCACGGGCGGCGTCACCGCGTCGTTCGCGTCGGTGTGCGACCTGCTGATCGCCGAACCGGGCGCGTTGATCGGCTGTGCCGGGCCGCGCGTGATCGCGACGACCATCAAGAAGGAACTGCCGCAGGGATTCCAGCGCTCCGAGCTCCTGCTCGAGAATGGCCAGATCGACCGCATCGTGTCGCGAGCGACGCTGCGCGACGAGCTCTGGCGCCTGCTCGCCTACGCGACCGGCGGTGATCCC
Organism: Planctomycetia bacterium; assembly: GCA_005776475.1. Taxonomy (GTDB): domain Bacteria; phylum Planctomycetota; class UBA1135; order UBA1135; family UBA2386; genus UBA2386. The sequence goes on from SXPB01000134.1 coordinate 11,972, forward strand.
GTCGCCGCCAGCAAGCCGCAGGCAGTCGCCGCCGAAGCCGATGCCGAAGCCGAAGTCGTCGCCGCGGTGGCCGCTGCCGACGACGGCAAGGCGCGCAAGAAGCAGAAGGCCAAGAAGGCCTGATCGATCCCGTGCCGCCGCTCAAACCCACGCGTCCGGAGCCGCGGCGCGGCCCGTTCCCTCGCTTTCCCGGGCGCTACAAGGTCACGCCCGAGGACTTCGCCGTCGACGAAGTGCCGGCGTACCTGCCCTCGGGCGTCGGCGACCACGTCTGGCTGTGGGTCGAGAAGCGTGGGCTGTCGACGATGGACCTGCTGCACGAACTGTCGCACGGACTCGATCGCGACGAGCGGGCGTTCGGCATCGCCGGGTTGAAGGACGCGCAGGCGGTGAGCCGCCAGTGGGTCAGCATCGAACACGTCGATCCGCGCGCGTGCGAAGGCCTGCACGGCGAACGCTTCCGCGTGCTCGAGGTGCGCCGGCACGGCAACAAGCTGCGCATGGGCCACCTGCGCGGCAACCGCTTCGGCATCACCCTGCGTGGCACCGTGCCGGCGGATCTTGCCAGCGCCCGCGGCAACCTCGCCGACCTGGTCGCGCGCGGGGTGCCGAATTGGTTCGGCGAGCAACGCTTCGGCAAACGCGGCGCCAACCTGGCGAAGGGCCTCGACGTGCTGTGCGGCGACGCGCGGGTGATGGCGGCGCGCATGCCGCGGCGCGTGTTCGGCCTCGTGCTGTCGGCGGTGCAGAGCGAGGTGTTCAACCGCGTCGTCAACGCGCGGCGGGAAGCGCTCGGGACGTTGCTGCGGGGGGATCTCGCCTTCCGGCACGACAACGGTTCGGTGTTCGTGGTCGACGATCCGGCGCGGGAGCAGTCGCGCGCCGATGCGTTCGCGATCTCGCCGAGCGGACCGATGCCTGGACCGGAGATGACGCTGCCGACCGGCGAGCCGGCCCGGATCGAAGCCGAAGCGCTGGCGGCGCTCACGCTGCCGCCGAATGCGTTCGCGAAGTTGCCGTTCCGCCTGTGCCGCGGCGAACGGCGACCGCTGCGCGTGCCGGTGCAGGATGCGGTTGCCGATGCCGTCGATGGCGGCCTGCGGCTCCAGTTCACCTTGCCGAAGGGTGCCTACGCGACGTCGGTGCTGCGTGAGCTGCTGACCGACACGATCTGGTTTGGCGGCGATGACGATCGCGGGCGCGGCCGGCCGCGGCCGCAGCGTTCGCCGGAATCGCCGGCGGCCCCGGAGTCGCCCGACGCACCGGACGTCGACGACGAACCCGACGCCCCCGAGTCAGCCGAGTAGTGCCGTCGCGAGCCCGGAACTGCGTTCGGGCCAGCGCGCCAGGGCCGCTTGCAGCAGCGTCGGATCGGCCAGCAACAGCGCCCGCTGCTTGCCGCGGGTGATCGCCGTGTAGAGCAACGAGGCCTGCCACAGCGGGCCGTCGTGGTCCGGCAGCACGACCAGCACGTCGTCGAACTCGCTGCCCTGGGATTTGTGCACGGTCATCGCCCACGCCGTTTCGTGCGCCGGCAAGCGCTGCCGCGGCACGAAGCGCAGCGTGCCGTCGCCGCGCGGGAAGCACACCTGCGGCCGGCCATCGGGACCGCGCACAACGATGCCGAGGTCGCCGTTGTAGACGTGGTTCTGGTGGTCGTTGGCGACGACGAGGATCGGGCGGCCTTCGTACCACGGATCCTGCACGCGCACGCCGTGGCGGCCGAGCAGGGTCTCGATGCGCGCGTTCCAGGCCATGGCGCCGGCCGGGCCGATGCGCGCAGCCGTCAGCACGCGCAGCGCGGTGATGCGGGCGGCCACGTCGTCGGCACTGCCGTGCACGGCGCGCAACAGCATGGGTTCGATCATCTGCAGCGCCGCGTCGGCATTGGCCATCGGCAGCAGGTCCGCGTGGCCGGCATGCACGGCGGTGAGGGCCGCGGGAACGTCGCGCCGCGCCACCGCCAGGGCGAAACCGCCGATGCCAGGACGGCTGCCGAAGCGGTGGCTGTGCTGCAGGTGCACGACGTGGTCGGCGATCGCTGGCGCGCGCGTCTGGACCGGCTGTGGGCTCTGGCCGACGCAGGCCTGCACGAAGGCGGCGAGGTTGCTGCCGACGCCGCGTTCGGGCGCGGCGGCGCGACACAGGTCGCCGAGCACCTGCCCGGCGGCGACCGCCGCCAGCTGGTCCTTGTCGCCGACGAGCAGCAGTCGTGCGTGCGGCGGCAAGGCCCGGCACAACACCGCGAGCAGGGCGGGATCCGCCATCGACGCTTCGTCGACGACGACGACGTCGTGGCGCAGCGGGTTGTTCGCGCTGGCGCGGAACGTGTCCGGGCCCGGCAGGTAGCCGAGCAAGCGATGCAGCGTGGTCGGCTGGCAACGTTCGGCAACGGGGGCCAGCTCCGGCTCCGCGCTGGCGCGTTGCCGCAGTGCCTGCAGCAGGCGCGTCGCGGCCTTGCCAGTCGGCGCGCACAGCGCGATGCGCAGCTTCGGTTCCTCGCGCAGCAACACCGCCAGCAGCCGCGCCGTGGTGGTGGTCTTGCCGGTGCCCGGACCGCCGGTCAGCACCAGGAACGAACTGCGCGCGGCGGCGATCGTCGCCAGCAGTTGCGCATCGAGCGGCGCCTTGCCGTCCGCGGGCAGCAGCCTGAGCGCCTGCAGGTGGCCGCGCACCGTGGCGGCGTCCATGCGTTCGGATTCGGCGAGTCGTTGCTGCACGAACGCCACGATGCTGCGTTCGGCGACGAAGTCGCGGCGCAGGTAGAGCCGATCGTCGGCGACGAGCACGAGCGGTGTTGCCGGCTCTGGGTCGCTGCCATCGGCGCACAGGCCGCTGTCGCGCAGGGCCTGCCGCCACGGCCCGGTTGCCGGGAACGGGCTGTCTTCGTCGTCGCCGACGCGTCCCGCCCACGCCGCGAGTTGCAGGCAGACGTGGCCTTGTTCGCGCTGTCGCCACAACGTGCGGATCGAAGCCGCGAGCAACGGCCCGTCGGCCGTGCACCCGGCGACCAGTTCCCTGGCCAGCAAGGCCCCGACGTCGCCGGCAGTGACGTTCGCCTTGGCGGCGACGGGCGAGCGCGTCATCGGGTGGCCTCCGTCGTGCCGTCCAGCCAGCGGTCCATCGCCGCGACCACGTCGACCGGCACCCGATCGAAGAACATGCCGCAGCTGCTGCCCGGCAAGGCGCCGCGCAGGAAGGCGTAGACGACGCCGCCGAGGTGCCGCGCGGGATCGTAGTCGGGCCGGCGCGCGCGCAGATGGCGATGCAGCGCCAGCACGTACAGGTGGTACTGGAGCACGTAGTCGTGTTCGACCATCGCCGGCAGCAAGCGTTCCGAGGCGTAGCCGGACGCATCGTTGCCGAGGTGGTTCGACTTCCAGTCGAGCACGTACCAGCGGCCGTCGTGTTCGGCGACCAGATCGACGAAGCCGACGAGGAAGCCGCGCAGGTCCTGCGCCGGCAGCAGCAGCAGGCGGCGGGCCTGCTGCTGCGCCGCAGCCCCTGGGCTCTGCGCCAGCAGCCGCGCGAGGGCGTGCACGTCGGCGCGCAGGGCGGGCAACGTGAATTGCCACTCGACGGCGCGTGGGCCACGACACAGGGCCGCGAGCGTCGGGCCACCCGGGAACGCTTGCGCCTGCGCCAGGTCGTGCAGGGCTTGTTGCACGTCCGCGACCGGGTCGAGTTCGCCCTGGTGTGCGGCGATGTCGGCGAGCCCTTCGGCGGCGAGCACGTCGCGCACCACGGCCGTCGTGGTCGCTGCGTCGGCACGTTCGAGGTCGATGCGTTCGAGGATCGTGTGCAGGCACTGGCCCGCGGCCGGTCCGCGGGCGAACGCGAAGATGCCGCGGGGGGCGGCGGCCGGGGCGATGGGCGCGGCCGGCTGCGGGCGCTCGACCTCGGTCTCCGGCGATGGCTCGGCATCGTGGCTGCGCGCGATCAGCGACGAGAAGCTGTGCAGCGCCTGCGCCTGCACACGCCGCTCCGGACGGCGCGGCTGCGGCAGCGTGGCGGGTGCCTCGGCGGCGAGGCGGGCGCCCGTCGGCGGTGCGCCGACTTCGGTCACGTCGATCGTGCCGCGGCTGCCGGCGGCGAGATCGTGCAGCGTGTCGAGCCAGCGCGGTTGGTCGTCCTTGCAGCGTTCCTGGAACGTCGCCAGCCAACCGTCGCGGGGTTTGCCGTCGACGAGGCCTGGCACGGTGTCCTTGCCCTGCAGCAGCCACCCGAGCGAACTCATGGCAGCGTCGCGGCCGAGCGCACCCCAGTGCACGTAGCAGCGCCGTTTCGCCCGCGTCATCGCGACGTACGCCAACCGCAGTTCTTCGGCGAGGCGTTCGCGCGCAATCGCAGGCCGGTGCGGGTGATCCTTGGTCAGGCCGAACGCCACTTCGTGGCCGGCCGTGGTGGCGACGATGTCGGCCTCCGTGCGCGGGCCGAAGGCTGCCCACAGGAAGGGGCAGAAGACGACTTCGTACTCGAGCCCCTTGCTGCCGTGCACGGTGAGGATCTGCGCTGCGTCGTCGTCGCTCTCGAGCCGCAGTTCGCGCAGCGTGTAGTCCAGGTCCTCCTGGTTCTGCCGTTCGTGCGCGAGCCACTCGAGCAGGCCCTCCGGCGCCAGGCGGTGCGCGTGCTCGGCGTCGTGCAGCAGTTCGAACAGCTGCCGGAAGTTGGTGAGCCGCCGTTCGCCGCTGTGCCAACCGAGAAACCGCTCGTGCACGCGCAGGTCGACCAGCGCCTGCTCCTGCATCACGATGTAGCCGTGGCGCAACCACAGGCGCCGCCACAGCGCGACCTTCTCGAGCCAGGCATCGAACGCCGCTTCGTCGCGGTCGAGCACGAGCAGTGCCGAGGCATCGAGACCCCAGAGCCGGGTCGACATCGCCGCGCGCACGCGGCGCAGGTCCCCTGGCTGCAGCACCGCGAGCAGGAACAGCCGCAGTTCCGCGAACTCGTCGGTCTGGAAGATGTCGCCGGCCTTGCCGATTGCCGAAGGGATGCCGCGGCTCCGCAGTTCGTCCTGCACCAGGATCGCCTGGTGGTTGGTGCGGGTCAGCACGGCGAGGTCACGCGGGCGCAGCGGGGCGCCGTCGCTGCGGCCCGGGCCGGACAGCAGGCGCAGCGCTTCGGCGGCGACGTCGGCGGCGACGAGCGCTTCCGCCGCTGGCTTGGTCAACGCGGTGCTGCCGGCCGGGGCCTGTACGAAGCGCCAGCGCAGCACGGCCTCGCCGTCGCCGGTCAACGCCAGTTCGCCCGCTGCCTGCTTGGCCTGCACGGTCGGCATCGTGATGCGGTCGTCGAGGAACGGGCGCGGGTGGCGTTGGAAACACCTCGTCACGGCCTCGACCAGGGCCTTCGCGCTGCGATGGTTGGTCGGCAGCGTGTGGCAGCGCACCGCGTGGCCGCGAGCCTTCAGGTAGGTGCGCAGGTCGGCGCCACGGAAGCCGTAGATCGC
>SXPB01000135.1 GCA_005776475.1 Planctomycetia bacterium
ACGCGCTGCTGCTGGCCACCCGACAGCTCGCGCGGCAGATGCTGCGCCCGATCGGCGAGGCCGACACGGGCGAGCACCTGCTCGGCGCGGCGCAGGCGGATCGCAGGCGACACATCGGCGTAACGCAGCGGCAGCGCCACGTTCTGCGCCGCCGTGAGCCCGGGCAGCAGATGGAACGACTGGAACACGAACCCGATCCGGCGCCGCAGCGCCGCGAGCTCGGCGCGCGGCAAGTCGCGCGTCTCGGTGCCGGCAAAGCGATAGCTGCCCGCGGTCGCCTGATCGAGGCAACCGATCAAGTGCATCAGAGTCGATTTGCCGGAACCGGACGGGCCGGTGAGCGCCACGTAGTCACCACGGCGGATGTCGAGGTGCACACCGACGAGCGCCTGCACCGGCGCACCTTCGCGCTCATAGACCTTGCCCACTTCACGCAGTTGCAACAGCACGTCAGTCATGGCGCAGCGCCTCCATCGGTTGCACCGCCGCCGCGCGCGCGGCGGGATACCAGCCGGCGACGCCGGCGCACAAACCCAGCAGCCCGGCGATCAGCAGCGCAGTGGCTGGCGCCAGCAGCGGCTCACCGAGATAGCCCTTGGCCATCGGATCGAGCGGCAACTGGTTGATGCCCCACAACACCAGCGCTGCGAGCAACAACCCGATGCCGCCGCCGACGGCGACCACGACCACGGTCTCGAGCAGTTGCCGCCGCCGTATCTGCTGCGGCGTGGCACCGAGCGCCTGGCGCAGGCCGAGTTCGGGAATGCGTTCTTCGACCAGCACGAAGGTCATGTTGGCGACGCCGACCGCCGCCACCAGCAGGCCGAGCAGACCGACCAGGAACAAGAACGTGCGCACGCCGGTGACGATGCCACCGATCTCGCCCGCGGTGCGCGCGTGATTGACGAGGTTGACCGCCGTGCGATCCGCAGGCGAGAACCCGAGGCTCTTGGCCAACGCGGCCCGCTGGCTCGCTTCGGCCGCGGCCGGCGTCGTATGCGCGTCGATGCGCGCCAGCACGCGTTCGACCGAACGCAACCCGAACATCGCCTGCACCGTCGCGTAGGGCACGAACAGGCGCTCAGCGTCGTCGCCGTTGTAGTTCATCATCTGCACCGCCGCCGGCAACACGCCGACGATGACGAAGGACCGGTCGAACACGCGTAACGAGCGGCCGACCACGTCCTCACGATCGAACAGCCGCCGCGCCAGCGTGGCGCCGATGACCGCGACGCGGCGGCGCTCCGCCTCGTCGATCGGCGACAGGAAGCGGCCACCGGGCACCACCGCGTGGCCGCGCACTTCCGGCCAACGCGCACCGACCGCGCCGACCGAAGCGTTGGTGATCCGGCCGGTGTCGCTCGCCATGCGTTCGAAGAACGACGCGTGCGGACTCACCGCCACCACGCCGGGCACCGCCGCCACCGCCTCCAACTGGCGCGGCCCGAGGCGCTGGGTCCGACCAGCCGGTCGACCATCGAACGGCAGCGATGTGGAGCCGGCCGACCAGCGCAGCATGCGATCGCCGGAGCGGCCGAGGCACGCGCGCACGGCATCGTCGAATCCATCGCCGAATGCGAGCAGCACCGACAGACCCAGCGTTCCTAGGCACAGCCCCAGCACGACGGGCAACAAACGTGCGCGCAGCCACCAGACCTCGCGCCAGAGTTCGAGCAGCTCGTTCATCTGCCGCCTCGCAGCGCGACCACCGGATCCATCGCCGCGGCCCTGCGCGCCGGCAGATAGCCGGCGACGAACGCGACGATCGCCAACAGCGACGCCGTCGCCGCCGCCACCGGCAGCGGCACGAACGGCCGACCGACCGCTTCAGTGAACGGCGAGGCACGCACCGCGACGATCGCCAGCAGCGCCAGCAGGGCGCCGCCACCGGCACCGGCGACCACCAACACCAGCGCCTGCAACAGCCACTCGCCGCGAATGCGCGCCGGCGCGGCCCCGACCGCCAGCTTGAGCCCGATCTCGCCGATGCGCCGTCGCACCATCAGTTGCATCAGGTGCCCGACGCCGAGGCCGCCGACCAGCAACGTGAAAGCGCCACCGATCGCCAGCATCAGGTGAAAGCCGAGGAAGATGTAGAACATCATCCGCTGCTGCTCGGTCGTGTCCCAGACTGACAGCGCGGCGCGATCGGCCGGATCGAACTGCAGCCGCGCCGCCATCGCCGCGACCAGCTCCGTGGTGCACACTTCGGGCCGGGTCGGATCGATTCCGCGATAGACGAAGTTGCTGATCGGGCGCCGGCCGAAGCAGTGCAGGAACGTGGTGGCCGGGATCCAGGCGCGATCCTTGTCCTGACCGCCGTAGTCGCTGTCCTGCAGCTTCGACTGCAGCACGCCGACCACCGTGAACGACCTGCCGCGCAACGACAGCGTCTTGCCGACCGGATCCTGACCGGGAAACAACGTGCGCGCCAACGCGTCGCCGAGGAACACCACCCGCGCGGCCAGCGCGCTGTCGCGCTCGCTCGGGAAGCGCCCACCGGGGCGCGGCGACAAGGAGCGCAGCGTCGCGAACACCGGCTCGACGCCGGAGATCGGCACCTGCAGCACGGTTCCGCCGAGCGTGATGCGTTCGCGCCCGGCGAACTCGGCGCTGAGCGCTTCGCAGTGGCGCAACGAAGGCTGCACCGCCAGCAGATCGTCGCGATGGACCACCAGTGCGCGGCCGGACGGGAAGCCGCGCGCTGGCATCGTGGTCCGCTCGGGCCAAGCGATCGCGATGCCGTCCCCCAGTCCGCGCTGCCGTTCGGCGAACAACTCCTCGAAGCCGAACGAGAACGCCAACAGCAACAGCAGCGCCATGGTGCCCCAGCCGATGCCGAGCAACGACAGCGCGGTGCGCAGCTTCTGGGCACGCAGTTCCCCGCGCAGTTCGCGTAGCGTGTCGGCCAGCATCGTTCAGCGCCCCGGCTCGACCACCACATCCCCTTCGGCGACGCCTTCGAGGATCTCGATCCGCAACCCATCGCCGAGCCCGGGCCGAACCGCGCGCTCCTGCACTACACCATCGGCAGCACGCACGCGCACGAAGGTGCCGCCATCGCGATGCACGAGACACCGCTCGGGCAACACCAACACGTCGGTGGCGCGCGCCACCTCGACCTCGGCCACCGCCGAATAGCCGGCCCGCAGCACCACATCGGCTGGCACGGCCAAGGCGATGCGCACGTCGAACGAGGCGGCGTTGTCGACGCGGCGGGCCCGCAAGCCCAGCTCCGCCACGGTGCCGGCGAGCTCGACGCCCGCCAGCGCCGCCAACGTCACCCGGGCCCCCATCCCGGCGCGCAGGCGCCCGATGTCCAGTTCGTCGCAGGTGCCCCGGAAGACCGGCTTGTCGAGATCGCCGATCACGGCCACCACCGTGCCGAGCCCGTAGTTGCTTGCCGGCGTGATCGGGTCACCCTGCCGCGTCAACTGCAGCACGTGGCCGGCCACCGGTGCACGCACGACGAAATCGATGATGCGCCCGTCAATCTCGACCTTGCCCTCGCGCAACAGCTTCAGCGATTCCTCGGCGGAGCGCCGACCGCGTTCGGCCGAGCGCTGCATGCGGTCGAGGTTGCGTTCGCCCTGCAGCATGCGCGTGAGACCCGCCAGCAGGTGCTGCCCATCGTGGAACTCGCGCGCTGCCTCTTCTCCTTCGATCGCCTGCTGCAGACCGCGCTCGGCCCGCAACAGTTCCTGCTCGGTCAGCGCCGGCCACACCTCGGCGATCGGGTCCCCCGCCGCGACCTTGGCGCCGAGTTTCGTGTGCACGGTGCGCACGAAGCCCGCCAACTGCGTGTTGACCTGGGTCTCCTGGGCCGGATCCACCTGACCCGACGCCACGGCGCGCCGGATCACGGTGCCGCGGGTGACCGACACGGTGGCGGCATCGCGGTGGGCGTTGCCCCCACTGCCACGGAACAGCAACCAGCCGGAGGCGGCGAAGAGCGAGACGGCGATCACGACGACGAGAAGGCGGGGCATGCGCACGCACCATTCGAGCCGCGGGCCGAAGATTCGGCCATGACCGCCTAGCGGAACGGATCCTCGCGGCCAGCCGACCAGCACCCGTAGGCGCGCGGGCCTGCATCACACCTGCGCCGGCACCACAGGCCAACGGCGCGAGCGCGGGATTGCAGCGCAGGGCTATTTCATCAGCTTGAGGTTCGCTTCCGCAAAGGCCTTGCCCATCTGGGCAAATATCTTTGCACTGCCAAAATAGTGGTAGCCGCCATTGGAAGCACCCTTGAGCGCCTCCCTGTCCTTGGGCGAAAGGACTTCCTCCAAGGCAAGGCTGAGTTTCTGCTGGTCTGCCTTGGTGATGCCCTCGATCCGCAGATCCAGCGCACCATGATGCTGCGGCGAAGCCGGGCCATACTGGTCATTGGCATAGGCAGCCAACACGTTCTTGCCCTTCTTGAGGTATTTGACCTGTCCCTTGTCGAGGACGATGGAACCGTAGCGCGGATTGTCTTGCCACCAGATGTAGGTGTGCAGCCTGTGACCGTTCAAGTACACATGGAACCCCTGCCTGGCCAGGATCGCGATGCGGTAGGACTCGCAGTCGAGCTCTTCCACGTCAAACGTCGTGCGCATCAGCAGGAACTCGCCTTCTCCCCAGGTGGAAGCGAATTTGTCCAGGGTGATTCCGTGGTGTTTCCAGACGCCCTTTCCGATGGGAGCCTTGCCTTCCGCCCACTTGCTGTCATCGAAGTCGGGCATCTGCCAGTTCTCCATCCCGGCTGGCAGTGTGATGTCACGGAATCGCCTGTCCGTGTATTCCTCCAACTGGTCCTTCTTCTCCTTGGCATCCAGCGCAGCGAAGCGCCAGGTCCGATCCTCCGGCAGCGGTTTGCCAACCGGCTTCCAGTACCCACCCCATTTCCATTCGGTGTCGATCGAACCATCTGGCTTCAATCTGTGCGCTGTCCCGACGATCTCGTCATGTTTGCCCTGCTTGGGTTGGGCGGCGTCAATGTCATGATCCCAGAAGGGAGCGGTCTCCACTGCGACCACGCTGCTTTGGAACTCGGGCATGTGGGCCGGTGCCGCCATGGCCTTGCGGAAATTCACATTGTCGCTCTCACCGCCGACTCCCAGCACCCCGATCACGAAGGGCAGCTTCGGGGCTGACAAGTCCTTGCGGACATCGCGAATGAACCTGGCCAGCAGGTCGGAGTAGACATCGTATTTCCCAGGTTGGTCGGGGCCGGGGTACGTAGTCCCATCGACCAGGTCGTTGAAACCCTGAAGCCACACGAATCCGGCCAGTTCGTATCCCGCCTTGGGATCGTAGGCGGGGCAGACCCGCTTGGGATCCGCCAGCACCTTTTTGACATGTTCGATCATCATTCGGTAGAACACGCCGGTGGCGGCATCCTTGTCCTCCTGCCACTTTTTCCGGTCTTCGGCCTTGGGAATCCCGTGGGCGCCCTGGGGATGCTTGTCCCACAGTTCCTGGATCTCCTTGGGCAGCTTGTATTGCCCGGCGCTGGGCGGACGGAACTCGGTGTTGAGTGACCTGCCGCCCCATGCGGCCTTGATGATCAGGATCGGCTCCTTCAGCTCCTTCTCCATGTAGATCCCGAAGGTGAACTCGGGGCCGATCTTGCCGCCATCCCTGGTTGGCTGATCTCCTCGTGCGCCAAACCCGGCAGTCAGCTTGCCCAGGCCCTCGCCATTCGCACTGCCATCATAGGGCCCGGTCAGATAGGACATCCAGACATTGTCACACACCCGTGGAGTGCCATCGGGATTGCGCATCTCCTTCAGGATGGGCGCCGTCAGCGGGTCCTTGCCGATGTAATCAAAAGTACTGATTGCGGCATGCCCCTCCATGTTCGACTGCCCGGCAAGGATGAACACCTTCAGCTTCTGCGCGAGGCAGTTCGGTGAGAGTACGCACAGCAGCACGGCCGCGGTGACGACTGCAGTTGGTTGCATGGTCATGTTTGCTTGGGGGTGTCGCTGACGGCGGCGCTAGGCCTTCGGCACGATGTCGGTCTGCAGCCGGGGCTCGGCCGCGGGCACATAGGTCTGCGGCAGGCCCAGTTCCCCGCGTACGAGGTTGCAGCCCTGCGCGATCGCCGTCGCCTTGAAGAAGGCGATGTTCCGGTTGCAGCCTTGGCGGCCGAAACCGCAGTCGCTGGAGACGATCAGTTGCTCGGGGGCGACGTGCTGCAGGGCTCGGCGGATGCGCGCGGCGACGTCTTCGGGCCGATCGACCTGCAGGCTGCGGTGGCTGACGGCGCCGATGCAGACCTTCTTCGGCAAGCGTCCTTTCAGGGCCCCGAACAGTTCGATCTCGCGGAAGTTGCGGTCGGTCATCTCGACCGTCCACACGTCGCCGGGCAGTTCGTGCAGGTAGAGCTCAAACGACTCCCGGTAACTGTCGTTGTCGATCACCCGCTGCATGTTCGGGTTGCCCCAGCAGGTGTGAATCCACAGCTCCACGTCGTCGAGCCCCTGCACCTCGCGCCGGAACGCTTCGACCATGAACTTCACCTCGTCGCTGCGAGCGCCGTAGGTGTTGGCCCAGAAGTGCAGCGTCGGCTCCTCGATCTGGATGCACTTGCAGCCGGCGTCGCGCAGCGCCAGCAGTTCCTTGTTCATCGCCACCGCCATGTCCCAGATCACCTGCCGCGAATCCTTGTAGTGCGGCGTGTGGACGTCGAGGAACAGGCCCATCACCTGCGAGGAGCAGGTGCCGAAGCGCACCGGCTTCGGCGTGCGGCCCTGCGCGAGGCGCCAGATCTTCGGGTAGTCGAGCGGTCGGTGTTCGATCTTGTCGGTGACGTGCGGCCAGCGCCAACCGGTGTAGATCTCGTTGAGCAAGGTGCCGGGCGGGTACCGCAGCCACGGCGAGCGCGTCACCTCGGACTGCAGGTGGTCGCCTGAGAAGCCGTGCCAGCGCTGCAGCGGGTAGTGGTGCCACGAGCGCCCGGCGAGGTCGTCGTCGCAGTGCAGATCGCCGTGCGTCAGGATGTCGAGCCCGGCGCGTTCCTCGTCACTGATCAGCGTCGCCATGGCATCGACGAACTTCTCGCGGAAGGCCATGTCGAGCATGCAGGTGTCGAGCGGACGGCCCCACATGCTGACGTCGAACCAACGCGGCCGTGGCCAGGAGCCGGTGACGGTGGCGGGCAGGATCAGGTCCTTGGTGATCGTCAGCATGGTTCCTCGCGCCCGGTCGACGGGGACCGCCATGATCGAGGGCCGGCTGCCGGTTTCCACAGCTCGTCTACGTGATCGGCGTCGGCATCAGGCGCGTTCGACTTCCTTGCTGTTGCCCTGCGGTTCGTTCGCCAGGCAATCGCACGACGGCAACTGCCGCCGTTCGGGTTTCGCCCTCGCTAGACTCTGCGCCTCCGGTGAACCACCCGATCCTGCCCACGACGTCCAGCCGCCCCCACGCGCGCCGAATGCCCGCGGCGACCTTCGCCATGCTGCTCCTCGGGTTCGCCCCGGCCGCGGCCTTGGCGCAGGACGCCACCGACCAGAGTCGGGCCGGCGTCGACGGCCCCTATGTGCGCCGGACCACCGAAGGCACCCTCGCGAGCACCCGCATCGTCGCCGACCAAGGCGGCGCGCTGCGCATCGAGACGACCACGCTGCCGCGGGAAGCCCCCGCGTTCGAGCTCGAGCTGCTGCCGAAGGCACCCCCGCTGCGCATCGCGATCCGCGCTCCCGCCGAAGCGCCGCCGTGCCGCAGGCCGCGGCCAGACCAGCTGTTCGTGGTCTCCGACATCGAAGGCAACCTGCCCGCCCTGCTCGGCCTCTTGCGCGCCGGCGGCGTGATCGACGACCGCTGCAACTGGACCTTCGGCAAGGGCCACCTGGTGTTCCTCGGCGACATGTTCGACCGTGGCTTGCACGTGACCGAGTGCCTGTGGCTGCTCTACGAACTCGAAGCGCGCGCGCACGCTGGCGGCGGCGAACTGCACTTCGTGCTCGGCAACCACGAGGTCATGAACTTCACGGGCGACGTGCGCTACGTGCGCCGCAAGTACTTCGAGAACGCGCAAAAGCTCGGCACCACCCCGGACCAGCTCTACGCCCGCGACAGCGTGCTGGGTCAGTGGCTGCGCACGCGCAACGTGGCGCTGCAGCTCGGCGACGAGCTGTTCGTGCACGGCGGCGTCAGTCCGGCGGTGGTCGCCGCGGGACTCCGCATCGAAGACCTCAACGACGCGCTGCGCGCGGCGCTCACCAGCGACGCGCCGCCGCAACCGGGCGACCGCGCACTGGAACTCGCGGCCGGCTCGGCCGACGGCCTGATCTGGTATCGCGGCTACCTGAGGGAGCCGCTGGTCAGCGACACCGAGATCGCCGCGATCTGCAAGCACTTCGGCGCAGCCCGCATCGTCATCGGCCACACGCTCGTCGAGAACATCGGCTTCGTGCTGGGGCGCCGCGTGCTCGCCGTCGACGTGCACCATGCCGGCGGCCACAGCCAGGCCGCGCTGCGCACCAAGGACGAGTGGCACCGCCTCGGCCCCGATGGCGTTCGCACGCGACTGTGAATCCGCCGGCAGCGGCACTCGTGGCACACGGGTTGTCGTCGATGCGCGGCTGACCCAGGAGATGCGGGAGCGCGCCGGGAGCGCGGTCGTGGTCTGCAAACCGGTCAAGGAAACAGAAGGCATCGCGATCGCCCCGAAACTCCGGATCGAGACGCCGAGTCCGCAGCCACGCAAGTGAGGTGACTGGGGCGAGGGTGCGCACTGGTGCGAAGGAACTCTTCAGCGCACGCGCCAGAAGGCGTGCTGCAGCTCCCGGAGTCGCGCCACGGTCTCCGGCTGCTGCTCCGCCAGGTTCGCGGTCTCCAGCGGATCCGCGCGCAGGTCGAACAGTTCAGGCACAGTCGGCGCGGCGGCGTGCGCCCGCCTTGGCTTCGCGACGCCGGGCAGGATCAGCTTGTACCAACCGTCGATGACGACCTGCGCCGTCACGCTCCGCTTGGGATCGGCAAGGTCGAGGATGTCGTGCGTGAAGGCCTCGACGAAGATCGTCCGGCGCGCGGCGACGGCCGCTTCGTCGGCCAGATCGATGCCGGGCAATGGCTCGGGCGGTTCGATGCCGGTCGCGCGCAGGATCGTCGGCACGACGTCGACGATCGACGCGAGGTGCTGCTCGTCGCGCTTCGCGGTCACATGCCCGGGCCAGCGCACGAGGATCGGCGTGCGGATGCCCAGTTCGTACGGCGTCAGTTTCGCCCGCTTCGAGGCGCCCGCCGCCGCGGCGTCCCAGCCGTTGTCGGCGAGGTAGACGACCAGCGTGTTGTCGGCCAGACCACGCGCGTGCAGGTGCCGGTCGAGTTCGCCGATGGTGTCGTCGAACCACTCGACCATCGCGTGGTACTTCTCGGCGGCCGCGGTCGGCCCCTTGCCGGTGTAGCGGGCGAGTCGCTCGGCCGAAGGATCGTGCGGCTGGTGCGGCAGCATCGGCGCGTACCAGACGAAGAACGGCTTGCCGGCGGCTTTGGCTTCGTCGACGAAGTCGAGGATCGGCGCCATGCCGCTGCGACCGATGGTGAGGCCGCGGTCGCCGTGGCGGGATCCCTGGTCGGTCATGCCGTGCGTGAAGCCGACGTCGCGGAACGTCGTGTTCCAGAGCTTGCCGGTTTGCATCGTCAGGTAGCCGGCCTCCGAGAGTGCCCGCGGCAGCAGCAGCGGGTTCGCCAGCAGGCGCTGCTTCAGCGGATCGCGATCGCGCGCGCCGCCATCGAGGTCGTTGCCGGTGATGCCGTGCTGGTGCGGATAGCGACCGGTCAACAGCGTCGCGAGCGAAGGCGAACAGACCGGCGTCGCGTACCCACGCGTGTAGACGGCGCTCTGCGCGGCGAGCTGGTCGAGGTTGGGCGTGCGCACGGCGGTGTTGCCCAGGAAGCCGTAGTCGCCGAACCCGTGGTCGTCGGAGACGATCAGCACCACGTTCGGGCGCTTCTGCACGGCGACGGGCGCTGGCGCTGGCGCTGGCGAAGCAGCGGCCTTGGCGGCGACGCGCGGCAACGCTGCGAGACCGAGCGGTGCGCGACCCGTCGGCGCCGTGCGGCCGCCGTCGGTGCGCGTGCACTGCGTGAGCAGCGCCTGCATCTGCGCGCGTCGCTCCGGCTGCTCGAGCCACAGGTTGCGCGCCTCGGCGGGATCGTTCGCGAGATCGTAGAGCTGTCCCGTGGCGTCCGGCGCGCGTTCGGGCACCGCGAACGCCAGCAGTTCCCCAGTGTCGTAGCGGTTGCCGCCCGAGCCCTGGTGCGCAAGCAGCTTCCATGCACCGACGCGCAACTGGAACTCGCCGCGGAAGCTCTGGGTCAGCAGGTGGGGTCGCACCGGCTGGTGCTCCGGCTGCTTCCCGGTCAGCACCGGCAGCAGATCGAAGCTGTCGACGGCGACGTCGTCGGGAAGCGCCTGGTCGGTCAGCGAGGCGAGCGTGGCGTAGAGATCCGTCGCGCTGGCCAGCTGTCCGGTCACGCGCCCGGCCGGGATGTGCGTGGGCCAGCGAGCGATCAGCGGCACGCGGTGGCCGCCTTCCCAACCATCGCGCTTCATGCCGCGCAGTCCACCGGCCGCATCGTGCGCGTGGTCGCGGCGCATCCAGACCGTGTGCCGCGTCTCGGGTCCGTTGTCCGACGAGAAGACGACGAGCGTGTCGTCGCCGATGCCGAGCGCATCCAGCTGGTCGAGCAACCTGCCGGTCAGCGTGTCGAGCTGCCGCACGAAGTCGCCGCGCGGCCCAGCAGCGGTTGTGCCCTCGAACTCAGGTGCAGGCAGCACCGGGGCATGGGCGATCTGCGTGCACAGCAGCAGGCAGAACGGCTGCTCGGCGTGGCGCGCGCGGTGGTCGACGACGAAGGCGAGGGCTCGTTCGAAGAAGAGCGCGTCGGCGTCGACGAAACGGTAGCCGGGCGCCTGCCAGCCTTCGTCGTTGTCCCAGCGCCACTTGCCGCCCGGGTTCGGCAGCGTGTCGCTGCGGTGCTGCTCGGTCGCCGGCGCGGCGACCATGCCGTTCTCGATGTAGACGTACAGGGGATCCGTCGTCGGACAGTTCGGCGTCACGAACGACACGTCGAAGCCGCGTGCCTGCGGGCCGTCGACGAGCGGGCAGCTGCGCGCGTAGTCGATCTTGCGGGCGGCGTCGAAGCCGCTGCCGAGTCGCTTGCCTTCACCGTCGAGCCACGTGAGTCCGAGGTGCCACTTGCCGAACACCCCGGTGCGATAGCCGCGCGAACGCAGCATGTCGGCGAGCGTCGGCACCCCGGCCGCGAGGTAGCTCGGGCCCGCGGGTCCCTCGAACGCGGTCGGGCGGCGGCCCGTGCGACAGACGAGGTTGCCCGACAGCAGGCCGTAGCGCGACGGCGAGCAGATCGTGCACGGACTGTGCGCGTCGGTGAAGCGGATGCCCTCGGCAGCGAGGCGGTCGAGGCGCGGCGTCTTGTAGGCCGCGCGTTCGTTGTAGCAGGACAAGTCGCCGTAGCCGAGGTCGTCGGCATAGACGATGACGATGTTCGGCAGCCGGGCGACGCCGCGTTCCTGCGCGGGCAGCGGGGCGAGCAGCGATGCGAGGACGAGTGCCGCGATGGCCTTCAAGCAATCGATGGTCAGCGCAACCAATCCGGGCGAAGAGCATCGCAGCATGTCGGGCAGGGTAACGTCGCCATGAAACTCCGCACCCTCATCCCCATCGTCGCATTCTGCGCCAGCGCCATCGCCGCACCCGCGGCAGGTCGACCGCAAGACGGGCAAGCCGCCGACATGACGAAGCCCGTGCAGGTGTTCGTGCTGCTCGGCCAGTCGAACATGGTCGGACTCGGCAAGGTCGCAGGGGCCAGCGGCGGCGCCCTCAGCGGATCGGAGCCTGCCCGTCGGCGCGGCCGTCTTCGAGGTCGATCGCGCGCAGGCGTTGGTGGAACTCGGCCTCGGTGCACAGGCCCTTTTCGACGCACAGGCGTTGCACGGTCTTCACCGCGAGCGCCAGTTCGCCGACCGCGCGCACGATCCGTTCGTCGTCCACCGCACCGCCTTGGGTGCGCAGCATCGCGACCTCGTCGCGCAGCTGGGCGGCTTCGTTGCCGGCGCGCTCGATGCGACTCTGTTGGTAGAAATCGAAGATCCAGTTGATCAAGCCCATGGTGGTCCTTGCGGGGTTCTCGCTGAACGTAGGGAAGCCATGCGCTTCTGCCTCGGCAGTACTTCAACCTCGCTGGGTGGACAGGTGGACGGCGGCCGCGATTTCCTTTCGACCCACGTCATGGCCACGGCAGTTCGCGCGGCAGCGGCGCGATCGCCGGCAGCATGCGCACGATGCAGCACGGCTTGCCATTGGCGAATGCGACGGACGTCACCTCGCCACCGAGCCGATTCCACGTTCGCAGCAGGCGGCCGCCGCGTTCGAACAACCGCACGCTGCCGTCGCGGGCCCCCGCCAGCAGCGTCTGTCCGTCGTCGGCAAAGCGAAGGCTCAAGACTGGCGCACCGTGCTCGATGACCGTCGGCGTCGCTGCCGGCACGGCACCGATGCGGACCACTCCGTCGTAGCCGCCACTCGCCAGCACTTCGCCATCGGGCGAGAACGCAACCGCCACCGCGGGCTTGCCGTGGCGCCAACACGCAGTCGGTTGCAAGCCCGGCAGCTCCAGCGTCGACACGTCGCCGTTCGCCATCGCGAGCGCGGCGAGGCGCCCGCCACGGGCGACGTCGACTGCGTAGATCACGTCGTCGCTCAGCTCGCGCGATGCCACACAAGCGCCCGTCGCCGCGAACAACGCGACGAAGCCCACTTCCGCTGGCCGCCCGCCGACGACCAACGTGTGTTGGGCACCGTCCAGCGGCAACACCGCACGCGCAAACTCGCGCATGCCGGCGCCGCGCACGTCGCCGTCCCGCAGCTCCGGCGGGCTCACACAACTCGCGAGCAGGATGGCCGCGGCGAGCGCTCTCACGACGACAGCACCTCGCGCACCGGGACCGCGCCAGGCGCAATCAACCGCACCGGACGGCCGTCGGCGGTTCGCAGCGTCGTTTCCGGATCGAGCCCCAAGGCGGCGACCAGTGTGGCGAACAGGTCCTCGGGCGACAGCGGTCGTTCGCGCGGTTCTTCGCCGCGCGCATCGGTAGTGCCCACCACCGTCGGCTGGATGCCCGCACCGAACAGGAGAACACTCTGCGCGCGCGGCCAGTGGTCGCGACCGCCGGCCGGGTTGAGGCGCGGCGTGCGCCCGAACTCACTGGCCACACACACCACCACATCCTGCAAGCCGTCGCGATCGCGCAGGTCGTCGAGCAAGGCGGCGAGGGCCTGGTCGAGCGCCACGAGCTTCGGCGGGAAGCCGTAGGTCAGCGCGGTGTGGATGCGGTCGTGATGATCCCAGCCCTTGTCGGTCACCAGCACGGTGCGCACCCCGCGTTCGAGCAAACGGGCCGCGAGCAAGCTCGACTGGCCGAGGCGATGCCGACCGTAGCGTTCGCGCCGCTCCGCTGGTTCGGCCGCGAGCTCGAAGGCCGTGCGCGCCTCGGCGTCGGCCGACAGGTTGCGGGCGCGCTCGACGAAGCGATCGCGAGCCCGCTGTCCGCCCGTCCCGTGCTTCGCATCGAGTCCGTCCAGTTGGGCGCGCAGGGCATCGGCGCGCGCCCGCCTGGCATCGTCGTGCAGATGGCGAACGGCGAAGTCGGTGCGCCCGGGATCGCCCCCGGTGACGAACGGCGAACGCGGCCGCGGCAAGAACCCGGAACCGGCGTAGTCCACGCTCTCCGGAATCGCCACGTAGGCAGGCAGCGCGCTGCCGGAGTCGTGACCAAACACGGCGCCGAGCGCTGGCATCACCAGCACCGGACTCGGCCGGTGCCCGGTCAGCAGCAGGTGCGCACCACGATCGTGGTTGCCTTCGCCGTGCGTGATCGAACGCAGCAGCGCACAGCGATCGAGTCGCTTCGCGAGCTGGGGCAAGTGCGCGCTGACGAACACGCCATCGACCACGCTGCGCACGCTGCCGAGGTCCCCTCGCACTTCCGGCGGCGCTTCGGGCTTGGCATCGAACGTGTCGAGGTGCGACATGCCGCCATCGAGCCACAGCAGCAGCAGCGAACGCGCGCGCCGGCGCGGCCGCCCAGCCAGCGTCGCGATCTGCGGCAGCGCGAACGGCAACGCCGACAATCCCTGCAAGAACGTGCGGCGGTCGAAGTTCATCGTCGTTCTCCAAACTCGCGACCGAGCAACAAGGCGCAAGCCAGGTCGCGGAATGCCGCCAGGTCTGCGCTGACGGCAGGCAAGAAGGCGTTCACCTCGTCGTCACGCGGCAACCGCGACAACACCGTGTTCCACAGCGCATCCAGTCGCTCGCGCGGCGTGCTGGCGAAGTCGAACAGCGCGTCGATGGTGGTGCCGCCGCGCGCCAACGCGTCGTGCACGAAGTCGCCGTTGCGCAGCGCCAGTTCGCGAGCCAGCGGTTCGTTCGGCAGTTCGCCGCTGGGGTCACGGCCGAGCACCGCGCGCAGCGCCCGGGCAAACGTCGTGTCGCGATGCTCCCGCACGGCGTTCGCCAGGAGCCAAGGGCCCGACGCGTCTTCCGGTGCGACGGTCGGCAGCGCATACAGCGACGACGTCATCACGAACGTGAGCAGGCCGGCCAAGGCGCCCTCGCTGCGCACGAACTCGTCGACGAGCGCCGCCAGCATGCCCGCATGCAACGCGGGATTGCTGGGTCGATGGTCGTCGGCGGGCTCCACCAGCCCCCGGCCGAGCAGTTCGGCAAACAGCCGATTCGCGAGGTGGCGCGCGAGCTGCTGGTGGCCATCGTCGAGCACGAACTCCGCAAACGTGGCCGCCCCGGCGTGCCGGGTGCCAGGCAACGCGAGCCAACGGGGTGCGACGACCTGGCCCGCGTCATCGAAGAGCACGCCCGTCGTCATGCCCCCACCAGGCGCAGCCCGCGGCGGTGCAAAAGCCGCACTGAACGCCAGGTGGTCGCCGCGTCGCCACCGATCGTCCGGATGGTCGTGGCAACGCGCGCAGCCGATGCGCACGCCGAGCAACGCCCGCGCGGCGTGTTCCGCCCGATCGCGTGGATCCGCACGCCCCACCCAGGCCGGCACCGTGCCGTCGGCAACCTGGCGCGCAATCGTCCGCAAGCTGTCGCCGCGGCGAACCGCGGCGACCAACTGGCGACGGCCGCCCTCCGTGGGCACATCGAACCAGCGCGCCAGGTGTTCGCCCCACACCTCCGCGAACGCTGCGTGCGTGGTGAGGTGCCGCACCGTGTCGGCGATCTGCGGCTTGGCGGCGAAGTCCCGCAACTCCTGGGGTGTCGGCGGGCGCCCGAGCAGATCCAGATGCAGGCGGCGCGCCAGCACCGCGGTCGACACCGGGCTCGCTGGCGCCACGCCCAGATCGCTCGCATGTTGATGCCACGCAGCATCGAGAGCGTGCGTCGAAGCAGGCGTCGCACGAGTCGCGCCAAACGGCACCAGGACTTCGATCGTCGCAGTGAAGTCGAGCCAGCGCGCGATCGCATGGGCGCGGCCTGGCCCGATCTCACGCACAGCGCCCGATGGCGCCACCTCGACAACGCCGGCGTGGCTCGTCGAGAACAGCGCCCGTTCGGTCACGTCGACTTCCCGCCCGTCCACCGTGGCAATCGCCAGCAACCGGTCCGCTTCGCGTCGCACGACCAGGCCGCCGAGCGTTACGTCCGGGCCACGCCACGGTGCAGCGGCAGCGATCCACGCGCGCAACGTGGCGTGCGCTTCGCCATCGCGCGGCAAGCGTCGCCCACCGCCGTGGTCGAGCTTGCCGAGGGCCTTCTGCACGATCAGGCTCGTGTCGGGGGCGTTGCGGTCGATGCGCCGACCACCGAACTCGGTGACGATCGCGGCGTAGTCGGCCACCGGATCGCTGCCGAACAGCGACAGCTTGAAGCCGCCTTGCCCGGTCGCCGAGCCGTGGCAGTACGCCGACGAGCATCCCAGTCGCTGCAGGTGCGGCAGCACGTCGACGCGAAAGTCGTGGGCGGCGGGCGCGGCCCGGTCCGGGCTCTCGCGCCATGCGGACGCTGCCGCGGCTGCGACTGCGACTGCGAACGCCACCGCCGCGCGATTCATCGCGCGTGCTTGGCCAGGTACTCGCGCGCCCGGCGCTTGCTGTCGTCGTTGCCGTAGTCGAGGCTCAGCATCAGCTTCCACATCTCGGTGGCTTGCGCCCGCAAGCTCGCATCGGTGCCGACGCGCGTCTCGACCGCCGCGAACACGGCCGTCAGTTCCGCGTCATCCGCTGCTTTCTGGATCGCCCGGCGCAGCAGCCCACGCAGCTCTTCATCCTCGGGCGCCTTGCCCTCCCGCGGCCGGTTCGCGGGATTCGGCTGCTGGCCAGCGTCGGGGTTCTGGCCGTCGCGGCCCGCCTGGCCCTGCTGGCGCTGCATGCGGTTCTGCTCCTGCCGCTCGAGCTTCTGCAGTTGCAGCGTCAGCTGCACGACCATCGCCCGCAGCACGTCGGGATCGCGCGACAGTCGTTCCTGCATCGCCTTCGCGAGTTCGGCGGGCTCCGTCGGCACGGGGCCGGTCACCTCTTCGAGCAAGGTTCGCAGCTTGCCGAGATCAGCGCGTCCCGTGTCGGTGAACGCCACCGAACGCACGACGGCACCGTCCTTGCACAGCACCAGCGTCAGCGTCGCCTTCTTGTGCAGGGCATAGGCACCGGGCCCTTCGGCGCCGTCGATGCTGACCAGCATCGGCCGCGCGAGCTGCATCGCATCGGAGCTGCGCTTGCTCGCAATCTCGGCCTCGGTGCGATCGGCGGCGATGCGCACGGCATGCACCTGCAGACCGGTCCACGCCCATTGCACGCCGAGGCGATCGAGGCCGGTGATCATCGGTCCGGTGTTGCGCGTCACCTCATGCACGAACAGGATCGCAGAGGGCGCCTTGCCAATGCGCGCGGCGATGTCGAACTCCTCGCCCGCGAACGGACCCGACGGTGCAAACGCGATGCACGGCGGAATGGGCACGCCGGCGCGCGGCCCGGACTCGATCACCGGCGCATCGGTTTGCGCCGAAAGCCACGACAAGCCGGCAAGAACGGCGACAACGCGCAAGAACAGCATGCGAGGATCCTATTCCCGCGCCCCGGCCCCTGCGACGTGGTGCAGATACGGCACACTCGCGAGCCCGCGCGTTCCGAATGGCGTCGACCACATCGTGGAGGTCGCCTTCGATGACTTCCCCGCGCGCGCTACGAATGGGACCCATTGCGCGGCGACTTCGGCCACTGTCGCGAAGCCCGGCACGCATTTTACGCCTCGCTGACCAGCGCCCGCGCGCAACTGCCTACGGTGAGCGCCTCCCGGTTGCTCACTGCCTGCACCTCGTTTCCATGTCGAACTCGTCATCACACCCACGGCGCCCGTTCGCCGCGCGGATCCGGTTCTTCCTGCCGCTGCTCGGCCTGGCTGCTGCATGCGGCAGCGATCCCGGAACGCAGCCCACGGACCCGCAGCCGGCGGGCACTCCGCCGACGACGGCCGCTCCGGCCACACCCATCACCCAGTTCGTCCGCCGGATCCACGAGGACGCGCGCGGCCATCTGTGGCTCGGCACCAACGGCGACGGCGTGGCGCGCTGGACCGGCAAGCGGCTCGAGTGGTTCCGGGCGGCGGACGGGTTTCCGGGCGTCGCCGTGCGCGGCATCGTCGAGGACGGCAAGGGCAACCTGTGGATCGGCAGCGAGGCGGGCGTGTCGAAGTTCGACGGCCAGCGGTTCCAGCACTACACCCAACGCGACGGCTTGCCCGACGACGACGTGTGGTGCCTCGAACTCGACCGCCGTGGCACCCTCTGGGTCGGCACGTTGCAGGGCGCCTGCGAGTTCGACGGCGTGCGCTTCACTCCGTTCGTGCTGCCGCAGGGCCAGCCGGATCCGAACCAGGGTGTGACCAGCGCCCGCATGGTGCGCAACATCACCGAGGATCGAAGCGGCCGGATGTGGTTCGCCACCAACAGCGGCGCCCACGTGTCCGATGGCAAGACGCTCACGACCTACGGCACCACCCAGGGGCTCACCGACGTCAACGTGAACTGCATCCTCGAGGACCGCAGCGGCCGCATCTGGTTCGCGACCCACTACGGCGGCGTCTGCTACCTCGAAGGCGGCAAGGTCACCGCCGTGACCGAAGCGGCCGGAGTGCGTGGCGTCGAGACCTGGGACCTGTTCGAGGATCGGCAGGGCCACGTCTGGTTCCCGGTCGAGAACTCCGGCGTCTATCGCTTCGACGGCCGCAGGTTCCGCAACTACACCGCCGACGACGGCCTGGCCAGCAACGCGATCCAGTGCACCTTCCAGGATGCCGCCGGGTGTATCTGGTTGGGTGGGTACCAGGGTCTGTTCCGCGTCGAGGGCGAACGGGTGGTCGCAGTGACCGAAGCCGGGCCGTGGCGCTAGGCCCACCTCCCACGCCCGCGTCAGTCCTCGCGTTCGAGCACGAGATGGTCGATCCAGAATGGTAGAGCAATCCCGGGCGGGACCGTGCACACCACGTCGACCGTCGTCGGCGCGGTCCCGGGCACGACGAAGGCACCGTTGTCTTGCGGAAGTTCCAAACCGTCGACGTGCGCGAGAGCAAGCCGCACGCCCGCCGGCAAGCCGGGAGCCGTGAGGCGGTGACGCCCCGGAGCGAAGGGCAAAGCACTCGCCACGTGACGTCCGGCAACCTGGAACTCGGCGACGACGCCCGTGCGGTTCGCGATCGTCACGCCGAGCACGCCGGGCGCCAGCATCTTCGCGGCCCCGGCCTGCAGGTCCCGCTGCACGATCGCGGGATCGATCGACAGCCGCCCGGCGGCGACTTCGCGAAACGAGTACGGCTGGCGATGGCTGCCGAGCCAGAACGCCGGCAGCAGCCGCCGGCGGTCGTCGCCATCTGCCGAACGCAGGCCGAGTCGGCCCTCGACGCGAGCCCAGACGAAGATGCGCAGCGGCGGTTGGGTGCCGTCCTCGAGCAGCGGCGTACCGAGATCGAACTGCACGACCCGGTAGTCGCGCAGGAACGTCGGATCGGCCTCGAGTTGTCGGCCACCGAACCACATCGGCAACGGCGCCCCTGGTGGCGTTCCGAACATCACGAGGTCAGGTCGCCGCGACAGCACGTACGGTCCGTTGCCGCGGGCGTGCGCCGTCACGAACGTTTCGCCGACGGGCAGCGGCGTGCGCGCGATGGTGCGATCGCACAACCCGAGCATGTCGAGGCACGGCAGCGCGCTGTAGTAGGGAACGGCGCCGGCGGCGTCGACGGCGAGCAAGGGGCGTTCGGCGCGGAACGCTCGCCCGAGCCACTCCCCGCTGGCCTTGCCCTGCCATTCCCACTTCGACAACTCGAGGCGTGGGTCGCCATGGTCGGCGCTCGCTTCGCGCACGGTGACGATGGCGCAGGCAAGCGCCGCGGCCGTCGCGAGCACACGTCCGAAGCGCCCGCAGGACAGCATGGCGTGCAGCCCATGCGCCGCCAGGATCGTCAACGGCACCAGCGCCGGCATCAGCATGCGGCCGCGCGGGAACGCGTCGCCGCCGACGTGCACGACATAGGCCGTCCACAAGGCGAGGCTCGCCGCGGCGGTGGCGACGGCAGGTCGCGAACGGGCGGCGAAGAGTCCAACGAGGCCCAGCAAGGCTGGCGCCAGCAATCCCCACAGAAGCGTGCAGTTCGCCAGCAGGTAGTGGATGCCCGCGGTGCTGCTGGCGCTGCCCGGGGTGATCTTCGCGTAGGCGGTGTTGGGCAGCCAATCGCCGTAGTAGGCGAGCCGGAAGAGCGTCTGCGCGAGCATCGCGACCACCGGCAGGAGCGCTAGCTGCAACGCGACGCGCCCACGCCCGGCGATGGTCGGGGCAGCGGCGAACATCGCGAGGGCCACGACCAGGCATGCGACCCAGAGCGGCGAGTCGGGCCGCGTCGTCACCGCCACTGCCAGCCAGGCCCCTGCGATCCAGGTGTGGCGGCGAACGGAGGGTTCGGCCATGGCGCGCCCGACGTGCTCGAAACCCAGCGCGAGCACGAAGCAGAGCAGCGGCGTTTCGAGACCGGCGGTAGTCCAGGTCGTCGTGATGCCGGTGCTGGCCACGATGGGCACGGCGAGCAGCGCGGGCAGCGAACCCGGCAGCCAACGGCTGCGCGCCAGCACGACGAGGGTGCCGAGCATGCACAGCAGTCCGAGGCCGCGCACGGCCCAGAGTTCGTTGCAGCCGGCGGCGCGCAGCAGCGCGGTCAGCAACACCCAGGCCAGGTTGCTGTAGCCCTCGACCCGTTCGCCGTCGGTCCACGTCGGTCCATCGCCGCCGACCAGACGATCGGCGTATCGCAACGAGATGAAGGCGTCGTCGACGACCCACGGCCAGGTGGTCGTCAAGATCCCGTGGACGAGGAGCGACGCGGCACCCAGCGTGACCGCGACTCGACACCACCAGGAGGCGGGCGAGGACATGCGGACAACCTACCCTGCGACCGATCCGCGCGCCTTCCGTCAGGCTGCCATGCAGCCGACGATCAGTCTCGCCGACGCACCGTTCCCGCTGACTTCACGCCAGCCGGAGCCACCGCTCCCCCGCCGCGACCTTCGCGCCGCGCCAGCAGCGACCGCACCCGCGCCTGCGCCGCATCGTGGAACCGGTAGCGATGCAGAATCCACGCAGCGCCGCAAAAACAGGCGCCGACCCCGGGCGCGAACAGCAGGATGAGCGCCGTCTCGACCAGCGCCGGCTGCGCGTCGCTCTGCTCGACGAAACCCGCGAGCTCGAGCACCGACCCGACGACGACCAGCGCCAGCGCACGTGCCATCTTGCTGGCGAACCGCCACACGCCGAAGAACAACCCGGAACGCAGTTGGCGCGTGCGCAGGAAATCGTGGTCGAGCACGTCGGTCAGCAGCGTGTCGATCAGCACGACGCTGCCGACGAAGCCACCGAGCCCGATCGCGCCGATCCCCATTACCCAGACGTAGCCGCCGACCGGCGCCAACAAGTACAGCAGCGTCGTGCCGATGCCGAGCGTGCTGGCGCCGACTACCATCGGCCGGATCTTGCCGAAGCGCTTGCTGAGCTGGACCCAGAGCACGATCGACAGCGTGAACACGCCCATGAACACCGCCAACACGTCCAGCGTGTCCGCAGCGTTCAGTTCGAGCACGTGCTTGTAGTAGTACGAGAACGTCGCCGCATTGATGCCGATGCCGGTGCTTGCCACGACGTAGGCGAGCAGCAGCGGGCGGAACGCGGCGTTGCCGAACGGCACCGCGAACGCGCGCAGCAGTGAAGTGTCCTGCAGCGGCGGCATCAGGAATCGCACGCGCGCCGTGGCCCACCAGCTGCACATCGCCGTCACCACCACCAGCAGCGCCGCCACGATGCTGATCGTCGGCATCGCCGCCGCGGTCGTCGTCTCCGCCCCACCACACAACTTCGGCAGCAAGGCAGCCAGCAGCGCGCCGACGTTGCAGAACGCGAAGCGCCAGCCGAACAGCACGACGCGCTCGTGTGGCACCTCCGTCATCTCGCCGGCCATCGCCATGAACGGCACGCTGAGCACGGTCAGGCCGGTGTTGAGGAAGCAGTAGCTGCCGAGCAACCAGGCGAACCTGGTCGCCTGGTTCGGCAGTTCGGGCGGCCAGAACACGGCCAGCACGCCGATCGCCAGCAACACGCCGCCGATCGGCAGGTAGCCCCGCCGGCCGCCGAAGCGGTGCCGCGTCCGGTCGCTGATCACGCCCATGATCGGGTCGGTGACCGCGTCCCAGACCACCGCGAGCGCCGAGGCGATCCCGGCCCAGAACGCCGACAGGCCGACGACGTCGGTGTAGTAGATGAGCACCCACAGCCGCAGCACGGTCTCGACCGTGTTGATGCCGATGTCGGCGGTCGCGTAACCGACCTGCACTCGCACCGGCAATGGCGGTCGTTCGTTCATTCGCGCGCGCCGAGCGTAGCTGCGCACTGCACGGATCGCGCCACCTCTGCGCATCGTCGGCGGCGTCAACCGCCGCGAGGACCGCC
>SXPB01000136.1 GCA_005776475.1 Planctomycetia bacterium
GTAGCCGCGACCCGTGGTGCCGCGCTACAACGCGACCATGCGTCGTGTCGGCATCGCGGCCTTGATCGCGTTCGTCGGTTGGCTCGCCGTCGTGCTGGCGCAGGCGACCGGTCTGCTCGACCGGCTCGAAGCGGTCACGCTCGACGCCCGCTACACGTTGGGGCTCGGCCAGAAGCCGCCGCAGGCGAAGATCGTCGTCGCGTGGATCGACCAGGACTCCATGGAGTACATGGACACGGCCGGCGCGCCATGGCCGTGGCCGCGCGAGGTCTATGGCCAGGCCCTGGCGCACCTGCGGCAAGCGGGCGCGCGCGCCGTGATCTTCGACGTGTTGTTCGACCAGCGCAGCAACGGCGACGACGAGCGCGCCTTCGCCGAAGTGCTCGCGGCGGGGCCGGGCGATGCGCTGGCGATGAAATTCGTCGGCTACCGCGACGGCGGACGCGACGCGGCGGAGACCACGGCGATGGCGGCGCGAGGGCTCGACCTGTCGGCCGATCGCGTGCTGGCGGCCCGCGCGCGCGAACGGGGCCTGGTGCAACCGCTGCCCGAGTTCGCAGCCGGCGCCGACCGCCTCGGCTTCGTCAACATCACCGCCGACGCCGACGGCACCTTCCGGCGCTACGACCTGCTGCGACCGTGGGGCCCGCCTGGCGAACCAGCGAAGTTGCAGCCGTCGCTGGCGCTGGCGGCGGCGCTGGCCGCGTTCCCCGAGCGCGAGCTGGCCTGGAACGGCGGCGCGCTGCAGTTCGGCCCGACGGCACTGCCGTTGGCCGTGGACGCGCGGCTGCTGCTCAACCTGCGCGGGCCGGCGTTCACCTTCAAGCCCGTCAAGTTCGTCAACATCCTCGAGTCGATCACGCGCGCCGACACCGGCGAGCCACCGCTCTACCCCGCCGACACGTTCCGCGACGCCATCGTGCTGGTCGGCATCCATGCGGAAGGTCTCGAGGACGCGCATCCCACGCCGCTCGATGCGCAGCTGCCCGGCGTCGAACTGCACGCGACCGCGCTCGACAACCTGCTCGCTGGCGACGCGATCAAAGCACCGCGCAGCGAACTGCTGCTGGCTTCCTTGGCGGCCACTGCGGCAGTGACCGTTGTGTTCGCGCTGACCAACATGGCGTGGACGCTGGTCTGGCTCGCCGGCCTCCTGCTGCTCGCGACCACCGGCGTGCTGTGGGCCTGGACCAGCCTCGTGGCGCTGCCCGTCGCCGCGCCCGCGGTCGGCGGCGGCACCGCCACCGGGTTGTCGTTCCTGTGGCGGCTCGTGGTCGAAGGCCGGCAGAAGCGCGAGATGCGGCGCGCGTTCCAGAGTTACCTGGCGCCCGAAGTGCTCGCCGAGGTGCTCGCCGATCCGAAGGCGCTGCGGCTCGGCGGCGAGACGCGCGACGTGACCCTGTTCTTCACCGACCTGCAGGGCTTCACGTCGCTGGCCGAGAAGAGCGAGCCGCAGCAGCTGGTCGCCTTCCTCAACGACTACTTCACGCGCATGTGCGCGCCGGTGCTCCTGCAGCGCGGCGTCATCGACAAGTTCATCGGCGACGCGATCATGGCGATCTTCGGAGCACCGGTGCCCACCGCCGACCAGGGTCGCGCCGCGGTGCACGCGGCGCTGGCAGCGCTGCAAACGAGCAGCACGATCGCCTCCGAGCTGCGCGCGCGCGGCCTGCCGCCGATCGCGACGCGCATCGGCATCCACCGCGGCCTCGCCGTGGTCGGCAACATGGGTTCGACGAGCCGCTTCGACTACACCGCGATCGGCGACACCGTGAACCTCGCGGCGCGCCTCGAAGGCGCCAACAAGGCCTTCGGGACGCACTGCCTCGTCAGCGAGACCGCGTGGGCCGATGCCGCAGCGACCGTGCTCGGCCGCGAAGTCGGCCGCATCGCCGTGGTCGGCCGGCAGGAGCCGATCCGGGTGTTCGAACCGTTGGCGCTGCTCGCCGAGGCAACGCGGGAACAACGCGCGTTGGCGGCTGCTTGGGATGCCGCGCACGCGGCGCTGCGACGCGGCGATCGGGCGGCGCTGCGAGCCGGCATCGAACATTGTGCGTCGCTGCGTGCAGACGATCCGCTCGCCGCGCTGTGGCTGCAGAGACTCGGCGACCCCACGTTCGCCGGCGAGTTCCGCCTCGACGGAAAGTGATCGCGACGCGATCCGGCAAGCCGTCCTCGCCCCGGCGACAAGACCGCCGGTGCTAGCTAGAATTCCGGCATGGAGATGCGCGCATTGCCGACTCTGCTCATTCTCAGCGGGCTCACGACGCCTGCGGCCGCCCAATGCACGTCCACCTGGCTGCCAACCCTTGCCACGTTAGGGACCAACGGCAGCATCCACGCATCGACGATATGGGATCCCGACGGACCGGGGCCTCAAAGGCCCCGCCTCGTCATCGCCGGCACGTTCACCAGTGCGTTCGGAGCTGCGGTGACCAACATCGCCGCGATGGACCCGCAATCCGGCTCCGCTTGGGCACTCGGGTCAGGCCTCGCCGGCCCGGTCTACGCGCTGACCACCTTGCCAAACGGGGATCTGGTCGCTGGCGGCAACTTCTACCAATCCGGCGCTACGTATGTGAGTTGCCTTGCCCGCTGGAATGGCGCCGCCTGGCTGCCGATCGGAGGCGGCGTAAGCAGCTTTCCCCTGGCATCCGTCTACGCGCTCACTGCCACACCGAACGGTGATCTGGTCGCCGGCGGCCTGTTCACGAATGCGGGCAGCGCGACGACGTTCTACATCGCGCGATGGAACGGCACGCAGTGGCTGTCCCTAGGCAGCGGCATGAACAGCTGGGTGTCCGCCCTGGCCGCGCTGCCGAACGGCGACGTCGTCGCCAGCGGTTCGTTCACGATGGCCGGATCCGTAGCCGCCAATCGCATCGCTCGTTGGGACGGGACCACCTGGCATCCGTTGGGCTCGGGGGTCAGTGCGCACGCGAGCTCGCTCGCCGTAGCCGCGAATGGCGACATCGTCGCCGGGGGCTGGTTCACCCTTGCTGGCGGAACGTCGGCGAACCACGTCGCTCGCTGGAACGGCATCACGTGGAGCGCCCTGGGGGCCGGCTGCAACGGCCCCGTGCTCGCACTGCACACCGAATCGAACGGCGACGTCGTCGTCGGTGGCGACTTCCTGCTGGCCGGCAACCTGCCGAGCAACCGGGTGGCGCGCTGGAGCAGCAACACCTGGCAGCCACTCGGCGGAGGCCTCAGTGCACCGGTGCGCGCTCTGACCCAATTGCCCGATGGCGATCTCGTTGCCGGCGGCGACTTCGCTGCCACGGCAACCTCGGGTTTCGATCGGCTGGCTCGTTTCCGATCGGTGGGTTGGCAGGTGATCGCAGGGCACACGGACCCGAACACCGCCCCCGGCACAGGGGGGCCATCGGCGCTCATGCCAAATGGCGACATGATCGCCGCGGTCGGCTCAGCCGTGGTGCGCTGGAACGGCGCGGCGTGGACCCAACTGGGAAGCCCACTTGCGTCCCAAGTCGTATGCCTCGCAGTCAGCAGCCAGGGCGTCCTCGCCGCGGGCGGCAACTTCGGCGCCGCGGTGCTTACGGGCAACGCCTGGCAGTTGCTGCCGGCGACGTTCGGCACGTTCCAATCCTTCGCCTGGGCGGCGAACAATGACCTGATCGCTGCGATGGGCTACACCACCAATCCTGCCGACAAGGTGCAGGGCTGGAACGGCAGCGCGTGGATTCCACTGGGCAGCGGACTGCCAGGCACCGCAGGCAGCGTCGCGATTCGCGCCAATGGCGACATCGTCGTCGGAGGGTCGATCGCCGTGTTCCCCGTCTACGCATCCCCCTTCCTCTCGGTGTGGAACGGCACCGCCTGGCAGACGACATCCCTTGCCAGCAACGTCCTCTACGGCGGCGCTCCCGGCCTGCTGCCGATGCCAAACGGCGACGTCATTGCCTACGGCAAGCTCGCACCCGCGAACCACGTGGTGCGTTGGGATGGCTTCACCGCGACGCCGCTCGGTACGTTCGGAGGCACGGGGCGATATGATGGCGCCAATTGGGTCGCGGCTCTGCCCACCGGCGAACTCGTGGCGAGCTCGAATGCAGAGGCCACTTCGCGCTGGAATGGCACGGCCTGGATCCCCCTGAGCCCAGCAGCCGGACACGGACGACTCCTCGTGCGCCCGAGCGGCGAGATCGTCTCGCTCGATTCCGATGCACGGTTCTTCAGCACTTGCTTCGCAGCGACGCGCAACACAACGACGGCGTGCGCCGGCCCAGGCGGCCCGGTCCAACTCTCGGCCAACAACCTCCCGTGGATTGGCACGACCTTCGCCAGCACCGCCAACGGCTTTGTGCCGGGTGCACTTGCCTTTGCCGTGCTCGGGTATGCACCGCTTGACCTGCCGCTAGCCACCGTTTCGGCCGCGGCGCTGCCGAACTGCAACCTGCTCACGACGCCGGATGCGACGGTGCTGCAGGTCCCGTCCGGCGGCTCGAGCACGTGGACGCTGCCGATTCCGAACGTCGCGGCGCTGATCGGCGCCCAACTCTTCCACCAGTTCGTGCAGGTCGAGTTCGGCGGTCCGAGCGGGATCCAGTCCTTGAGCGCATCGAACCGCCTCACGCTCGCGATCGGCGGCTACTAAAGCAGCGGACGCGGAGCGGCCACCGGCCGGATCATCGCACCGTCGACTGTGTTGTTCGCACGGCGCTGCCGCTCTACTCGGCGCCGCCACTGCAATGACCAGCCCAAACGCCGAGCCCGGTGACCGCCTCGAACGCGCCCTCGAGATCTTCCTGGCGTCGCCGCCGACGACCCCCGCCGACGCCGACCGGATGCTGGCGAACCACCAGGAACTGCGCGACCTGCTCGAACCGATGTTCGAACGCGACGGCGCCGAGATCGCTGCCGCCGACGAACAAGTTCTCGGCGACTACCGGCTCGTGCGCGAACTTGGTCGCGGCGGCATGGGCGTCGTCTACGAAGCGTGGCAACGTTCGCTCGATCGCCGCGTCGCGGTGAGGTGCTGACGCCGGGGTTCGGGCTGTTCGACATGCACGGCAACGTCGGCGAGTGGGCGCTCGACGCGCCCGCGCGCTGAACGGAGTCGAGCAGCGCATTCGCGGGCGTCGACCGCCGCCGCTATTCTCGTCGCCCATGCGACAGGCGACCCGCGTCGTCGGCCTTTGTGCCGTTCTCAGTCTGCTCGCGGCCGACGTGCCGCAGGATCCGGGTGACGTGCTCACCGTGACCCGCAAGACCACCAAGCTGCGCGCGCAGAAGCGCTCGTTCGCGCCGGCGATCGCCGACCTCGTCGAAGGCGACAAGCTCACCTTCGAGAAGAAGGACGGCGCCTGGCTGGCGGTGAAGTTCGGCCAGAAGGCGGGCTTCGTGCACCAGACCGACGTGTCGACGAATCCCGACGTGCGCCTGTCGGGCCAGGGCGTGCGCGAGACCTATTCGACGTCGGAGACGGCCGCGGCGAAGAAGGGCTTCAACCCGCAGGTCGAGAAGCAGTACCGCAC
>SXPB01000137.1 GCA_005776475.1 Planctomycetia bacterium
GCACTCCTTTCTCGAGGACGTTTCCGAGTATCCGGAGGGCGATGGCCCGGACTGGGTCCTTTGCCTCCACAGAGCGTCTACCTAGATCCAGGCTGGCAACCGCGACGTCACTTCGCCTTCGCGGCCGGCACCGGGGCCCCCGCCGTGCGCACCGCGAACGAGTACACCGACGTCCGCGCCGTCACGAACAGCGTGAGCAGGTCACTCCCTCCGAAGGCGCAGTTCGACGGATTCTCCGGCAGCTTCACCGTCGCCAGATGCACGCCATCCGTCCCGTACACGCGCACGCCATCGCGCGCCGTCGTCCACAGATTGCCGGCTGCATCGCAGCGGATCCCGTCGGCGCCGCCTTCGAGCCAGAACGTTGCCTCGCCGAGCCCCTCCGCCACCACCGGGAACGCGCCCACGCGTTGCTTCGACCCACTGTCCGCGACGTACAGGCGCGATTGGTCCGGCGAGAAACACAATCCGTTCGGCATGTCGAAATCGCGCTGCACCACCTTCACTTCCTTCGTCTTCGGATCGAAGCGATAGACGAAGTTGCCCGCCTGCGCCTTCTCCCGCTTGCCGAGCCCGTAGGTCGGATCGGTGAACCACACCGTCCCGTCGCTGCGCACCATCAGGTCATTCGGGGAATTGAGCGGCTTGCCGTCGTGCGCGTCGACCAGCACCTTCGTCGTCCCGTCAGCTTCGTGCCGCACCAGGTTGCGCGCCTCGTGCTGGCAGCTCAGCAGGGTCCCGTCGAGATCCAGCGTGTTGCCATTCGACGCGGCACTCGGCTTCCACTGCACGAGCCGTTCGGCCTCCTTCGCCTCGGGGTTCCAGCGCAACCAGACCTTGGCCGGGATGTCGCTGAACACCAGCACCTTCTCTGCGGGGATCCAGACCGCTCCTTCGGTGAACTTCAGCCCCGTCGCGATGCGTTCGATCCGGACATCGGCGGCGAGCAGTTCCTTGCCGCGGTCGTTGTGGAACGTCACCTGGGCGGGAAGCGTGGACACGGCGAGGAGGACGAACGGCAGTGTGCGCATGCTGCTACCGTCACCGCGCACGCGCAGTCGTTCCAGTACGATTGCCCTGGGAGAATCGCTCGGTCACTCCTGCGCTGCTGCTGCAATGCTGAGCGCTCGCTACCCATGAGTACCGAAGTCTGGATCTCGACCACGCTCCCGCGGCGAGTCCTCGCCGTGCGAAGGAAGGCACGAGGGGAAGTGGAGCTGCCGCGCTGCAACAGCCCCTTCGGAGCGTTGCTCCTCACGTTCGACGCCACTATCCGGCCCGAGACCCGGACGGCCGCAAGGTCTACGAACGGCTTCCGCCTACCCGCGCCGCACCCAGGGTCTGGGACGTCTGCGACGCCCGCCGCCCCCGCGGCGCCCGGAGGCTGAAGAACTGCGGCCGCCCGGAACTTCCCCGCCGGCACGGCATTGCTGCACCCCACCGACACCGCATGGTGTCGAATCGCTTCCCGCGCAGAAATCCGGCAGGATCCCCGAGCCTTCTGCGCGATCGCCCGTTGGCACAGGCTCGTCCAAACATGTCGACCAGAAACCGCAGCGTCGTTTCCTTGCTGGCCCTGGCTGCCCTGACCGCTTCCCTCGCCGCCCAGGGCACCCCGATCGGATTCGAGGAGACGTATGCCCTGTCGCCCGACCGCGCCAAGGCGGTGGCGACGCTGATCCCGGGTTCGAACGAGTTCTACTACTGGCATTGCCGCGAACGGCTCGACGCGCGCGACTTCGCCACGGTGCGCAAGGTGTTGCCCGGGTGGATCCAGCGGCATGGGCGCAACGGCCAGGTCGTCGAGATCGAACACCGCGAAGTGCTGCTGTCGCATGGCGACGATGCGGCTCGGGCCTTTGCCTGGCTGCGCGACAAGCTCGGCGTCGCCTTCAGCCATCAACCGGTGGTGCCGGGCGCCAAGTCCGACCTGCCGACGCGCCTCGATCCTTCGCTCGTGGCCTCCGGCGAGTTGATGGCGCGCATGCTCGCCATGTCGAGTGACAACGTCGATGCGTTCAGCCCGGCGGCCCTGCCGGCCTTGGCGGCGATGACGCTGACGCCGGGCCAGCTGCGCAGTCTGCTGCAGCGCCTCGATCGCCCGGACGTCGACAACCTGCCGGCCCTCGTCGTGCGCGACCTCGAGCAACCGCGCAGTGCGGGCTTCGGCAAGTGCCCGGTGCACCTGCAACTGCGCCGCGAACAGTTGGAGGAATGCGTGCGGTTGCGGCCGGCGCTGCTGCAGGACGCGCGTTTCGTCCAAGCCTTGCTGGCGCGGATGCAACCGACGACGGACACGACGTGGCAGGAGGACCCGGCGCAACGGGAAGCGCAGTTGCGTGTGCTGTGGGAGTTCGCGCAGCGGCTGTCGTCGGCGTTCAACTCGCTGAAGGCGCATGTGCTGTTCCACTGGCTGCAGCACGACCTGACCCAGGGCCGCCCCGACAAGGAGCGCTTCCTCGCCTACATCCGCCTGCCGCGCCGCGGCGGGTTCACGGCCGAAGAGCACCTGCGCCGCTTCACGCGCGGCGAAGAACACGTTGATCTGCGCGTCGGCTACGGCACCGGACTGCCGCAGGTCAACGACGACCAGGCGCTGGTCCGCGACTGCCTCGAACACTTCTTCGCCACCGAAGACTCCGTCGACGCGTATTCCGAGTGGCTCGACGCCAACTGGATGCGGGGCGTGCTCGCCGAGACGAAGCTGCTGCTCGGTCAGGGCGATCCCGAACGCTGGTACGCGCTGTTCGCCGATCCGTCGCGGCTCGAACAGGTGAAGCAACGCATCGAGATCACCTTCCCGAAGACGATGCCGACGCGGTTCGCGGCCGATGCGGCGGTGACGCTGCAGATCGACACCAAGAACGTGCCCGTGCTGCTGCTGAAGGTGTTCACGATCGACGCCTGGCGCTACCACCAGGAACGCCAGAAGGAAGTCGACGCGTCGATCGAACTCGACGGCGTCGTCGCCAACTTCGAACAGTCGTTCACCTACGGCGAGCCGCCGCTGCGCCGCGTGCGCCGCAGCTTCGACCTGCCGATGCTGAAGGAGCCCGGCACCTACGTCGTCGAGTTCGTCGGCAACGGCATCAGCAGCCGCGCGGTGATCCACAAGGGCGCCCTGCGCATCGCCGAACGCACGGCCGCCGCGGGCCAGGTGCTGACGGTGTTCGACGAAACCGGCACCCAGGTGAACGACGCGATCGCGTGGTTCGGCGGTCGCGAGTACGCGGCCGACAAGGACGGCGAGATCCTGCTGCCGTTCTCGACGGCGCCCGGCCAGAAGAACGTCGTGCTGCGCGCTGGCCGCCGTTCGAGCCTGTTGCCATTCGACCATCGCGCCGAGGCCTACACGCTGTCCGGCGGCATCCACGTCGAACGCGAAGCACTCATCGCCGGCGCCACGGCGCGACTGGTGGTGCGGCCGCGGTTGCGCCTCCTCGACCGCGACCTCGCGCTGTCGCTGCTGGAGAACCGCGTGCTGACGATCGTCGCGACCGATCGCGACGGCCTGTCGACCACGCTGGAGTCGCGCGACGTCACGCTCACCGACGAACGCGAACTCGTGCACGAGATCACGGTCCCCGAACGCCTGGCGTCGCTGTCGGCCACGCTGCGCGGCACCGTGAAGGACCTCGCCGGCAAGGAGATCGCCGTCGCGATGGACGCCACCCCGTTCACGGTGAACAGCATCGACGCGACGGCCGAAACCGGCACCGCCCTGCTGCTGGCGACCAGCGACGGCTACGTGGCCGAGATCCGCGGCAAGAACGGCGAAGTGCTCGCCGGCCGGCCGTGTTCGGTGTTGCTCTCGCATCGCGATCTCGCACAGCCGATCTCGGCGACGCTGCAGACCGACGCCAACGGCCGCATGGCACTCGGGACCCTGCCCGGCGTCACCGAAGTGAAGCTGCACCGCCATGGCGGCACCGCCGGCATCTTCACGCTGCGGCCGCAGTCCATGCGCCTGCCGCGTGCCCTGCATGGCAAGGTCGGCGACACGCTGCGCGTGGCGTACCAGGGTGTGGCGACGAGTCCGAGCCGCGCCGAGTTCTCCTTGCTTGGCACCGCCCACGACGAGTTCGCGGCGTTGGCGATCCGCGATGGCTTCCTCGAACTGCGCGGGCTGCGCGCCGGCGACTACACGCTGCGCCTGCACCACACCGGCGCCACGATCCCGGTGCGGATCACCGACGGCCAGGCGGGACGGCGCTGGATCGTCGGCGCCGAACGGCTCCTGGCGTCGACCCCGAACCAACCGCTGCACGTGCGCAGCCTGCGCCTCGAAGGCGACGAACTGCGCATCGCAGTGGCGAACCCGACGGCCAGCACGCGCGTCCACGTGGTCGCAGTGCGGCATCTGCCGACCTTCGACCCGATGGCGCTCGCCGGCGCCTCGGTGCGCAGCGCGACCGTGTTCGGTTCGGCGACCGCCGACAGCAGCTACCACGCCGGCCGCAAGCTCGGCGACGAGTACCGCTACGTGCTCGAACGCCGGAACGCGCCGAAGTTCGCAGGCAACATGCTGCCGCGACCGAGCCTGTTGCTGAATCCGTGGTCGCTCGAAGACAGCGACAACGCGGCGACTGGCATCGGCGGCGGCGAGGGCGGCCGGTTCGGCAGCAGGGGCGGGCGCGGCAGCGGTCCCGGCGCCGCGGGTGGCCGCTCCGAAGGCAAGGCCGGCAACACCGCCGGAACGTTCGCGTCGCTCGACTGGTTGCCGGCCGGTGCTGTGTGGCACGCGAACCTGACCGCCGACAGCGACGGCGTCGTGCGCATTCCGCAGAAGGACCTCGGCAACGGCCAGCACGTGATCGTGCTGGCGATCGACGGCGACCAGGTGGTGCTCGACTCGATGGTGCGCGCGGAGACGGCGGTGACGCCGCGGCCGCGCTCGCTGGCGAAGGCGATCGACGGCAGCGCGCACTTCATCGAGCAGAAGCGCATCGAGTTCGTCGCCGCCGGTGGCACCACACGGCTCGCCGATGCGCGCTCGGCGCAGGTCGAGATCCTCGATTCGCTGGCGAGCGTGTTCCGCCTGCTCGGCACGATCTCGCGCGACGGCGAGCTGTCGAAGTTCGCGTTCGTGCTCGATTGGCCGCAGAAGACGCCGGCCGAGAAGGCCGAGCTGTATCGCCAGCACGCGTGCCATGAGTTGCACTTCTTCCTGGCGAAGAAGGACCCGGCGTTCTTCACCGCGGTCGTGCGGCCGTTCCTCACGCACAAGCTCGACAAGACGTTCCTCGACCACTGGCTGCTCGGCGACGACCTGGCGCCGTTCACGCAGCCGTGGCAGTTCGCGCAGTTGAACCTGGTCGAACGCATCCTGTTGAGCCAGCGGCTCGACGAGACGGGGCGCACGGCGGTCGCGCGGGCGGTGCGCGAAGCGCTCGAGCTGCGGCCGGTCGACATCGAGACCATCGGCCGCATCTTCAGCCTGGCCTTGAAGAGCGACGAACTCGCACGGAACACCGAGACCGGCACCCGCGGCCTGCTTGAGAGCCTGGACAAGGCAGGTGCACCGCCGACGGCCACTGCAGCAGGGGCGCGTGGCCCGGCGACCGGTGGCCCCGCCGGCCCGGCGACCGGTGGCCTGGTGCAGCGTCCCGGCGACGGCGGCGGCGGCAAGGAGGGCCCGCCATCGCCGGAGGCGTCGAAGCGCAAGGCCGAGCGCAACGAGGCGGCGCCTGCCGAGAGCAAGAA
>SXPB01000138.1 GCA_005776475.1 Planctomycetia bacterium
CCCCCGACTCGTCGAACTCGCCGGCTTGGCCGATCCCGATCGGACCGGACCCCAGGATGAGGATCGACTTCAGGTCTTGGCGGCGTGGCATTTCGGGCCAGGACTACAGCGGCTCCGGGGGTGTCTGGCGAGGGGAAAGTCGGACTGCTTGAGGATCGTCAGCGGCCAGGCGGCAGCGGTGGGGCGGCGCCGTCGTAGATGGCGGCTGGTGGAAGAACGTGGCAACATTCGACGTCGCTGCGGTGTCTTGTGCACTGCCGGGACGGCAGTGGATGCCGTTCGGCCGAGGGTGCGTGCCATGCTCCAGAAGTTCGTTCTGTCCGCGTTCCTGTCGGTGGCCCTGCTCGCGCAGCAGACCGCGCCACCCGTGCACGAGAAGGCGGGCGCCTTCTTCGTCGTGCACTGCCACGGCGGCGACGAGGCGATGGCGACGCGGGCTCTTGCCGCGGTGGAGCCGGTCTGGCCGCTCGTCGCCGCCGCATTCGGTACACCAGAGGCCAAGCCCAAGCGCCCCTTGGCCGTGCACCTCTACCGCACGATCGCCGACTACGCCGCCGCCGACCGCGAACTGACCAACGGCAAGTTTCAGCGCAACCTGGCGATGACGCATTGGGACAGCAACAGCGCCCACGTCGCCGTGCAGCCGCCGTGCAGCGACGAAACGCTGCGGGCCATCGGAGTGCCCGGGCTCACCCTCGAAATGCTGGCGTGGGAAGCGTGCCACGTCGCCCGCGCCGAACTGGCACCGAACTTCCGCCAGCATCCGATGTGGCTCGTCGATGGGCTTGGCAGCAGCACCGGCCGTCAGGTGCACGCCAGCTCGTTGCCCGCAGGCAGTGGCGCCTTGCCGACGTTGACGACGGATTTCGTGCGCGTGCAGGGACTGCAGCGGCAGAAGCAGATGCCGCCAGCGAGCGCGATCCTGGCCGATCGCATCGACGACCTCGAGTTTCTCGAACGCTACGCGGTGCGCGCCGTGTTCTTTCGTTTCCTCGCGGCGTCGGCGAATGCACCGAAGCTCGGCAAGGTGCTCGCCACGGTGCGGTCGAAGGGCGGCGGCGATGGGTATGCGGGCGAAGTGCTGGCGGCGGCGAAGGCGGCGCTGGGCAGCGGACTCGATGCGGCGTTCGTCAAGTTCGTCGAGCAGCAGAAGCCGGAGTGGTACGAGGTGTTTCGCTCGTTGGTGCCCGTGGGCAAGGGTTATTGCCAGATCGCGTTTCCCGACCGCAATGCGCTTGCCTGGCGGCAGGAGCCTGTGCGCGGGGGCGGCATCCGCATCGCCGGCCGCCTGCGCATCCTGCCCGGCGACGCACGCCAACTGAACGTGCTGTTCGGCAAGACCGAGGCTGGCGACTTTTATTCGGTGGCGTTCGTCGCCGACTCCGGCATCACCGCGTTTGCGTTTCGCGCCGCGGACGATTCCTGGCAGCGGCTCGGGGACGGCAACGCGCCGGCGCTGCGGCTTGGTTACGAATCGACGTTTGTCGTCGAGGCGAAGGGCGACTCGTTGCGCGTGACCCTCGATGCGCAGCATTGGGACTTCAAGCTGCCGCGCGCGTTGCCGGACGCCGTGGTGTGGGGTCTTGGCGCGCAGGCTGGCCGCGACGGTGCGACGACCGGAACGGCGGGCCTGTGGTTGGACGTTACAGTCGGGCCCGCGGGGGCCGCGGCGAAGCGGGCGCGGTGATCGGCGCGCTCACCACGGCGTGACCAACCACGCGCCGGAACTGAACGCGACGAGGCTCGCTTCGTCGTGCAGCACCGACTGCAGTGCGTACTTGCGCCCACGCAGCGCCGGCAGGTTTGGGATCGGGATCGACACCGTCCAGTGGCCCGCAGTGATCTGGCCGACGGCGCCAACCAGCGGGTCATCGCCGAGGTGCAGCCCACACACGCCGCCCGCGAGCGGCATCGCCACGAGGGTCGGTTCGCCGAGGCCCATCACGACGAATTGGCCTTCGCGCGGCGATACGACGTGCATGCCGAACCTGCCGTTGCCGAGCGCGGGCGCGCCGACCGGCGTCATCCGCAGCACGTTCGCATCGCAGGCGTCACTGACGAGAAAGCTGTTCGCGGTGACGAGGTGCAGGCGCTGGGTGGGGCTCGCCGCCACGTAGCCCGGCACCGCACTCGGCGACAGGAAGAAGGCGCCCGGGGTCGGTCGCACCTTGGTGGCGACGACGACCACTTCGGCCGCTTGCCCGGCGAACCAACCGCCGCCGGGGACGCCTTCGCTGCCGACCTGGCCGATGGCACGGAATTGGCCGCGGCGATCGACGGTCGGCGGAATGCACTGCGCAAACCAACCGATCGTGCGGTCGTCCCACAGGCGTGGGTTCACCAGCAGGACGAGGTGCAGGTTCGGGTCGAGCTGGCGCGCCGAGCCGGCAACTTCGAAGAAGTGCACTTCGGGCGCGGTCCAGCAGGTTGCGTGCTGCGGTCTTGGCAGGCGCGATACGGCGCCGTCGCGCGGCAGGTGCAGGCGCAGCGGCGGCGTTTGCGCGGGCAGCTGCGACGCGGTGGTGAGCAGGAACGTGACGAGTTTGGTGAGGAAGCGCATGGCGTAGACGCGCCGTGCATCGGCCGTCCGACGTCGCCACGGTGGTCGGCGCGCCCGCGCGACGCCGTTTCGCCGATGGCACCGGGCTCGATTCGGTACGGGTTTTCCCTGAGCCACTTCGGAGTTTCTGCCGCATGGCAGCGTCCTGCGCCGCTTGCTCGCGACCCCCCGTCGCTTGGAGCGATCGAACCCGCCGCCGTCCCCACGGTTGCGCCGGCGTCTCCCTGCGGCTAAGGGTTTTGCCCCACTTTGTCGTCCGCTGCCGGGATCCACGCGACCCGCGGCCGTGCGACAAATCGTTCCTTCCGTTCCGTTCCTTCCGTTCCTCCGACTGATCCCGACTTCGAACCTAGCTCCCATGACCGACCGAGAGCCAATGATCGAAGCGATCGACCTGTGCAAGCACTACGGGTCCTTCGCTGCCATCGACCATCTGACGTTCACGATCCGACGCGGCGAGGTTGTCGCGTTCCTCGGCCCCAACGGCGC